>CAZQVZ010000596.1:0-2767 GCA_964596895.1 uncultured Myxococcaceae bacterium
GTGAAGCTGACCGGCGCGCGGCGGGTGCTGGAGATAGGCATGTTCACCGGCTACTCCGCCTTGATGATGGCGGAGGGGCTCCCGGAGGACGGGGAGCTCACCACCTGTGACGTGGACCCGAAGGCGGAGGCCATCGCGCGGCGCTACTTCGCGAAGAGCCCCCACGGTCACAAGATCCACGTGCGCATGGGCCCGGCGCTGGACACGGTGAAGACGCTGCAGGGGCCCCTGGACCTGGTCTTCCTCGACGCGGACAAGGAGAACTACCTCCGCTACTTCGAGGCGGTGCTGCCGCTCCTGAAGCCCGGCGGGCTGCTCGTCGCGGACAACACCCTGTGGAGCGGGCGGGTGCTGAAGCCCGAGGCCCAAAGCGACCTTGCGCTGGTGGCGTTCAATGACCGGGTGGCGAAGGATGACCGGGTGGAGCGGGTCCAGCTCACGCTGCGGGACGGGGTGACGCTGGTCCGGAAGAGGTAGGCGATGCCGCTCACGCTGCTGCAGACGGTGGGGGACAACCAGGAGGCGTCCGTCGTCCGGTCGCTCCTGGAGGCGCACGACATCAAGGTCGTCGTCCAGGGCGAACAGCACCGGTCAATGCTGGGGATGATGGGCTCGTACATCGAGCTGCGCATCCTCGTGGAGGCAGAGGACCTGGACCGGGCGAAGCGGGTCATCGAAGAGGCGCACGCCGCAGGTCCCGCAGCGCTGGACGAAGAGGAGGGCAGCCCCGGCGCCTTGCGCGGCGCGCTGTGCCCCGTGCACGAACAGGAGGCGACGGCGACGTGCGCGCGCTGCGGCACGTTTCTGTGCGGCGCCTGTGACCCCGCGCCGGAGTTGCCGGTGTGCGAGCAGTGCGAGGCGATAGAGCAGACGCCGGACGAAGGACGCACCCGCAAGCGGCGCCTGCGCGCGGCGGTGGTGTTCCTGCTCCTCTTCGGGCTGCCGGCGCTGGTGGCGCTGCTCTCGCGGGTCCTCTAGCCGCCGCCGCGACGGCGGCGTGAAGGTCTACGCGGTGCTGATGATGCGGAGCAGGTCCTCCGCGTACAGCCGCACCCGCTTCTCACCCAGCCAGCGCATGGCCAGAAGCGCCTCCCGGCTCTTCGGCGCGGTGGCGGCCAATTCATCAATCAAGGGGTTGGTCAGCACGACGGAGCCCGTCACCTTCCGCGCCTTCGCCGCCTCCACCCGCCACGCCTTGAGCGCCTCCGCCCGGCGACGCCGGCCCGGATCCCGCGCGCCCTTGTCCTCTTCGGGCAGCGGCAGCTCGCCCCTGGCCTGCAGCGCCCGCAGCTCGTTGATGAGCGCCAGCACCTCTTCACCGTGCTCGCGGACGAAGCCGCCGCGGACGCCTTCGCGCTTGACCATCTCGCGCAGGTCGTTGGGGGGCCTCGTGGCGAGCGCGGTGATGGCGGCGTTGGACAACATGCGCCCCATGGGCACGTTCGCCGCCTCCGCCCAGACGAGCCGCAAAGCGTGCAGCCGCGCCGCGAGAACGCGGGCCAGCGCGTACTGCTCCGGCTTGAGCTGTTGTTTGGGCAGCTTCGCCTTGAACTCCACCGCCACGTCCGGGCGCCCCGCGGCCTCCTCGGTCAGCCGCTCGCAGTCGAGGAGGACCTCCTCGAGGATGTCCGCGGCGCGGCACTCCTCGCGCACCTGCTGGCCTATCTCGGTGAGGTAGCGCACGTCGTCGGCGCTGTATTCGCGCATCGCCTCGGGCAGGGGACGCAAGGAGAAGTCCGACTGCTGGTGCTCCTTCTTGAGCTCCACCCCGAGCCGCTCGCGCACCAGGTCCGCCAGCCCCACCTTCTGCCAGCCCAGAAGCGTCGCCGCGCGGTGGGTGTCGAACAGGCCTTTGACCCGCAGGCCCTGCTCCGCGAGGTATTGGAGATCTCCGCCCGCCGCGTGGAAGAACTTCGTCCGGGCGGGGTCCGCGAACGCGTCCGCCAGCGTCTTCGGATTCACCTCCGGCACCAGGGTGTCGAAGAGGAAGATGTCCTGCCCGGTGCTCACCTGGACGAAGCACAACCGCGCGCGGAACGCGTGCATCGCGTCCGCTTCCACGTCCACTGCCAGCTCTTCCGCCTGGTTGATCCGCTCGGCCGCCTGCTGGGCGGAGGTGGCGGTCACCACGTCAATTGCGCCTTCAGGCCACGTCGCCATGCGGCGCGGACCCTAGCCCCTCGAGGGGCATTGGGATAGGACTCGCGGGCGATGAACGAAGAGCAAAAGCTGGAGAAGTCGCTGCTCGGCCACGTGGGCCGCGCCATCGCGGATTTCCAGCTCATCCAGCCCAATGACCGCATCCTGGTGGGGATGAGCGGCGGCAAGGACAGCCACACCCTGCTGTGGCTCTTGCGCGAACTGCAGCGCAAGGCGCCGGTGCCCTTCGAGCTCCTGGCGGTGAACCTGGACCAGGGCCACCCGGGGTTTCCGGGGCACCTTCTGGTGGAGTACTTCGAGCGCGAAGGCTTCGCCTACAAGATGCTGAAGGAGGACACCTACAGCATCGTGCTCGAGAAGCTGGAGCCCGGGCGCACCCAGTGCTCTTTGTGCTCCCGGCTGCGGCGCGGCATCCTCTACAACGCCGCCGTGCACCTGGGCTGCAACAAGATCGCGCTCGGGCACCACCGGGATGACCTCATCGAGACCCTGATGCTGAACCTGCTCTTCGCGGGCTCGGTGAAGGCGATGCCGCCGCTTCTGCGCAGTGATGACGGGCGCAACACCGTCATCCGCCCGCTCTGCTACGCGCCGGAGAAGGAGATCG
>CAZQVZ010000597.1:0-2738 GCA_964596895.1 uncultured Myxococcaceae bacterium
GCCCTTCTTCACGGCCACGGTCTTCTGCGCCGCGGCGTCGCTGCCGGCCTCCGGCTCGGTGAGGCCGAAGCAGCCCAGCTTCTCCCCGCGCGCGAACGGGACGAGGAACTCCTTCTTCTGTTCCTCGGTGCCGAACTTCATCACCGGGTCGCAGTAGAGCGAGTTGTTCACGCTCATGATCACGCCGGTGGAGGCGCAGCCGCGGCTCACCTCCTCCATGGCCAGCACGTAGGCCACGTTGTCCAGGCCGGCGCCGCCGTACGCCTCCGGCACCGCGATGCCCAGCAGGCCCAGCTCCGCCAGCTGCTTCACCGCGGCGCGGGGGAACTCGTGGTGTTCGTCCCACTTGCGGGCGTTGGGGATGAGCTCTCTGGCCGCGAACTCGCGGCACATGCGCTGGATCTCCCGGTGGGTGTCGGTGAGCTCGAAGTTCATGCCGCGGGGTCTACCTCAGGTGCCGGCCGCTGAAAACCTGCACCGACAGGCCCCGCCCCTCGAAGACGGCCACCGCCCGCCGGGTCAGCTCTTCGAGCCGCGCCTCATCCTGGCAGGTGAGGAGCCAGTCCTGCGCGCCCGCGGTCTGAGAGAGGCTCCACGGCACCGACCGGAGGAACCCTTCGGGGTCCACCGCCGGATCCGGGGTCGCGTCCGGCGCGGCGGTGTCATGGGGATGGACCCAGAGGTCGCCCTCCCAGATCACCTCGCCGTCCAGCAGGTCCAAAAGCTCCCGGGAGGTCTTCGGCAGGAGCACCACCTGGAGCATGGACCGCTCGGTGTACAGCCCCAGCGCGCGCTGCAGCCGGGCCACCAGATCCCCGCTCGGCACGCTGCGGGTGAGCAGCACCGGGACCTCGCCCAGGTGGGCCTGGACCTCCTTCGCCTCGCGCCCCACCATCAGGTCCCAGCGCGCCGGCTGGCCGTCCCTCACCGCGTCCGCCACGTCGCAGAACAGCTCCGCCACCGTGTGCCGCTCATCGTCCCGCCAGGACTTCACCAGCGGGCAGTCCAGCCTGCGCGCGTAGACCATGGCGCTCCCCTACCGGCCGGTGAAGGTGGCCTTGCGCTTCTCCAGGAAGGCCCGCATGCCCTCCTTCTGATCCCCGGTGCCGAAGAGCAGGCCGAACGCCTGCTGCTCCAACTCGCATGCCGCGCCCAGAGGACCGTCCGCGCCCACGTTCATCACCCGCTTGGCGTGCAGGATGCCCAGCGGCCCCCGGCTGGCGATCTTCTCCGCCACCGCCTTGCAGTGCGCGAGCAGCCCGTCCGCCGGAATCACGTCCAGCACCAGGCCCATCTCCTTCGCCCGCTGCGCGTCGATGACGTCACCGGTGAAGACCAGCTCCTGCGCGCGCATCTTCCCGACCAGCCGCGTCAGCCGCTGGGTGCCGCCGAAGCCGGGGATCACCGCCAGCGTCACCTCCGGGAACCCGAGCTTCGCCCGGTCCGACGCGTAGAGGAGATCACAGCCCAGCGCCAGCTCCAGCCCGCCTCCGAGCGCGAACCCGTTGATGGCCGCGATGGTGGGGATGGCCAGTGACTCCAGGGCCGCAAACGCGCGGTGGCCCCGCTCCGAGAAGCGCCTGGCCTCCTCCGGCGGCAGCTCCACCATCTCCGCGATGTCCGCCCCGGCCACGAAGGCCCTGGGCCCGCCACCCGTGACGATCAACGCCCGGACGTTCGCGTCGCCGCGCAGCTGCTCCGCCGCCTGGTGGATCTCCGTGAGGGTCTGCGAGTTCAGCGCGTTGAGCGCCTTGGGCCGGTCCACGGTGAGCACCGCGACCTGACCGTCCACCTCCAGCTTGATGTTCTCGAACGCCATGGCGCCTTACGCTCCCTTCGCGGCGTAGTCGTAGAAGCCCTTGCCGCTCTTCTTCCCGAGCCAGCCCGCCTCCACGTACTGGCGGAGCAAGGGGCACGGCCGGTACTTCGGATCCCCCAGGCCCGTGTGCAGCACCTGGGCGATGGACAGGCACGTGTCGAGCCCGATGAAGTCCGCCAGCTGCAAGGGCCCCATGGGCTGGTTGGTCCCCAGCTTCATCGCCGTGTCGATGTCCTCCACCGACGCCACGCCCTCCATCAGGGCGAAGCAGGCCTCGTTCAGCATGGGGATGAGGATCCGGTTCACGATGAAGCCCGGGTAGTCCTTCGACACCACCGTGGTCTTCCCCATCCGCTCCGCCAGCGCGCGGGTGGTCTGGTAGGTCGCGTCGCTGGTGGCGGCGCCGCGGATGATCTCCACGAGCTGCATCACCGGCACCGGGTTCATGAAGTGCATGCCGATGACGGCTTCCGGCCGCTTCGTTGCCGCGGCGATGCGGGTGATGGGGATGGAGGAGGTGTTGGTGGCCAGGACGCCGCCGGGCTTCACCACCGCGTCGAGCTGCACGAAGAGCCCCTTCTTCAGCTCCTCGTTCTCGGTGGCCGCCTCGATGGCGACGTCCGCATCCTTCACCTGGGAGATGGCGGTCGCGGTCCGGAGCCTGCTCTCCGCGTCCTTCTGCTTCGCGGCGTCGAGCTTGCCCTTCTCCACCAGCCTGGCGAGCCCCTTCTGGATGCGCTCCCTGCCCTTGCCGACCGCCGCCTCCGAGATGTCCACGAGGGTGACGGTCAGCCCGGCCTGCAGCGCGACCTGGGCAATGCCTGCGCCCATCTGCCCGGCGCCCACGACGAGTACGTGCTCTGACATGGCGGCCCTCTTACCAGAGCCGAACCTGTGTCGCCTCCCCGGAGATCTGCAC
>CAZQVZ010000598.1:0-2730 GCA_964596895.1 uncultured Myxococcaceae bacterium
CCTTCTTGATGTCGTCCTGGGCGAAGGCGATCAGCGCCGCGAACAGCGCGGTGAGCGCCCCCACGATGGCCACGAAGGACATGGCGGCGGGCGAGAGCACCAGCAGGTAGCTCACCCGGACGAAGAGGTAGACGCCGGCGGTCACCATGGTGGCCGCGTGGATGAGCGCGGAGACCGGGGTGGGGCCGGCCATGGCGTCCGGCAGCCACACGTACAGGGGCAACTGGGCGCTCTTGCCGGCGGCGCCGAGCAGGAACAGCAGCAGGATGGCGAAGAGCACGTCTCCGTAGGCGAAGCCCTGGAGGGGTCCGGAGCCAATCTCCGAGTCCAGGCTCACCCCGGGGCGGCCCCGCGAGGTCTCCGGGGAGAAGTGCACGCTGTCCGCGAAGAGCTCCAGGTTCTGGAAGTCCAGCGGGCCCCGCTCCGACACCCCGCGCTCGAAGGAGGCGGCGGTCATCGGGTTGCCGAAGTTGCCGCCGCGGTCCGCTTCGCGGCCGAAGGCGCCCACCAGGAGCACCAGCAGGAACGTGCCGAGCAGAAACCCGAAGTCACCGATGCGGTTGGTGACGAACGCCTTCCGCCCCGCCCAGGCCTTGGCCGGGTCCGAGTACCAGAAGCCGATGAGCAGGTACGAGCACAGGCCCACGCCCTCCCAGCCCACGAACAGGAGCAGGAGGTTGTCGCCCATCACCAGCACCAGCATCATCGCCACGAAGAGGTTCAGGTAGGCGAAGTAGCGCCAGTACCCGTCGTCGTGGCTCATGTACTCGGTGGAGTACAGGTGGATGAGGGTGCCCACCCCGGTGATGATCAAGAGCAGGGTCCCGGACAGGTGGTCCACCCGCAGGCCGAAGCGCACCACGAAGTCACCCACCGCGAACCAGGTGCCGTGGTCTGCGAGCAGCGCCTGGCGGATGGCGCCCGCCGGGTGAGCGTCGAACACCACGCTCCGGTCGTTGATGACCCAGAAGGCGATGAGGGACAGCAGGAAGCTGCCGGCCACCGCCGCGGTGGCGATGAGGTTCACGTTGGCCCGGCCCAGCCAGCGGCCGAAGACGCCGTTCACCAGCGCGCCCAGCGCCGGGAAGGCGATGATCAGCCACAGCGCCCGCTCCATGTTCTCGGGCGGGACCGGGGCGCTCTGGAAGAAGTCGACGATGGCTTGCATAGGTCGTTCTTTCGCCCGGTCAGTGCTTCATGGTCCGGATGTCCTGCAGGTTCACCGTGGCCCGGCTCCGGAACACCGCGATGACGATGGCCAGCCCAATGGCCGCCTCCGCCGCCGCCACCGCGATGACGAAGAACGCGTTCACGTGCCCGAGGTCATCCCCCCGCTGCCTGGCGAAGGCGAGGAAGGTCAGGTTGGCGGCGTTGAGCATCAGCTCCACGCACATGAACACCACCAGCGCGTTGCGGCGCACCATCACGCCGAACATGCCGATGACGAAGAGGATGGTGGCGAGCACCAGGTAGTGGGTGATGGGCACCGCGCTCATGGTCAGCCTCGGTTCAGATGCGGGACTTGGCCACCACCACCGCGCCCACGATGGCCGCCAGCAGCAGGATGGACACCGCTTCGAACGGGAAGAGGTACTGGGTGAAGATGAGCTCGCCCATCCGCTCCACGGTGCCGAAGCGCGCGAGCGCGTCTCCCTCCAGCACCGCGCTGCGGCCGTCCAGCCGGAGCATCACCACCACCATCACCACGCCCAGGGCCAGGGCCGCGGCCCCGCCGAGCACCCGGGAGATGGTGATGGGGCTGCGGACCCCGGACTCGGCGAGGTTCAGGAGCATGATGACGAAGAGGAACAGCACCATCACCGCGCCCGCGTAGACCAGCACCTGGATGGCGGCGACGGCGTGCGCGTACAGCAGGACGTAGATGCCGGCGATGAAGAAGAAGGTCCCCACCAGCGACATGGCCGCGTTGATGGGGTTACGCGCCCAGACCACCAGGAGGGCGCTGCCCACGGTGCCGACGGCGAAGGCCCAGAAGAGGATGACCTCGAAGCTCACGCGAAGCCCCCCGTCCCGAAGTGGCCCCAGGGCTGGTCCCCATGCGGGCACCGGCCTTCGTGGATGTGCGCGTCGAAGTCCGCCCGGAACTTGGTGACGAAGGAGTGCACCGGCAGGGCGGCGGCGTCCCCCAGCGCGCAGATGGTGTTCCCGAGCCCGATGGGCGGGTAGGGGGCGATGCTCTGCGCCACGTTGAGCAGCAGCTCCACGTCACCCGGCTCGCCGCGGCCCTCCTCAATCTTCCGGAGGATGCGCGTCTGCCAGGGCGTCCCTTCGCGGCACGGCGTGCACTGCCCGCAGGACTCCTCGGCGTAGAACCGCGCCACCCGCCACAGCGACCGCACCATGCAGGTGGTGTCGTCCATGACGATGACGCCGCCGGAGCCCGCCATGTTCTGCACGTTCTTGAGCGCCTCGAACTCCAGCGCCACGTCGATCTCGTCCGCGGACAGCACCGGCGCCGACGAGCCACCCGGGATGACCGCCTTCACCTTGCGGCCCGGCGGCATGCCCTGTCCGTACTCCTTCGATTCGATGAGCTCCCGGACGGTGACGGTCATCGGGATCTCGTAGACCCCGGGGCGGTTCACCGTGCCGGACAGACACACCAGGCGGGTGCCGCCGCTCTTCTCCGGCCCCAGCTTCGCGTACCACTCCGAGCCACGCTCCAGCACGTGCGGCACCGAGGCGATGGTTTCCACGTTGTTCACCACC
>CAZQVZ010000599.1:0-2730 GCA_964596895.1 uncultured Myxococcaceae bacterium
TGCTCACGGATTCGCTCATCGCGCTGGGCATCCCGGACCCCGGCCCGGTGACCACATGGGGGCTGCCTTTCTTCCGGGCGGCGGGTTGGATGCTCGCCGCGCTGTCGGTGGGTTCCTTCATGTTCTCGGCCTTCTACATTTCGCCGAAGGTGCCGGACAATGACAACTCGCGGCTGGTGGAGGCACCCCTGACCGTCGACGGTGACATCGCGGCGCGGACCGGGGCGTTCTCGGCGCTGAGTTTCGCGCTCGTCGCGCTGCTGATGATCCCGCTGGTGCTCTCCGACGTGTCGGGCACCCCCTTCCAGGACACCCTCGCCCCGGACATGTGGGGGGTGGCGATCAGCCAGGTCGCCACGGCGCAGGCCTGGGCCGTGGTGGCCGCTTTCGCCGCGATCGTCGGCATCGCGGGGTTGATCTTCCGCAAGTGGATCGCCCAGCCGCTGCTGCTGGTCGGCGCGGTCCTGACGATCGTGCCCCTGGGCATGGAGGGCCACGCCGCGGCGGGTGGCGCGCACGACTACGGCACCAACTCCTACCTGTGGCACCTGGTGGGCATGGTCTTCTGGGTCGGCGGCCTCATGGCCCTGATCGCGCACGGCCGTCGCCTGGGCCCCGACATGGAGCTGGGGTTGCGCCGGTACTCGCGGATCGCGTTGTTCTCCATCCTCGTGATGGTCATCTCCGGCCTGGTCAACGCCGCCGTGCGCGTGGAATGGTCCGACTGGTTCACCACCACCTACGGCTACATCCTGGTGACCAAGACCGTGGGCCTGCTGGTCCTGGGTTTCCTGGGTTGGATCCACCGCAGCATCACCATCCCGCAGATCAACACCCGGCCGCGCCTGTTCCTTCGTTTCGCGGTGGGCGAGGCTGTCGTCATGGCCGCCGTGACGGGCGTGGCCATCACCATGGGCCGCACCCCGCCGCCCCCGCCGCGGGACCCGAACCTCTCGCAGATGGCCATCCAGATGGGCTACGACCTCTACGAGAAGCCCACCCTGGCCAACGTGTTCACCATGTGGCGTTTCGACGTCATGTTCGGCACCATCGCCATCCTCATGACCGCCGGCTACCTCTACGGGGTGTGGCGCCTCCACCGCAGGGGCGGGACGTGGCCGTTGCTGCGCACCGCCATGTGGCTGATCGGCACGGTCTCCCTGTTCGTCACCACCAGCTCCGGCCTGGGCATGAACATGCCCGCCACTTACTCCATGCACATGATCGTGCACATGATCCTGTCGATGGTGGTGCCACTCTTCCTCGTGCTGGGCGGGCCGCTCTCGCTGATCATGGCGGCTTATGATCCGGGCGCGCCGGGGCGGCCCTCCGCGCATGACTGGGTCGTGGCGATCACGAAGGCACCGCTGCTGAAGATCATCACGCACCCGGCGGTGAACACTGCGCAGTTCCTGTTCTTCTTCTACGTGCTCTACATCTTCGTCCCCTTCTATGAGCTGATGATCTCCGAGCACGCCGGGCATCTGTCGATGAACTGGGTCTTCCTGCTCTCCGGTTACCTGTACTTCTGGGAGCTGGTCGGCCCGGACCCGCTGCCGGTGCAGCGGCCCACCGCCATCCGCCTGGCGTGGCTGGTCGGTTCCATGCCCTTCCACCTCTTCGCCGGCATCTACCTCATGCAGCTGACCACGGTCATGGGTGAGGATTTCTACCTGAGCCTCGGCCTGCCCTGGGAACTGAATCTGCTGGAAGACCAGAAGGTGGGCGGCGGCATCGGCTGGGCCTCGGGTTCCTTCCCGCTGGGGCTCGTGTTCCTCCTGCTGTTCCTGGGTTGGCGCCGGGATGACCGCGCCACGGAGGTCGAGTACGACAAGAAGGTCGAGTCGGGTGAGAGCGACGAGTACGAGGTCTACAACGAGATGCTCGCGCGCATGGCCGAGGGTGGGTCCACGCGCCCGAATTACTACGAGGAGGAGTTCCCCCGCAAGCCCTGAGCCCACGCAGGGCACCCGTACCTGTGGATGACGGGGGTCTGTCCACAGGCTCATCGACGTCGCCGTTGTCACCACCCCAGCCCGGTGGCAGGGTGCGGGGTGTCACCATCATTCACACGACACCCAGGGGGAACTCACCGTGGCGACATCAACCACCACCATCACCGGAAACCTGACCCGCAAACCCGTCCTCAAGCAGTTCGAACCGTCCAAATCCGACCTGGTCAGCCTGCGGGTGGCCGTCAACCGCCGCGTGCTCAAGGACGACAAGTGGATTGACGGCGACGCGGCCTATATCACCGTCGAGGCCTGGGGTTCGCTCGCCCGGCACTGCCGGATCACGCTGGACAAGGGGATGCCGGTCATCGCGACCGGCCACCTGGTCACCACCGAATGGCAGGTGGACGGGGAGGAGAAACCCCGCACCCAGCTCGTGCTCAAGGCCAGCAGCATCGGGTTGGACCTGACCTACTACATCGCCTCCTCCCGGAAAATGGACGCCAGTGACCGCCGCATCGAGGGGATCCAGATTCCCGAGCAGGACATGGCCGACATCTATGACCAGAAGTTGACGGTCAAGGAGCAGCCGGGCGACTCCTACACGGACGTCTCACACCTGCCGGAGGCCCCCGTGGCACAACCGGTGGGGGCGGCGGAACCCCAGGATGTGCCCTTCTAGCGGGCGTTCGGGTATATACGTGCCGGTCATGTACCCTGTGGAGTGTCTTTAAAGCACTACACACAAGGGGAGAAGTGGCCGAGTTCATCTACACGA
>CAZQVZ010000600.1:0-2720 GCA_964596895.1 uncultured Myxococcaceae bacterium
GCCAGTTCGTTGCGCCGAAGGACATCGTCCAGTCGGCGCGCAAGGCGTTCGACGCCGGCAACCCCAACGTGCTGGTGACCGAACGCGGCGCCAGCTTCGGCTACAACAACCTCGTGGTGGACATGCGCGGCTTCGCCCTGATGCGGGACGCGGGCCTCACCGTCTGCTTCGACGGGACCCACTCGGTGCAGCTCCCGTCCGCGGGCGGAGACCACACCGGCGGAGACCGGGCGCTGGTGCCGGTGCTCGCGCGCGCCGCGGCGGCCGCCGGCATCCACTCCCTCTTCACCGAGGTGCATGAAGACCCGGACCAGGCGCCGTGTGACGGGCCTTGTTCCCTCACCTTCGAGCTCTTCGAGCAGACCCTGAAGGACGTGCTCGCCATCCGGCGGGCGCTCGGTCAGGAGCCCCACTGATGGCGGGCGGACGCGCGCTTTCGAAGGACGACCTTCTGGCGCGCGCCTCGCGCATCCAACTGCTGGTCTTCGACGTGGACGGCGTCCTCACCGACGGCGGCCTGCACTACGGCCCCGACGGCGAGACCTTCAAGCGGTTCGACGTGAAGGACGGCCACGGCATCGTGATGGCGCGGCTCACCGGGCTGCCTTCGGCCATCCTCACCGCGCGCAAGAGCAGCATCGTCGAGGTCCGCGCCCGCGAATTGGGCATGGTGGCGGTGAAGCAGGGCCAGAAGGACAAGCTGGCCGGGCTGCTCGCGCTGCTGGAGGAATTGAACGTCGTCCCCGACAACGTGGCCTACATGGGGGATGACGTGAATGACCTGGGCCCCTTGTTGCACGTTGGGCTTGCGTCCTGCCCGGCGGATGCCGTACCCGAGGTGCGGGCCGTTGCACACTTCGTCTCGGAGCGGCCCGGAGGACGAGGGGCGGCCCGTGAGCTCATTGAAGTGTGTTTGAAAGTAAGCAGCCGCTGGGGAACCGCGTTAAACTTATGTAACCCGGGGGCAAAGCTGCCAGCTCCGGAAGAGTGACGGAGACTGGCTTCGAAGGAATGTGAATTTTCACTGCAGGTGCGAGAGATAATGGACCAACTGTACACGACGCATGACATCAGCCGTCTTCTTCAGGTCGACCCCTCCACGGTGAGCAAGTGGATCGACCGGGGCATCCTTCTCGCGTTCCGGACGCCGGGCGGGCATCGCCGGGTGCGCTCGGGAGATCTGCGGACCTTCCTCATCGCCCACCAGATGCCGGTCCCCGAGGAGCTCGGCAGCCAGGTGGTGCGCCTGCTGGTCGTCGACGACGAGAAGCCGGTGCTGGACGCCATGAAGCGGGCGTTCAAGCCCTTCGCCAACCAGGTGGAGCTGGTGCTGACCACCTCCGGCGTGGAGGCCCTGCTGGCGGTGGCGGAGCAGAAGCCGCACGGGATGCTCATCGACCTCAACATGCCGGACATCGACGGCTATGAGGTCTGCAGGCGGATCCGCTCGCGCAAGCAGCTCGAGTCGGTGCGGCTCATCACCATGACCGCCCGGCACACGCCGGACGTGGTGGACCAGTCCATGAAGGCCGGCGCCATCGCCTGCCTGTCGAAGCCGGTGGACGCGCAGCAGGTGGTGGACCTGTTCCGGGTTCCCATCGCGCTCAACGCGCGGCGGTAGAGACTCTCCCCCTCACCCTGACCCTCTCCCCCACGGGGGAGAGGGAATTGGGGGCCCCTGCTCCGCTCCCACCCACGGGGTGAGGGAACGTGGGCCGCCCGCCTGACCTGCTAGAGTTCCCGCCGCATGGCGACGTCGCGCGCGCAACGGGTGGGCGAGCTGTTGGTGAAGGCGAAGGTCATCGACCCGCTGCAGCTGCGCTCCGCGCTCGCCCAACATGACGCGTGGGGCGGCAGGCTCGCGCACGTGGTGGTGGAGATGGGCCTGGCGGAGGAGGAGGTGGTGGTGGAGCACCTCGCCCGCGCGCTTTCGGTGCAGCGGGCGCGGCTGGGGAACCTCCAGAAGGATCCACAGGCGCTCGCGAAGGTGGACCTGGCCTTCGCCGAAGAGCGCGGCGTCTTCCCCATGGGCCTTCGAGACGCGGGCAAGGTCCTGCTCCTGGCCATGGCGGACCCTTCAGACCTCGAGACGGTGGACGAGGTCACCCGCCGGGTGCGGACCCGCGTCACCCCCTACATCGCCGGCGAAGGAGAGATCCGCGCCGCCATCGCCCGGCACTACCGCGGCGTCGCCGCTTCCGGGCAGCGCCGCACCACCACCCGCTCGATGCCGGCTGCCCACGCCCCCGGCGAAGCCCCGAACGAGAGCGAGGAGGAGGAGTTCAAGCTCATCGACATGTCCGGCAAGACGGTGATGAAGCCGCTTTCGGCCATCGATCCGCGGCTGGCGCAGACAGAGCGCGGCCCAGCAGAGGACCGCAGCGCGCCGCCGGTGGCGTCCTCCGGCCCCGGGGTGGCCCAACTGGGAGGCGGAGGAGGCGGGGGCGGGATGTCCGCCTCGGACCTCCTGGACGACATCATGGGCGGCGCCGGGGGCCCCGTCGCCTTCTCCGAGGAGCAGCTGCAGCGGCTTCACACCGTGCAGCTGAACCAGGAGAAGAGCGGGAAGATCATCCGCGCGGTGATGGAGCTGCTCCTGGAGAAGGGCGCCCTCACCCGCGAAGGCCTCCAGGAGAAGCTCCGGGGCTAGAACAGCGCCTACGCCTCCTTGTCGCTGCGCAGGACGAGGTCCCCGCGGCCCAGGAACTCCCCGTCGCTGA
>CAZQVZ010000601.1:0-2700 GCA_964596895.1 uncultured Myxococcaceae bacterium
GGCCTCCATGGCGAAGCTCTTCGCGTCGGAGGCGGCCATGCGCGGCTGCAACAAGGCGGTGCAGATCCACGGCGGCTACGGCTACACCAGCGAGTTCCCGGTGGAGCGCTACCTCCGGGACGCCAAGCTCTGCGAGATTGGCGAAGGGACCAGCGAGATCCAGCGGTCCATCATCGCCCGGGAGATCTTCAAGGGCTGAACGGGGAACACCCATGACCGCGGAGCGCCTGTACCAGCTTGGGCTGTTCGTCCGGCGCTCTGCGGAGGGCGTAGAGGTGGATCTCCCGTTCGAAGACGCGGAGCTGCACAACCCGCTCGCGGGCACCCGCCTGGAGCAGGCCACCTTCATGCTCGTCGGAGACCGCCTGGTGGCCCTGGAGCCGCCGGAGATGGTGGGCCTGCCACCGGTCTCCCTCAACGAGTTCGACACCGCCGGTCAGCTCCGCAACTGGATGGTCGCGGACTTCAAGCGGATGCTCACCGAGCTCGAGCGCCGCAGCGCAGAGCTCCGGGGGCTGGGGCTGGACCCGCAGGTGGATCCGCAGAGCCTGCGGATGACGGCGGTGCTCGACAACGGGCAGGTGCAGCTCGAGGTGGCGGCGGACCGGCGCGGGAACCTCGTGCTCTCGCGCGCGGCGCAGGACGGCGTCGAGCTGCCGGTGCCGGTGAACGTGGGCTTCGACCCGGCCGACTTCGCCTCTGCCCATGCGCTCTTCCACTACCTCTGTGAGCGCGCAGGGCTCGACGCCCACGGCACTTCACCGACCCCCGGGGAGACCGCGGACTACGGAGAGGGGCCCGCCCCGGCGCAAGCCCGAGCCGATGACGCCGCGACGCGGGACTCCCCACCGGAGGCCTGGGCCGAAGGGTCCTGGGCCTCCGCGCCCGAGTCCTCTCCCCCCTCCGAACAACCCGAGCCCTCCGTCCCCACCGTGCCGCTGCCTGCTGGCGCGGTCAGCGTGCCCATGCTCTATGCCGCCTTCGGGCCGGGCGGGCTGCTGCCGCCGCAGGGCCCCCTGGAGCTGGTGGTCGAGCTTCAAGTCGCAGGGCACACCTACCGCTTCGCAGCGGCGCGGGTGCAGGGGACGGAGTTCCGTGGGCTTCTGGCAGGTGCCGGGGGCCGCGTCTGGTCAGGTCACTTCGACGTCGCCCACTTCGGGCTGACCGCCCTGGTGGCCGAACAGCTGGGGGTAACACCCGAGGACGTGCACTACCCGCACGCGCCCGTAGGAGAGGGATGGTGACGAAGGTTCTGTGGAAGCGGGTCCTGGACGGCGACATCCGCGCCGCCTCCCGGCTGATGCGCATGGTGGACGACGGAGATCCGGCGGCCACGGTGGAGTTGCAGGCGCTGTTCCCGAAGACCGGGCGGGCGTGGGTGGTGGGGATCACCGGCTCGCCGGGCGCGGGCAAGTCCACGCTGACCGACCGGCTGATCGCCCAGTACCGCAGCGCCGGCAAGACGGTGGGCGTGCTCGCGGTGGATCCCACCAGCCCGTTCACCGGCGGGGCCATCCTCGGAGACCGGATCAGGATGCAGGTGCACGCCACCGACCCCGGGGTGTTCATCCGCTCCCTGGCCACCCGCGGAAACCTGGGCGGCCTCTCCCGCGCCACGGGGGACTGCATCCGGGTGATGGACGCCATGGGGATGGACATCATCCTCGTGGAGACCGTGGGCGTGGGGCAGGACGAAATAGACATCGCCCAGATGGCGCACACCACCATCGTGGTCGCGGTGCCGGGGATGGGCGACGACATCCAGGCCATCAAGGCCGGCATCCTCGAGGTCGCGGACATCTTCGCGGTGAACAAGGCGGACCTCGACGGCGCAGACCGCATGGTGCGCGAGCTCCGGTCCATGCTGGAGCTCCGCCACGCGGTGCGCGCCGTCCCCCACGGCGGGAACCACGACCGCGCCCACCGGATGCTCCCGCCCGAAGGCGGCCCCGGAAAGACCGACGACGCGCGCGCGGCCGAATGGGAGCCGCCCATCCTCAAGGTGGTCGCCTCGAAGGACCAGGGCGTGGACGAATTGGCGAAGGCGGTGGCCACCCACCACGCCCACCTCGAAGCCACCGGCCAGCGCGGGGACAAGGAGCGGGCGCGGGCGCAGATGCAGTTCGTGGCGCTCCTGCGCGAGCGGCTCTTGCGCAACGCGCTGGGGCGCCTGGGCCGGGAGAAGGGGAGACTGGAGGAGGTCTCCGCGCTCATCGCGGACCGGAAGGCGGACCCGTACGCGCTGGCGGCGGAGCTGGCGAGCCAACTGGAGGCCTAGCGCGTGGAGAAGCTCGGGCCAGACGAGCGGGTGGCAGCGCTGGAGGCCCGGCTCGAGGTGACCTTCTTGGGCGAGCCCGCCCGCGCGCTGGCGCTCTCCGCGCTCACCCACAAGAGCTTCGCCAACGAGAACAAGGACACCCAGGACAACGAGCGGCTGGAGTTCCTGGGCGACGCGGTGGTGGATCTGGCCATCAGCCGCCGCCTGATGGAGCGCTATCCTTTGGCCCAGGAGGGAGAGCTCTCCAAGCTCCGCGCCCTCGCGGTGAACGAAGAGGCCCTGGCCACGGTGGCCCGGCAGCTGCGGCTGGGGGAGTTGCTCCTGCTCGGCAAGGGCGAGACGCTCACCGGCGGGCGGGAGAAGAGCTCGGTCCTCGCGGACGCCTTCGAGGCCGTCCTGGGCGCGGTCTACCTCTGCGTGGG
>CAZQVZ010000602.1:0-2685 GCA_964596895.1 uncultured Myxococcaceae bacterium
TCCGGAGGGGGCGCGGAGACTACATGAGCGGGTGGGGCTGGCCAATCAAAGGCTTGCGCCCTTCGCTCATGGCGTCTTTGACCTCCGGAGGTCTCAGGCCTGCGGCTGCTGGCGGGGCTTCTTCACGCCCTTGCCCGCGTGCGCTTTGGAGGCCGACTCCGGCTTGTGCTCGACCAGCGGCAGCTCCTCCACCGCCCCGCCCGCCCCGCCGATGGCTTCCTTCGCCGCCTGCGAGAACTTGTGCGCGCGCACCGTCAGCTTCTTCGACAGCGCGCCGGAGGCGAGCACCTTCACGCCGTCCACGCGGCCCTTCACCAGGCCCGCCGCCCGCAACTCCTGTGGCCCCACCGTGGCCCCGGCGTCGAACCGCTCGAGGTCCGAGAGGTTCACCACCGCGTACTGGGTGCGGTTGATGCTGTTGAACCCGTACTTCGGCAGCCGGCGCTGCAGGGGGCTCTGACCACCTTCGAAGCCCTCGAACCGCATGTTGCCGGTCCGGGCCTTCTGGCCCTTGCCGCCGCGACCTGCCGTCTTGCCGAGCCCGGAGCCCTGGCCGCGCCCCACCCGCTTCTTGCGGTGGCGGCTGTCCCTGGGGGCCTTGAGCGAGTGCAACTGTGCCATGACGAATCTCCACTGACGCCGGCCATCCTGCGTAAAAGCCGACCGCCCGGACGAGCCGGGCGGCAGGGAGCGGCGCTGCGAAGGTCCTCTTCGCTGTCCTCGCGCCCGTGGATGACCGGCTCGCATGGGGCCGGGCGGTGGGGACGCGCCGCAGACTTCTCATTCACCGCAACGACTACTGCGCTGACTGCTCCTTCGCGCGAGCGGCGCGGCGGACGCGGTCCTTGCGGGGCTTCTGGCGCTGGCGCTTCGGCGCCTCGCCCGGCACCGTCTCAGACGAAACGAGGTGCTTCACCTTGAACACCATCCCGCGCATGTCGGGCGAGTCCTGGAGGAGCCGCTCCTGCCCGAACTTCCGCAGGCCGAGCCCGTGGATGGTGGCCAACTGCTCTTCGGACGCGCCGGCAATGCTGCGCACCAACTTGATCTTCAGCGCCATGGTTCAGTTCACCTTCTGGGCCGGCGACACGTCCTTGCCGCGCAGCCGGGAGATGTCCTCGCCCGAGCGGAGCGACTTCAGCCCCTGCACGGTCGCCTTGAGCACGTTGTGCGCGTTCCGCGAACCCTGGCTCTTGGTGAGGATGTTGCGGATGCCCGCGGCCTCCAGCACCGCACGCACCTTGGCGCCGGCGATGACGCCGGTACCGGGGGCCGCCGGCTTCAGCATCACCCAGCCCGCGCCGAAGTGACCGAGCACCTCATGCGGGATGGTGGCGCCGTGCAGCGGGACGCGGAAGAGGTTCTTCTTCGCGTTCTCGCCGCCCTTGCGGATGGCCTCGGGGACCTCGTTGGCCTTGCCCAGGCCCACGCCCACGTGGCCCGCGCCGTCACCCACCACCACCAGCGCCGCAAACGAGAAGCGCCGGCCGCCCTTCACCACCTTCGCCACGCGGTTGATGCTCACCACGCGGTCGGAGAGGTCGAGGTCGTTCGGATTGATCGGAGTCTTCGTCGCCATCTTGATTCCTTGACTAGAGCTTCAGCCCGGCCTCGCGGGCGGCGTCTGCCACCGCTGCGATCCGGCCATGGTAGGGGAAGCCGTTGCGGTCGAAGACCACCGCCTCGACGTTGGCCGCCTTGCACTTCTGGGCGATGAGCTGCCCCACCCGCCGGGCGTCCGTCTTCTTGTCGCCCTCCTCCGCGCCCTCCTTGAACTCCTTGGAGAGGGAGGAAGCGTACGCCACCGTGCGGCCGGACGAGTCGTCCACCACCTGCGCGTAGATGTGCTTGAGGCTCTTGTACACGGTGAGCCGGGGACGGACGGTGGTGCCGGACAGCTTCTTCCGGATGCGCGCCTTCCGCTTGAGCCTGGATACGTCGTTCGCCATGGTTCGTCTCCGTTCCTTCCGGGGGTGATTCGGATTTCCACCCCCGGATGAGGGTGTGGTGCCGGCCGCTTACGCGGTGCCGGTCTTGCCTTCCTTGCGACGGACGCGCTCGTCCGAATACTTGATGCCCTTGCCCTTGTACGGCTCAGGCGGCCTCAGCTCCCGGATCCGCACCGCCGTCTGGCCGAGCAGGTCCTTGTCCATGGCCCGCAGGGTCAGCCCCACGGTGGGCAGGCCTTCGTCGGTGCGCGCGGCCTTGTCCGTCTCCGCGGTCACGCCCTCCGGCAGGTCGAACACCACCGGGTGCGAATAGCCCAGGGCGAAGTGGATCTGCTTGCCCTTGACCTCGGCCCGGAAGCCGACGCCCCGGATGTCCAGCTTGCGCTCGAACCCGGTGGACACGCCCTTGTGGGCGTTGGCGAGCAGGGCCCGCGTCAGCCCGTGGAAGGCCCGCGCCTCGCGCGAGTCGTCCGGGCGGATGACGAGCACCTCCCCGTCCTTCACCTCGACCTTGACCCGGTTCAGGGGGATGGGCACCACGAGCTTCCCCTTGGGACCCTCGAAGTTCACCTTGCCCTCGGCCACGGTCACTTTGACCTTGTCGGCCAGCTTGATCGGCAGTTTTCCAATGCGGCTCATGGCAGGTCTCTCAGTACACGGTGCAGATGAGCTCGCCGCCCACCTTCTGCTTACGGGCCTCTCCGTCCGACATGATGCCGCGGGACGTAGAGAGGAT
>CAZQVZ010000603.1:0-2680 GCA_964596895.1 uncultured Myxococcaceae bacterium
TTCCTCGCACCATCAGCGGCGGAGCCTCAAGACCCGAAGCACCCGGTTCACCGCCGCGCGGGACTCCGGCACGCCGAATCCGTAGGTCAACGCGAAGTAGAGGACCCCGAACGGGATGAGCACGACCGCGCCCGTGAGAATGGGATGCAGCGCGGGCGCCGGCAGCACGACCCCCCCAAACGCCTCCAGCGCGGCCGGCGCGGCGCCCCGGGCAGACGTCAACGCCACCTTGATGCCGAGCCCTGCGCCCCCGGCGATGAGCGCCGACAGCCACAGCTTCAGGAGCTTCGCGCCCACGGGGGGCACCGCGCCCACCTTGCTGCCCAACGCCCGCCGCAACAGCGCGTACTCCAGCCACGCGGCGATGCCCGAGCCCAGCGTCAACGCCACCGCCCCCAGCTGCGGAGGCAGCCCCAGCCACCGCGGCACGTGCAGCGCGCCCACGTACGCCAGGCCTGCGCCCAGGGACACGCGGACCACCGCCATCTTCAGAGGCGTCTTCGTGTCCTTGAGCGCATAGAAGGTGGAGGCCAACAGCCGCGCCTGCGTGGAGGCCAGAAGCCCCACCGCCGCGCCCGCGAGCAGGTACCAGAGGTAGCGCGAATCCCCCGCGGTGAAGCGGCCGGTCTGCAACAGCGTGGCGGCGACGATGTCCCCCAGCAGCAGGAACGCCGCCGCAGACGGCACCACGAAGAAGCAGATGCGCCCCAGCCCCTTTTCCAGCCGCTCGCGGATGACCGCGGAGGCCTCTGCGCCGCCCCCGGTCGCGCGCGCCAACTCCGGCAGCTCCGCGGCGCTGATGCTCATGCCGAAGAGGCTCACCGGGATGAGGTAGAGCGTCTGCGCGTACGCCAGGGCCGCCAGCGCCGCCGGCGAGATGAGCGAGGCGATGGCGGTGTCCACATACGCGCTCACCTGCACCACGCCGCGGCCGCCCACCACCGGGCCAAAGCTGCGCAAGACCTGGCGGGTGCCCTCCGCGGCCAGGGACAAGGATGGCCGGAAGCCGCCCAGAAGCCTCAAGACCGACGGCAACTGCACGCCGAACTGCAGCACCCCGCCGCCCACCGCGCCCCACGCCAGCCACACCGCGAGGTCCTCCAGCCCCTCCCCGGCGAAGAGGACCATCGCGGCGATCATCGCGCCGTTCCAGATCACCGGCGCCGCGTAGGAGAGGAAGAAGCGCCGGTGGCTGTTGAGGATGCCCAGACACCACGCGGAGAGGACGAGGATCCCCGTCATCGGGAAGAGGATCCGCACCAGCTGGAGGGTGAGCGTCCGCGCCTCGCCCTCGAACCCCGGCGCGACGAGATCGATGAAGACCGGCGTCAGCCACACGCCCAGCGCCACCAGCACCGAGGTGAACAGCGCGAGGATGCCGAACACCGCGCCCGCCACCCGCCGCGCGTCCTCCTGCCGGTTCTGACCGAGCAGTTGCGCGTAGACGGGGATGAAGCTCGCGGAGAGGACGCCTTCTCCGAAGAGGTTCTGCAGGAAGTTCGGGATGCGCAGCGCCGCCTTGAACGCGCCCGCCGCCACCGAGTTGCCGAAGTAGTGCGCGAACACGCGCTCGCGAACGAGCCCGAACAGCCGCGAGGCGAGGATGCCTGCCGCCACCAGCAAGGCGCCTCTGCTCGAAGTGCGTCCCTCTCCCGTCACGCCCGGCGCACCGTAGTCCATCCCCGTGCGCGTCGCTGACTTTGAAAACGCTTCTCAATCACTCGCGAAGCGGACATGCGCGCCGTGATCTTCCTTGACCCTACGCAAGCGGTTCCGCATCTTCCCCCGCGAATGAACGACGGACCTTCGGGCACGCTGGACACCGACGAAGCGCGCGTCCGGCACGTGCTGATTCGCGAACTGGAGACCATCAGCGTGTACGAAGCGCTGGCGCGCGCGGCGGATGCGCCGGATGTCCGCGCCTTCTTCGAGCACCTCGCGAAGGAGGAGAAGGAGCACGTCGCGGAGGCCACCTGGCTGCTTCGCCAGCTCGACAAGGGCCAGGACGCGGACTTCCAGCGGAACTTCTCCACCGCGCACTTCAAGGGAGAGGTCTCCTCCGCGCCGGACGCGCCTGCGCAGCCTGCGGCTGGCGCGCCGTCCTCCGAGGGGGTCCAGAAGGCGGACCTGCGCCGGCCGTACATTCCTGAGGACTACCGGTTGCCGCAGAACGCGCACCGCACCATGTACGCGCTCCCCGCGCCGCAGACCGAATACACCGGGGTCTTCACCGTGGGCCCCCTGAAGACCCGCCGCTAGCACTGACCGACTTTCCAACCACACGCAGCACCGCCGAGAGGATCGCATGGGAGACTTCCTGGGACACGCCGAGAACCCGCTCC
The DNA here is from genome assembly GCA_964596895.1 of uncultured Myxococcaceae bacterium. Lineage (GTDB taxonomy): Bacteria > Myxococcota > Myxococcia > Myxococcales > Myxococcaceae > JAFAFL01. The sequence goes on from CAZQVZ010000603.1 coordinate 2,343, forward strand.
GTGAAGAAGAGTGGGCCCGCATGAACGAGACCGTCATCCAGGTCGCCCGGCGCAGCCTCGTGGGCCGCCGCTTCCTGGACCTCTACGGCCCTCTGGGCGCCGGCGTGCAGACGGTGGCGCACGACGAGTTCAGCGGCGTCTCGCCCGGCGCGGTGGACATCGTCGGTGAGCAGGAGACGGCGCCGGTCTTCACCGACATCCGCCGGTTCAAGACCATCCCCATCATCTACAAGGACTTCCTGCTGCACTGGCGCGACATCGAGCAGGCCCGGTCGCACAACATGCCGCTGGACGTCTCGGCCGCCGCCGGCGCCGCCGCCTTCTGCGCGCAGCAGGAG
>CAZQVZ010000604.1:0-2672 GCA_964596895.1 uncultured Myxococcaceae bacterium
ACCTTCCCCACCCCCTCCAGCGCGCTCCGGACCGCCGCGTCCTTCTCTTCGGTGAGCTGGGTGACCCCGCCCATCCGCAGGACGTAGGAGTTCTCGTCCGCCGAGCCGATCTGCTGGACCTGCACCGCGCCCAGGCCCGCGCGTTCGGCCCGCTGCCGGACTTCGGCAGGGGACACGTCGTGGTTGAAGCGGACCTCCACCACGGTGCCGCCGGCGAAGTCCACGCCGAGGTTGAGGCCGACGATCGCCAGCAGGACGATCACCAGCACGTTGAGCGCTGTGGAGATGAGGACGGCGATGCGCCGCTTCCCCATGAAGTCGATGTGCGTGGGTCTGTTCCCGAGTGCCATACGAAGTTCTTTCCGACGTCCTAGACGCTGATCGTCTTGATGTTCTTGCCGTGCACCAGATACGTGGTGATCACGCGCGTCACCACGATGGACGTGAACATGGACGCGATGAGGCCGATGGTGAGGGTGGTGGCGAAGCCCCGGATGGGGCCGGTGCCGGTGAAGAACAGCACCACCGCGGCGATGAGCGAGGTCAGGTTCGCGTCGAAGATGGTCCAGAACGCGCGGTCATAGCCCTGGTCCACCGCCGCCCGCAGCGTCTTGCCCGCGCGCAACTCCTCGCGGATGCGCTCATTGATGAGCACGTTGGCGTCCACCGCCATACCCAGCGTGAGCACGAACCCGGCGATGCCCGGCAGGGTCAAAGTGGCGTTGAACAGCGCCAGGCACGCGAGCAGGATCAGCGCGTTGAGCACCAGCGCCACGTCCGAGATGAGCCCCGCCAGCCGGTAGTAGACCACCATGAAGATCACCACCAGGATGAGCCCCACCAGCGCGGCGGTGCTGCCCTTGCGGATGAGCTCCGGCCCCAGCGTGGCGCCCACCTGCCGCACCTCCCCAATGGACACCGGCGCCGGGAGCGCGCCCGCCTTGAGCACCAGCGCCAGGTTCTGCGCCTCGCGCACCCCTTCTTCGCCGATGCGGCCAATGGTGATCCGCGCCCGCCCGCCCGGGATCTTCTCGTTGATTCGCGGCGCCGAGTGCACCGTGTCATCGAGGACGATGGCCATCAGCCGCCCGCGGTTCTGGTCGGTGAGCTGCTCGAAGTCCCGCGCGCCCTGCTCGTCGAAGGTGATGTTCACCTCCGGCTCGTTGAACTCGCCGGGGAAGTAGTCCGCCGAGGTCAGGCTCTCGCCGGTGACCAGCGCCGTCCGCTCCAGGATCCAGGTGGTGTACGCGCGGCACTCGCCCGGCCGCGTCTGGTCCGGCAGGCACTCCAGCAGCACCTGCTTGCCCTCCGGCGCCTCCTCCTCCGCGTAGGTCAACAGGGCTTCGCGGTCCTGCGACTCCAGCTGGTCCCCCGAGAGCGTGATCCCCGCCGGCATCGGCTTGCGCCGGGCGAGCTGCACGAAGAAGGACGGCTGCTCTTGCGCCACCAGCTTGAACTCGAGCTGCGCGGTGCGGCCAATGAGCTGCTTGGCCTGCTCCGGGTCCTCCGCGCCCGGCAGCGAGATCTCGATGGCCTCCGAACCGCGCTTGCGGATCTCCGCCTCCGCCACGCCCCACCGGTCGATGCGGCGGCGGATGATCAGCATCGCCTGGTCGAGCGCCTCCTCCTGGAACTGCGTGACCCGCGCGTCGATGAGGGTAAACACCACCTCGCCGTCGCCGCGCGACGTGAGGTCGAGGTCACCGTAGAAGTTGGCGATCTCCTTCTCGATGGCGGCCATCACCGACGGGTCCTTCGGCCGGACCACCAGCTGGAGGTTCTCCGGCCGCGGCACCACGTCGCTGTCCAGCTTCACCTCGGTGAGCCGGTTCTCGAGCTGCCCCGCGCGGCGCTCCACCCGCTTCTGCAGCGCGGTCCGGGTGTCCACCCGCATCACCAGGTGAACCCCGCCCTGCAAGTCCAGCCCGAGGCTCAGCTTGTACCGGGCCGGCGGCGCGAAGCCCGGCAGGGCCTCCTCCAGCGCTGCCTGGTTGTTGCGCTGCTCCTGAGGGAGCACCGCGAGCGAATAGATGGTGGGCAGCAGCAGCCACAGACAGCCCAGCGCCAGGGCGCCAATGAGCAACCCCTTCCACAGAAGCCCGCGCTCCATCTACTTCCCCTCCTTCTTCTCTTCGGCGGCGGGCTCGGCCGCCACGGCCACGGGGACCTTCCCCTGCACCGCCGTCTTCAGGAAACGCACGCGCACCCCGGAGGCCACCTCCAGGACGATCTCCCGGTCCGCCACCGTGTGGATGCGGCCGATGATCCCAGACTGGGTCACCACCTCGTCGCCCTTCTTCAGGGAGCCGACGAGCTCCTTGTGCTCTTTGGCCTGCTTCTGCTGCGGGCGGATCAGCAGGAAGTACATGATGGCCAGCAGCACGACCACGTAGCCGATGGTCATCATGCCGCCACCACCGCCACCACCGGCGGCCTGGGCGAGGAGGAACGGGAAGGACTGATGCACGTGGGCCTCGAAACGCGTGCCGGACAACTACCGGAAAAAGCTGAACTTCTCCGGGCCCGGCGTAGGAGGCGCGCCTCTTATCAGCGAAGGGGCACCCCTTCAAGCACGCGCTCGGCTATAAGCCGCCGGCCATGAACCGTTCCGTCTTCATGCCTCTGGCGGCCTTCCTCGCCGCGGTCGTCCTTTCGGCCTGCTCTCCGGACAC
>CAZQVZ010000605.1:0-2671 GCA_964596895.1 uncultured Myxococcaceae bacterium
TGGCCCCCCCCTCGCGGTCGGGGTCGGTGGCGAGGAAGACCTGGTCTGCGCCTGACGCCTGCTTCTTGATCTCGGAGAGGACCTTCTCCTTGCCCTTCACCACCTCGTACTGGGGCGTGAAGTCACCTTCGAGGTCCACGCCCATCTTGCTCTTGGGCAGGTCCTTCACGTGGCCCACGGACGCCTTCACCACGTAGCCTGAGCCCAGGTACTTCTTGATGGTCTTGGCCTTGGCGGGAGACTCCACCACCACCAGCGCGTAGGGCCTGCCCTTGCGGACGGGCGCCGCGGTCTCCTCACCGTCTCCGGCTTCGACCTCCGCCCCGTCGGCCTTGCTCGCGCGCCTGGCGGACGCGGCCTTCTTCGTGGCCGTCTTCTTCTTCGCCACCGTCTTCTTCGCCACGGTCTTCTTCGCGGTCGTCTTCTTCTTTGCTGCCATGGTTTTCTCTAGACCCTCTCGTACATTCGACCGGGGTGCTGCACGAGCAGCCCCACTGACTCCAGCTCACCGAGCGCGCACAGGGCCGGTACGACCTCCATGCCGCTCGCCTCGGCGACCGCCTCCAACACCCTCGGGCGACCCGGCGACAACGCGCCGAGCACCGTGTGTGCTTCCTCCGAGAGCCCCAGCTCCGCCAGCGACCTGCCAGGCGGCAGCTGCAGGGACACCCGGTCCGGCTTCCACCCCACCGCCTCGAACAGATCCTCCGCGCGGGCGCACACCTTCGCCTTGCCTTCGCGGAGCAGGCGGAGGGGCAGCTGCGCCATTTCGTTCCACGGGTCCCCGGGCACCGCGTACACCGGGCGGCCCTGCAGCTCTGCCTTTTCGGCCGTGTGGCGGGTGCCGGACTTCTCCGTCCCCCGGAGGATCACCACCGCGTCGGACGCACCCGAGATGAGCCGGTTTCGCCGAGGGAACGTGTCCTTGCTTGCGCGCTTGCGCGGCGGCAGCTCCGAAAAAATGCACCCGCCGCCCCGCAGGATGTCGTTGGACACGCGCAGCTGCGCGGGGTCCACCTGATCCAGCCCGGAGCCCAGGAACGCCCAGGTCTCTCCGCCGGCCGCCAATGCGCCGTAGTGACACGCCCGGTCCACCCCAATGGCGCCGCCCGAGACGATGCCCACCCCGGAGGCCGCCACGTCGCGGGCGAGCCGCCCGGCCCAGGTGAGGAACCCACCCTCCGGCGCCCGGCTGCCCACCATGGCGACGCGGCGGCGGCGCACGCCCACCTTCCCCAGCCGGAAGAGCACCGGCGGTGGATCAGGGATCTGCAGCAGGAGCTCCGGGTAGTCCTCGTCGCCGCGCCAGGACAGGCAAATGCCCTCCTCCGCCACGACCTCCCTCACCCGTTCGGCCACTTCGCCGGGCGGGTCCATGGTCAGAAGCTGCTTGAGCGGCCAGCCCTTGAGGCCCGACGCGTCCGCCCATTCGGCCGGGAGCACCTTCAACAGCCCCGCCAGGCTGCCGCCGCCGATGCGCTCCCGGATGAGGGTCAACGTCACGGGGCCGAGCCCTTCGACCGTCCAAAGGCCGAGCGCCACGTCCCGCTCTACCGGGTCTGAGATGTGCCAGTCGTTTGCCATGCCGCCCACGCCCTCCCTCGCCGCCACCTATATAAAGGTGAGCTCCGACACCGGAAGGGGGCGGGTTGATAACCGGCAGGATCCGCCGGGGTCAAGTGCCCGCTTGAAGCCAGCCTGTAATTTCAGCCGGTTACAGGCCGTTTCTAGCGGGACGCGGTGGTCTGCCCGTTCACGCGCATGACCATCTTGTCGCCCTTCACCAGCTCCCGGATGGACCGGACGAGCAGGCAGGTCGACGCCTGGTCCTTCACGTCCAGCACCACGCAGGCGCCCACGACCTCCTCGGGCCACTGTGCGTCGGACTCCTCGGGCCTCATGAGATTGCCGCCCAGGTCCTGGCGCCGGACGACTTCGAAGGTGTTGCCCGGCTGGACGCCGTGGGAGCTGCCGCGGTCCACGATCACCGTCTGGTGCTCGCCGGCGAGGGTCAGGTACGGGATCATCGTCTCCACCAGCGTGGCCTCGACCTCGCGCTCGTTGGGGCGCACGGCAACCTGCGTGGCGAGCTCCTCGTTGAGCGGCCCCACCAGGTCCCCGCGGCGGATCTCATCCCAGGTGCCGACGATCTGCGCGGTGACCAGCTGCCGGTCCACCGACACCACCTCCACCGTCCCGAGGAAGTGCGTGAGGAAGCCCACGTCCTTGCCGGACTTCGGGTGGCGGACCTTCTGCACGGTCTTGAAGAGCACGTAGCGACCGCCCACCTGCGCCTGGCCCTGCTGCTTGAAGCGGATGTAGACGGTGTCCGGGTAGCTCAGCATCTCGGTCTCGGCGAAGGACCCGGCGATGGAGCCCGCCTCCTCCAATTCCCGCTGGGTCACGAACCCCTCCAACCGGTGCTGGGAAGTGGCCGGCGGCTTGTAGCCGATGCGGCCGGTGGCCTGGACGGTGCCCACCTCGTCGTCGAACGCGGAGCTGATCTCCTCCTCCGCAGCGGGCGCGCCCGTGGGCGCCTCGCCCACTTCGACCCGGCTGGGGACCTCTTCCCCGGTGGGGAAGAAGCGGACGCGGTTGCCCGGGTAGATCCAATGCGGGTTGGCGATCTCCGGGTTGTACGACCACACCTTCGGCCAGTACCAGGGGCTGC
>CAZQVZ010000606.1:0-2662 GCA_964596895.1 uncultured Myxococcaceae bacterium
AGTTCGACATCATCTACGGCGAGGGCATCTCCCGGGAATCCTCCATCATTGACCTCGGGGTGGAGAACGGCATTGTGAAGAAGTCCGGCTCCTGGTTCACCTACGAAGGCGACCAGCTCGGTCAGGGCAAGGAGAAAGCCCGTCTGCTGCTCAAGGAGACCCCGGAGCTGGCCGATGAGATCGAGCGCAAGATCTTCCTCAAGCTGGGTATCGGCCCTGAGGCGGCCGCCGCCGACGACACCCTCAGTGATGATCCGGTCGACATGGTGCCCAACGTTGACTTCGACGATGAGGCCGAGGCAGCGGCCACCGCAAAATAAGAAACAGGAGGTCTCATGAGCAACCGGGAGCAGAAGATCGCCCAGCTCAAGGAGGCGATGGCGGAATTTACCCCGGGTCAGTTCGACCACGAGGCGGAGGAAGCCAAGGCCGCAGTGCGCCGCCGGGCCCTGGGGTTGCTCGACGTCCGGGCACGGTCCCGTCAGGAGCTGCGGGGCCGACTCATCGAGGCCGAATTCGAACCCGAGGTCATCGACGGCGTGCTCGATGACCTGGCAGCGGTCAACCTCATCGACGATGCCGCCTTCGCCCGGGAATGGGTCCGGCAGCGCCATGCCCGCCGGGGCAAGTCCGCCCGCGCACTGGAGCAGGAGCTGCGGCAGAAGGGTGTCGATTCCGCCACGCGGGCCCAGGCCCTCGACCAGATTGACGCCGCCGACGAGGAGGCCACCGCCCAGGCCCTGGCAGAGAAGAAGGCCCGCAGCATCCGTGAGGCCCCGGCCGATCGGGCGGAGACCGACAAGGCACTGCGGCGCATCGTGGGGGTACTCGCCCGCCGTGGTTTCCCGCCGGGCATGAGCCTGCGCATCGCACGGGCCGCACTGGAGGAACGCGTCGCCGAGCTCAGCTGAGACCGCCGGAGAACAATAGACCGCCACCACCCGAAGCCGGATGGTGGCGGTCTTTGAGCGTTACAGGGAGGGCTCAGCGGTCCGGGTTCTGGATCTCCACGTAACCGGGGGCCTGCCAGTCGACGTTGACGTTGTCCTTGGTGTCGATGCCCTGGTCTGGCATCTCCGGGACCTTGGCCAGGATGTTGCGGCGCGCCCGGCCGGCCCGCAGCTGCCGCTCGACACGCTGCGCCAGAGAGGTCAGGGCCCAGTTGATCAGGATCATGATGATCGCGACGATCGTCAGCGAGGCCAGGAAGTTCTGGTTGAAGGAGGCGGACTGGATACCGGAGCGGACGACCTCCACATAACCGATCTGGTAGCCCAGCGCGGAGTCCTTCAGGGCGATGACCATCTGGGCGATGAGCGCCGGCAGCATGGCGGCGATCGCCTGCGGCAGCAGAATAGTCCGCATGGTCTGCTGGTGCGACATGCCGAGTGCACGGGCGGCCTCGGTCTGTCCCTTGGGAAGGGATCTGATGCCCGAGCGCAGGATCTCCGCGACGACGGAACCGTTGTACATGGTCAGGGCGAAGACGACCGCGGCGAAGGCGAGCTGCCGGGAGGGGACCATGTTGTACTCGGCGAAGAGCTGGTACGCGAAGATCATGAGCAGCAGCACCGGGATGGCGCGGAAGAATTCCACGATCACGGAGCAGATCCCGCGCAGCCAGGCTGCCTCAGACAGCCGTCCGAGGCCGAGCAGTACGCCCACGATCATCGCGAGGATGATCGACAGGAAGGCCGACTTCAGGGTGCCCCACAGTCCGGGGAGCAGGTAGGTCCGCCAGGTCTGGGAGTCAAGGAAGGGGGTCCATTTATCAGCCTCGAGCTGGCCGTTGTTGTTCAGGGTCCAGCCGATCCAGCCGAGGACCAGCAGCGTCACGACCGCGGTGGCGATGGTGAGGAGGATGTTGACGCGGCGACCGCGGGGGCCGGGGGCGTCGTAGAGCACTGTGGCACGTACGGTCATTATTTCCTCACCGCCAGTCGTTCGGACAGCCGGCCGAGGGCCAGGCCGGTGGGCAGGGTCAGGACGATGAAGCCCAGGGCGAAGATGCCGAACACGATGAACAGCAGGTTGGCGTGGTTCTCGATGGTGGACTTCATCAGCAGGGAGGCCTCGGCGACGCCGATCGCCGAGGCGATGGTGGTGTTCTTCGTCAGGGCGATGAGGGTGTTGCCCAGGGGCACGATCGCGGCGCGGACAGCCTGGGGGAAGATGATGCTGCCGAAGCTCTGTCCGAAGGTCAGCCCCAGCGAACGGGCGGCCTCCGCCTGGCCGAAATGCACGGTGTTGATGCCGGAGCGCAGGGACTCCGCCACGAACGCTGAGGTGTAGAGCACGAAGCCGAGGACCGCGAGGCGGAAGTTGTTGTCCACCAGGAAGGTGGGGGAGCCGCGGTCAGCCAGCACCAGCCCCAGGTTCTGGTACAGGCCGAAGGAACAGAAGATGACGATGAGGGTCAGCGGGGTGTTTCGCAGGGTGTTGATGTAGAAGGTGGCGATGCTCCGCAGGATCCCGACGGGCGAGACCCTCATGGCGGTGAGGATGGTGCCGAGGATCATCGCACCGATGGCGGAGTAGATCGTCAGCTGGATGGTCAGCCAGAAGGCCGGCCACAATCGGGGGCCGAGATCGGCCCAGAGTGCGCTCATGGGGGTCTCCTTCCGGCCCGCTAGTTGTCGAGGAAGGAGAGGTCACCCGGGGT
>CAZQVZ010000607.1:0-2655 GCA_964596895.1 uncultured Myxococcaceae bacterium
CGCTCACCGCAGCGCACCTGCTGTGCGAAGGGCGCATCGCCGACATGGGGATGGGGTCGGGCACCGGGAGCGAGGCGCTGGCGGCGCTCTATCCGAGCCTGGAGGTCGTGGGCGTGGACGTGGACCCGCAGATGGTGGCGTTGGCGTCCGACCGCTACCGGCTGCCGAACCTGCGCTTCGTGGTGGGCGACATCGCGGAGCCGGTGTTCGACGAGGGCTCCCTGGACGGCGTCTTCAACTCGTCGGTGCTGCACCATGTGACGTCGTTTGGCGGCTACCGGCACGCGAACGCGGCGCGGGCGCTGGCCACGCAGGTGCGGCAATTGCGGACCGGCGGGGTCCTGGTCGTGCGCGACTTCGTGGACCCCGGAAAGGGCACGGTGCTGCTCGAGGTCCCGGCGGATGATGGGGACGCGTCGTCGGATGATCCGCGCACCTGCTCGACGGCCGCCCTGCTGGAGCGCTTCGCCCGCGAGTTCCGCAGCCTGCACCCGGAGCCCGGGTTCCCGCTGGAGCGCGTGGACGCGCCGGACGTGCCGGCGGGCTGGTGCCGCTACCGGCTGTCCTTGAAGCACGCCGCCGAGTTCGTGCTCCGCAAAGACTACCGGCAGGACTGGGTGGCGGAGGTGAAGGAGGAGTACACCTACTTCACGCAAGGACGCTTCGAGGCCGAGTGCGCAAGGCTGGGGCTGCGGGTGCTCGCGTCCACGCCCCTGTGGAACCCATGGATCGTCCGTAACCGCTATGAAGGGCGCTTCGTCCTGCGCAACGAAGCGGGCGAAGAGCTGGAGTACCCGCCCACCAACTGCATCGTGGTGGGGGAGAAGGTCCCGGCAGAGGAAGGGGTGCGGTTTCGGGAAGCAGCGTCCGTGCCGCCGCTCGGGTTCCTCGCGCTCGACCACTTCCGAGACCGCGAGAGCGGGCGGGTGGTGGATCTGGTGCGGCGGCCGAACCTGACCCTGGACGTGGTGCCGCACTTCACGGTGGAGGACGCGGTCTATGTGCTGGCGCGGATGAGCTACCCGCGGCCGGTGCTGCGGACGGCGGCGCGCGCGGAGGCGTCATTGGATGGCGCGACGCCTGCGGACTACGTGACCGAGCCGTTGAACGTGCTGCAGACGGACCAGCCTCTGGGCACGACCGTCGAGACGGCGCTGGAGGCGTGGGCCGGCATCTCCCCGGAGAAGATCCACAGGCTGCGCGCGGGCGCCCACTACTACCCGTCGCCCGGCGGCATTGCTGAAGAGGTGCGGTCTGTCTTCGTGGAGGTGGAGCCCGTCTTCCTGCAGGAGCGCGTGCAGAGCCGCTCCGGCTTCAGCACCGCCGGGCGCGTGCGCGCCATGGAGGCCCGGCAGCTGTTGCGCGCGGCGCAGGTGGGCGGGCTTCCGGACGCGCGGTTGGAGCTGAATGCGTACGAGCTGCTGTTGACGCTGGGCCGCGGGGTGGGGCCGTGGATTGGTGATGTGCTCACGGTTGAAGACGCGCGTGGGCTCGCGTCGTCGGGAGACTTCGGGAAGGCGCAGGAGCGCGCGCCGCGCAGGCGCTTTGAGCGCACGGGCGACGATGCGGGGTTCCTGGAGCTGCGGGCGAGCACGTTCGAAGAACTCTCGGCGACAGGCGATGTCCTCCACGCGCAGCCGCTCGAGTACGTGGTCCCGCGGACGCGGTCCGCGAGCACCGTGTCCACGGCGCTCCTGGCGCGCATCGATGGCGTCGTTCACCTCGGTCTGGACGACGACGACCTGCCGGCGGCGCAGTGCTTCAGCGGCCACAGCGAGCTCTTCGTCGCCCCCGCGTGGCGGTTGCCTCCTGAGGTCCGGACGCAGCGGGCCGCGCGCGCGTGGACGAAGGAGCGCATCGAGGGCGAATACGGCCTGCATACCGGGGACTTCTTCGCGCTGGGCGGCAGCTACCACCCGTCCGCGGGGGCGACGCCGGAGGTGGTGTTCCCCTGGGCGGTGGAGATCCGCGGCGCGCGGCCAGGCTCCGGTGAGGCGCGCCCGTTGAAGTGGATCCCGCTGGCTGAGCTGGTGGCCGGACGTCGTGCGCTGAAGGATGGCCACCTGCGCATCGTGGCGATGCGGGCCGCGCACGCGCTGGGGCTCCTGCCGACGTGACGGATGCGCCGCGCGCTTTCTCGCCGGGGCGTCAGACGCCCCTACCTGGCGGCCGGAGGAGGGGTGCCGGGGCGTGACTTCCCGCGCGGGGCCGAGCGAATCGCTCAAGACTCCGAGACTTCTGCCGCCAGTCTCCCTCCGGAGTCTCCAGGTCTTGAGGAACTCCAGCGGCCGCGCGCGGGGAGAGGGTACCTGGCGGCCGGAGGAGGGGTGCCGGGGCGTGACTTCCCGCGCGGGGCCGAGCGAATCGCTCAAGACTCCGAGACTTCTGCCGCCAGTCTCCCTCCGGAGTCTCCAGGTCTTGAGGAACTCCAGCGGCCGCGCGCGGGGAGAGGGTACCTGGCGGCCGGAGGAGGGGTGCCGGGGCGTGACTTCCCGCGCGGGGCCGAGCGAATCGCTCAAGACTCCGAGACTTCTGCCGCCAGTCTCCCTCCGGAGTCTCCAGGTCTTGAGGAACTCCAGCGGCCGCGCGCGGGGAGAGGGTACCTGGCGGCCGGAGGAGGGGTGCCGGGGCGTGACTTCCCGCGCGGGGCCGAGC
>CAZQVZ010000608.1:0-2648 GCA_964596895.1 uncultured Myxococcaceae bacterium
TCGACGAAGACCCGGGCCTTCATCACCCCGCGGAGCCGCCGCTCCAGCACCCGGCGCCAGACCCGGAGCAACCGCTCCGGCTCCAGCCCGCGCTGGGGAGCCCGTGCCATCCTCGGCACGGGACCCTGGGCCCGCCCCTTCCTCGTCGCCCGCTTCTTCTTGTCCGTCCTGGAGGCCGCCATGGTTACCGACCATCGATTGTAGGAGCCGGTCTGACGCATGTCCAAGCGGACTTTGACGCCAAATTACCTAGCAATGACGCAGGCTTGCATTGACTCCCGGCCGACTGGAGAGGCGCCGGGCTGGCGCCGTCAGACCCAGTAAATTCGGCTACTTGCGCTTACAAGGAATCGACACCTTCTGAACCTTCGATTCGCCCCCGGAGTCGAACGGCTGCAGCCGGTTGCCGCGCCCGGAGTAGCCGCGCGGGCATTGATAGAAGAGCCGGTGGGAGCCTGAGGCGACGGTGTAGCGGCGGCCCGGGACGTAGTTGGTCCGGCCCACCGTGATGCGCGTCCCCCGCGGCCCGACGAAGATGACGTCTACGCGGGGAGGGGCACCCTCTGCCGCCGCCGCCGCTTGCGCTGCCGTCATCCCTGCGGGCGCGCTCTGCCCGTCGTCCTTCTGCGCCTCCCCCTCCTTTGAGGACGCTCCGGGCGCAGGCGCCTTCGCCGGGACGGCTTCGGGCGCGGCCCGGGGCGCGGGGGAGGAGGGGCGGATGGCCGCGGCCTCCGGTTCAGGCTGCACCATCACCGCGGGCCGCGCGCCGGCCTGGGCGGCGATGGGCACGGGACCGTCGTCTGCCCGCAGGAAACGCACAATGCCCGCCACCGCGACGATGGCCAGGGCCACCGCCACAGCGCCGAAGATGATCCTCCGCGCGTCCGGGTGCCGGGGCGGGCCACCTCCGGGCGTGGTGGAGGTCACCGACAGGGAGGCGCCGGTGAGGTTGGCGGTGGACTCCTCGTCATCCGGGTCGATTCGGGGGGGCAAGAGATCCCCCGGCTCGGGCCAGGGCTTCTGCGGCCCGGGAGCAATGCGCGGGCGTGGGCCGCTGCGGGGGCCACTGCGAGGGCCGGCGGGCCGCTCCGGCCGCGTCCGCGCCTCGGGCGGGAGGACGTCCTGGTCGAAGACGGGGCCGTCCAGGAGCCTCTGGGGACCGGTCCTGGGCCTGACCAGGTGCCGCTCTGGCGCGGTGGGAGCGGTCACCCCGGAGGCCGTCAAGGGCAAGGTGGCCTCAGGCGTTGGGTCGGTGATGCCGGAGAAGCCGGTGGCGGTCCGCTCTTGAAGGTCGAGGGTGTCCAGCGGCAGCGAACGCTCAGCCGACGGCCTGCGGCCGGGCGCGGTGGTCCCCAGCGCCTTCTCGAGGTCTCGCGGGCGCGCCATCTGCGTGCGCACCTCATCGTCGTCTTCTTCGGGCCCCGCACCGGGCGCAGCCGCGCCGCGGAACGTGGCCTGCGCGTTCTCCTCGGCGGTGGGGCGCCGGCGTGGGACCGGGGCCATGGGCCGGGTGGCCTCATCCGGCGGCGGGCCCCGCGGGCGCTCGGGCAACGGCGGCAGCGCCCGTCCGGGGATGTGCAGCATGGTCCGCTCACCCTCGCCACCGAAGAGGGACGCCACATAGTCAATGATGCTTGACTGATGGGCGCCGCCCGCGCGCTGCAGGAAGAGGTCGAGGTCCTGCGCGATCTCCCCGGCCTGCTGGTAGCGGCGGCTGCGGTCCTTCGTCAGGCAGCGCATGATGATCCGCGAGAGCTCCAGCGGATAGTCCGCCCGGACGAGGTGCGGCGGCGGCGGGTCCTCGTTGCGGATGGCGAGGATCACCGCTTCGGTCGAGTTCTTGTAGAAAGGGCTCTTTCCGGTGGTGACCTCGTAGAGCATGGTCCCCAGCGCGAAGAGGTCCGCGCGGTGGTCCAGCCCCTCCTGGGTGAGCTGCTCGGGGGCGAGGTAGAGGAACTTGCCCTTGATCACCCCGGGCTTGCTCCGCTCCATGAAGGCGTTGGCCCGGGCGATGCCGAAGTCCACCAGCTTCACCCGCCCGTCGTACCCGACCATCACGTTCTGGGGGCTGATGTCCCGGTGGATGATCTCCAGGGGCCTTCCGTCCAGCCCCGCGCGGTTGTGCGCGTAGTGCAGCCCGTCGCAGATGCGGGCGCAGATCCACGCGGCCACCTTGAACGGGACCGAGCCCCCCGCCGGCCCGCCGAGCTTCAGCTCCTCGCCGAGGATGTTCCGCAGGTCGATGCCGTCCACGAACTCCATGGCGATGAAGATGGAGTCCTCGAGCTTGCCGAGCTCGAACACCTCGATGACGTTGGGGTGGTGCAGCTGCGCGGCGATGCGGGCCTCGTCCAGGAACATCTGGACGAACTCCCCCTCCTGCGACAGGTACGGGAGGATCCGCTTGATCACCACCAGCCGGTGGGAGCGCGTGTCCCGCGCGAGGAACAGCTCCGCCATCCCGCCCACTGCAATCCGCTTGAGCAGGAGGAACGGGCCGAAGGGGATGGCGATCTGGGGTGACTCGCTGATGGTCGGTCCTGTCAGTACTTGTAGAAGCCCTGCCCGGACTTCTTCCCGAGCTGCCCTGCGCGGACCATTTTCTTGAGAAGTTGGGGCGGACGGAAGGTGGGAGACCCCAATTCCGC
>CAZQVZ010000609.1:0-2637 GCA_964596895.1 uncultured Myxococcaceae bacterium
GTGCAGCGAGTCTCCCGCGGCGCCTACCCGCCACTGGGGCACGCCATCCGCGGACACCTGCGTGGCCGCGCCGGAGGGGGCGTTGGCCACCACCGCGCGCCCTGAGGCCGTCAGCGCGTACGGCCCTTCGCCCAGGTGCAGCCGCTTCTCCCACAGCGTCTGCCCGCGCGAGGACACGCAGCACAGGACGCCGTCTGGGCCTTCGCGCCCGGCGATGAACAGGCGGCCCGCCACGAAGATGGGGGCGCAAGGCGTGGCGATGGGCAGCTCCACCGACCACGCGGTCTGCCCGGTGTGAACGTCCAGCGCCGCCACCTGCGTCAGTTCACCGCGGCCGGTCACGGCCACCATCCGCCGGCCCCAGGGCAGGGGCGCCATCCGGTGGGGGAGCGCGGCGCGGACCCGGTAGCGAAGCTGCCCCGTCGACAGCTCCACCCCGAAGAGGAACCCGCCGTCGGTGGCGAGCAGGGCCCGGTGACCCAGGACCGCGACATGGGCCCGCTGCGTGCGCGGCGGGAGCAGGCGCCAGAGCTCGCGCCCGGTGAGCGGGTGGAAGGCCACCGCGCCGCGGCCCTGCGCTTCGGCGATCCACAGGCCGTCCTTGCGCCACAGCCGCGAGCCGAGGTGCATCCCGTCGTTGTCCCGCAGCCACGCGGCGTCCCCCCCGTTGTCGAATCCCAGGAGCCGCGAGGGCTCGGCGCAGACCGCCCGTCCGTCTTCGGCCACCGCCACCCCGTGCGCGGCGACGTGGCGGAAGCGCACGGCGCCCTTCGCGGTGAACCCCTGGGCCGTCCCCGGCGTCACTACTACCGGGCCACGGCGGCCCAAAAGCAGCGCGCCGGGCTCTTCGTCTCCGAGCCCCGCCTTCTCCCACCTGCGCTCGAAGCGCAGCCGCCGCACCCGCCCGGAGGAGGCGAGCGGCGTCTGGGCCGCGGTCCGCGCGCGGGCGCCCAACCCCGCTGGCGCAGGCGAGGTCTCGGGGGGACGGGGCCTTCTGGCGGCGAGCTGCGAGAGGCCGTCCCGGCAGCGGCCCTCGAGCTCCTCGAGCCAGGGGTTCTTCGCCTGCGAAGGCGCGCGCGCGCGGACTGCCAGCGCCCACCTGTGCCCCAGGTCGAACAGCGCGTGGGCCAGGGCCTCCTTCTCCAGGGGGAGCGGCTGGCCTGCATGGACGAGCCGGCCCTCGTGGAGCTCTGCGCGCAATGGCCGGCCGATGCCAGCGGGCGCAAACTCGAAGGTGTCTTCGTCCAGCTCCAGCGCGTGCAGGAGGTCTCCGCCCTGGCGCGCCACTTCCAGCGCGGCGAGGAAGGGGGCGCCCTTCGAACGCCAGACGGTGACGCCCTTCATGGTGAGGAAGACGCCGCCGCCGCACAGCAGGGTGCCCAGCGCGCCGTGCTCACTGCCTGGCCCCGGTCGGAAGCTGCGCAGCAGATCCTGCGGGTCCTCCAGGGTGAAGCCGAAGCCGACGTCGTCGGGGGCAGGGTGCTGCGCGTCGAAGCGCTCCGGGGCGGGGCCCGCCGCCTGGCTTTGGGGCTGTGTCTCCAGCTTCGAGGCGAGGACCGCGAGCCGCTTGCGGTCCGCTGGGGGAACGGGCGGCCGCGCCAGCGCCAGGTCCGCGAGCAGCGCCCGGCCGCACGCGGCAGCGGCCTGCGCCAGGTCTTCGGGGTCCACCGTGAGCGGGCCGTAGAGCCTGCGCGCCGGACGGGCGAGCGAGACCACGTTCACCTCTGTCTGCCCCCCGGCGCGGCGGAAGAGCAGCTCCAGGTGCGCTTCCGGCAGCGAGACCCCGGTGTGCAGGGCGCCGCCGTGGATCAGCGCCACCAGCCCTTCGAGCAATTGGGGCACCACGCGCTCCAAAGGCTCTTCACTGGCGCCGCGGAGCAGGTCCACTCCGTCCACCTCGAGCGAAAACGCGTCCGTGGGGCGTCCGTGCCCCTCGCGTTTCCAGGCCTGCCCGAAGCGAAAAAGGATCATCCCACCTTTGTTGACAGACCGAGGAGCCGGTGCCTAGCATCCGACCGTTCGAATTTTCCAACCATTTGAAATTCCTGAGAAAAGCATGACCTTTTACGAAGCCGCCCTCCGTGTACTGGAGGCGGCGGGGCACCCGCTCCACTTCAACGACATCACAGAACGCTCCATTCAGCAGCAACTGCTCTCTCACGTGGGCAAGACGCCCGAGCTGACCATGCTCTCCCGGCTGCTCGCGATGGCGCGCCGGAAGACGGAGCGCAAGGTGGTGGTCACCTCGAAGGACATGTTCGCGCTCGCGGACTGGGCCCTGCCGGAAGACCCCGAAGCGCTGGCGCAGACGGCGGCGGGGGAGCTTCGCGAAGAGGACAACCTGCCGCCTCTCCGGCCGGTGGAGCGCCACCCGGAGCCGCGCGCGGAGAACGTGCGCGTGGCGGGCCGCGGGGTGGAGCGCAAGCGCCGCCGCGACGAAGACGGAGACGAGCGCCGCAAGAAGAAGAAGTTCCCGCCGGTGCCGGAGGTGGTCTTCGAGATCCTCAGCGACGAGGGCGCTTCGCTTTCGCCGCGCGCCATCACCGAGCGGGCCCGCGAGCGCGGCCTTGCGTCCGACGAGCTGCGCGACGAGCAGATCCTCACCGCGCTGCTCGAGGACAACCAAAGGCGCATCGA
>CAZQVZ010000610.1:0-2629 GCA_964596895.1 uncultured Myxococcaceae bacterium
ACCGGGTGGACCGGGTGCTCTCGCGGCGCTTCGGCGACTGCAAGGACAAGGCGTCCCTCATCCACGCCATGTTGAACGTGGCCGGGGTGGACAGCCGGCTGGTGCTCCTGCGGATGCGGAGCCTGGGGGACATTGGCGAGGCGCCGGCGTCGTTGGCCGCGTTCAACCACGCCATCTTGTACGTGCCGAAGCTGGACCTGTACCTGGACGGCACCGCGGCGTTCCATGGGGCGGATGAACTGCCCACGCTGGACCGCGCTGCGAACGTGCTGCTGGTGGAGCCGACAGGTCCTTCGCGCTTCCTCACCACCCCCGAGGCCTCGAGCGGGTCCAACCACACGCTCCTCGCCCTGGAGGTGAAACTGACAGCGGAGGGCTCGGCCCAGGCGAAGGGGCAGACCCAGGTCCGGGGCGTGGAGGCGCCGGAGTACCGCCGCGCCTACCAGTCCGCGGGGACGCGCCGCGCGGTGTTCGAGCAGGGGTGGTCGCAGACCTTCCCCGGCCTGCAGGTCACACGCATGGAGATGAGCGACCCGTCGAAGCTGAACGAGGCGGTGAAGATCGGCTTCGACCTTCGGATCCCGCGCTACGCAGAGGTCACGCCGGACGGGCTGCGCTTCCATCCCTTCGGCAGCGCCCGCGGCTTCGCGCAGGCCTGGGCGTCCTTGCCCACCCGCCGGCACGACCTCGTGCTGTCGTCGCCTTGGAGCAACACCTTCGAGTTCCGCCACGCGCTGCCGGACGGCTACGCCAACGCGCAGCTCCCTGCCGACGTGGAGACGCAGAGCCCCTTCGGGCGCTTGCGCCTGTCGCACCGGGTGGAGGATGGCGCCGTGGTCTCCCGCGGAGAGTTGTCGGTGGACGTGGCGCGGGTGAGCGCGAAGGACTACCCGGCGTTCCGGGCGTTCCTGCTCGAGGTGGACGAGGCCTTCGGCCGGCGCATCACCGTGAAGAAGGGCGCCTCCCCCACGCCGCCCCCGTCGCTGCCGGCTCCGAACTAGCGGCGGCGGCTGGGAGGGCCGGAGCAGGTCACCCGGCCGAAGGCCGCCTCGCAGACGCCGCGCGGCGATGCGGCGCACTTCACGTCGCCATAGGCCGCCACGCAGCCGTAGCCGCAGGCGGTCCTGCCGTAGGCGGAGGTGCAGGTGGCCTGTTGGCGCGCGGACCCCGGCGGGTCGAAGCAGGTCACCCTCCCGTAGGCGGCCTCGCAGACCCCTGCGCGGGTCTGGCTGCACTTCACCTCGCCGTAGGCGGCGACGCAGTGGTGACCGCAGGCGACCTGCCCGTAGGCCGCCTGGCATTCGCCCGACGGGGTCTCGCTGCACTTCACCTGGCCGTAGGCAGCGACGCAGTTGTAGCCGCACGCCGTCTGCCCGTAGGCGGTCCTGCACTCAGCGGCTTGCGCGAGGACTGCGACCGAGAGGACCCCGAGGAGCGTGATCATACGGCCGCACGACGAGCGAGCGGCCCCCGCTATTCACCCGCCCTCCCCTCCATCAGCACCCGCGGACCTTTGCGAACTCCTCCAGCATCCGGCGCACCACCCCCACGTCGGGCACCCGGAACCCGGCGATGCTCGGCTTGGGCCCCACGTGGATGGCGATGCCGTCCTTTGGCAGGGCGCCAAAGAGGTCTTCGTCGGTGCGGTCGTCTCCGAAGGCGACGGCGAGCGCGCCGGGCTCCTGCGCCATCACCTGCTCCACCACCAGCGCCTTGGTGATGCCGTGCGGCCGCACCTCCACCACCTTGTCCCCGGGAAGGACCTCCACCGGCTCGTTGGCGAAGGTCTGGGTGAGGTGGATGTACAGCTCGTTGGCCTGGTGCGCGCCGAACTCCGCCTCCGCCATCCGGTAGTGCCATGCCAAAGACGCCGTCTTCTCCTCGATGAAGGAGGCGGGCACCAGCTGGCTGAACTGCGCGAGGATGGGCCGGAGCTTCTCCTTCCAGTCTCGGGGCACGTCCCGGGCGAGCACCCAGTCCCTGTCCGGCGCGGCGCGCGACCACAGGCCGTGTTCGGTGTGCAGGCCCATGGGCAGGTCTCCCAGCCACCGCTCGAGCTGCTCGCGCTTTCTGCCGGAGACGATGTGCACCGCGGTGTCCTTGCACTGCGACAGCCGGCGCAGAAGGTCCCGCAGGGCGTCACCGGGGGCGGCCAACTCCGGCAGCCCCACGAAGGACACCAGGGTCCCGTCGTAGTCGAGCAGCAGGACCAGCCTCTTCGCGTCCTTGATGCGGCGGGTGACCTCCCCCAATTCGTCCTGCGACGACAGCTTGTGCACCGGCTCCAGGGGCGCGCCGCGCAGGCCCTGCAGGGCCTTGATGAAGGACTCCGCCCAGTGGTGCACGTCCCGCTCGGCCACGCGGGTTCGCAGGGCCCGCATCCGCAGCGCGCGCTCCTCCTGCGACATCTCCAGCGCCTGCTTGATGACGTCCGCCATGTGCTCCACGTCGTACGGGTTCACCAGGAGCGCGTCGCCCAGCTCGGACGCGGCGCCGGCGAGCTCGCTGAGCACCAGCACCCCGTCTTCGTCCGTGCGCGAGGCCACGAACTCCTTGGCCACGAGGTTCATCCCGTCGCGCAGCGCGGTGACCAGCATCACGTCCGCCGCCCTGTACATGGCGGTGAGCT
>CAZQVZ010000611.1:0-2620 GCA_964596895.1 uncultured Myxococcaceae bacterium
TGTCACCGCGCAGCCAGAGGTCCGTCGACAAAGACGCGCCCTCCTTCTCCTGCCGCGCGCGTTCAACGCCGGTGAGCAACTGGTGCAGCTCACGCTTGGTGGGGTGCGCTTCCTTCACGCGCAACGCGTACGGCCGGAAGCTCCAGCGCACGGACGAACCGAACGTGTGACGAACTTCGTCCAACCTCGCGGTCGCGACGAAGCACCACGCGCACAGCACATCCTGGTAGACGACGATCTCGAGCGGCTTGGTAGAGCGAATCATTCGAGGGCGACCACTTTAGGGATCGTCCACCGCGCTCGACAATCCCCCCACCCCTCATGAATCAGCGCTGTCTCATTCGCAGACGCGCCCTCGTCAAGCGGGCGAGCGAGACGCGAGCAGCGCTGCGTGCTCCACGACCGCACCGGCGACATCGAGCCCCGTCGCCTTCTCCAGCCCTTCGAATCCGGGAGACGAATTCAGCTCCATCACCAGCGGTCCGGCGCCGGTCTCCAGCATGTCCACGCCACACACTTCGAGCCCGACCGCGCGCGCTGCCTTCACGGCTGCCTTCGCCCAGGCCGCCGGTAGCTCGACTGGCCGGCCGCTACCGCCACGGTGGATGTTGGAGCGGAACTCGCCGCGCCGCGCCTGCCTGCGCATCGCGCCGACCACGCGGTCACCGACCACCAGCGCGCGGATGTCCCGGCCCTTCGATTCGGCCACGAACTCCTGCAGCACGATGTCCTGGTCCAGCGCGCTGAAGGTCTCGAGGATGCCCTGCACCTCCTTCAGCGACCGCGCAATCATCACGCCCACGCCCTGCGTCCCCCGCAGCAGCTTGAGGATGACCGGCACCCCGCCCACCTCTTCGACCAGCGCGCGGATGTTGTTGCGGTCCCGCGCCATCACCGTCCGCGGCACCGCGATGCCGTGGGACGCCAGCACTTGAAGACACCGCAGCTTGTCCCGGCTCTGGGAGATGCCCTGCGCGTCGTTCACCGACGGCACGCCCATCATCTGGAAGTGGTTCACCACCGCCAGCCCGTAGTGCGTCACCGACGCGCCGATGCGCGGAATCACCGCGTCGATGCCGCGGACCTCCACCCCCCGGAACGTCATCCGCGCGCGGCCGGGCTCGAGCACCAGGTTGCACCGCAGCGTGTCCAGCACCAGCGCCCGGTGTCCGCGCGCGCGCGCTGCCTGCACCAGCCGCGAGGTCGAATACAAAGACCGCTTTCGCGAGAGGATGACCAGCGTGCGCCCGAGCCTGCGGCGGCGGGTGGCGGTGGGCTCGTCCGCCACGGACTGGAGCAGCGCCACCTCCGCTGCCTCCTGCGCCTTCTTCCGCTGCTTGCCTTTGAGCGCCATGGTGAATGTACGAAGGCGGCGGACGCTAGCACTGGCGGGCGGGCCGTCCACTTGGAGCGGCGGCGCGGGGGCGGCTATCGTCCGGGGTCCCGCTCATGCCCGCACACAACGACAAGCACCCCGACGAGATCATGACCTCCCCGGGCGATGCGGTGGTGCTCCCGGACCCGGTGGCCGCGCCGGAGCTGCACATCACCCAGACCAGCACGCTGGTGGTGCCGGGGGAGAAGACCACCCTCAAGCTCCGCCGCTGCCGGCTCACGGTGTCCCAGGGGCCGGATGCGGGGAAGGAGATCGTCACCGACAAGGAGCGCATCCGCATTGGCGCCCACAACACCAATGACCTCGTGCTCTCCGAGGACCGCACCGCCTCCCGCCACCACTTCGAGATCCAATACACCGAGCGCGGCTACCTCCTGGTGGACTTGAACTCCACCAACGGGACCTTCCTCGACGGCCGCCGGGTGGAGCGCGCGTACATGAGCTCCGGCTCGCAGATGCGCGCGGGCTCCTCCACCATCACCTTCGCGCCCATCGACGAAGAGGTCACCGTCGAGCCAGACCCCGAAGGGCAGCTGGGCGGGATGGTGGGGCAGAGCGTGAAGATGCGGCAGATCTTCGGGCTCATCCGGAAGATTGCCCCCATGGACGTCTCGGTGGTCATCCAGGGCGAGACCGGCACCGGCAAGGAGCTCGTCGCCCGCGCCATCCACGACAACTCGGGGCGCAACAAGGGGCCCATGGTGGTCCTCGACTGCGGCGCCATCCCGCCCAACCTCATCGAGAGCGAGCTCTTCGGCCACGAAAAGGGCGCCTTCACCGGCGCGGTCTCCTCCCGCCCCGGCGCCTTCGAGCGCGCCAACGGCGGCACCATCTTCCTCGACGAACTGGGCGAACTGCGGCTGGACCTGCAGCCCAAGCTCTTGCGCGTGCTGGAGAACCGCGAGGTCCGGCGGGTGGGCGGCAACGACGTGGTGGAGGTGGACGTGCGCGTCATCGCCGCCACCAACCGGGACCTGGTGAAGGAGATCCAGGCCGGCAACTTCCGCGAAGACCTCTACTTCCGCCTCTCCGTCATCAACGTCGGCCTGCCGCCGCTGCGCCAGCGCCGCGAGGACATCCCCCACATCCTCCGCCGCGCGCTGTCGGACCCGGAGCTGGTGCAGAAGCACGGCCGCAAGCACTTCAGCCAGGACGCGCTGAACATGCTGATGGCCTACACCTGGCCGGGCAACGTCCGCGAGCTCAACAACGTCCTCTCCCACG
>CAZQVZ010000612.1:0-2606 GCA_964596895.1 uncultured Myxococcaceae bacterium
TCGGGGGAGACACGCGGAAGGAGCTGTCATCCACATTGGATGAGCTCCGCCGCCGGTCCGACGAGCTGGTCCGTGACGTGACGCGCCTGGGGAGCGCGGTCACGGCGCGGCCGTTGGACCAGGTGAACAGCTAAACCACGAGGGAGGGGAGATGAGCCAAGCGTCGAGCAGGGAAGATCTGTTCAAGGAGAACGACGAGTCGGAGCCGCGCCGCCGCTCCAAGACCATGAGCCGCAAGGAGATGGCTCGGGATCTGCGGCGGCGGCGTCTGTCGGGAGAGGTGGATCCGGAGGAGGCGGAGCTGCTCTCCGCCATCGAAGCCTCGCGGCCGAAGACGCGAGCGGACTGCGTGAACGGCCCCCGGCCGTGCCAGTTCGTGTCCTGCAAGCACAACCTCTACCTGGACGTGAACCCGGAGACGGGGTCCATCAAGCTCAACTTCCCGGACAAGGAGATCTGGGAGCTCGAGCACACCTGCGCCCTGGACGTGGCGGAGAAGGGTGGGATCACGCTGGAGGAGGTGGGGGTGATCATGAACCTCACCCGCGAGCGGATCCGGCAGGTGGAGACCCGCGGTTTGATGAAGCTGCGCGAGGCGACCGAGCGGGAGCCGGAGCGTCCGAAAGACGCAAAGTAGCCTTCGGCAACGCGCGTTGACTCGTCTGGGGGCCATTGCTAATCGGGGCGCGTGCTCGCCCTCCTCTCGGTCTCCGACAAGCGCGGCCTGGCCCCCTTTGCAAAGGGCCTCGTCGAGCTCGGCTACACCCTCCTTTCCACCGGCGGCACCATGGCGGCGCTGCAGGGGGAGGGCATCGCGGTCAAGAAGGTGTCCGCGCACACCGGCAGCCCGGAGATCCTCGGCGGGCGGGTGAAGACCCTGCACCCGAAGATCCACGGCGGGCTCCTGGCGCGGCTGGAGGATCCCCGGGACCGGGAGGACCTCGAAGAGAACGACATCGAGCCCATCTCCATCGTGGCGGTGAACCTCTACCCGTTCCGGGAGACCGTGCAGAAGGGCGCGGCGTTCGCGGAGGCGGTGGAGCAGATAGACATTGGCGGTCCCGCCATGGTGCGCGCGTCCGCGAAGAACGCGAAGCACGTGGCCATCATCGTGGACCCGTCCGACTACGAACCGGTGCTCGCGGAGCTGAAGGCGGACCGGACGGTGTCGGAGGCCACCCGGCTGCGGCTGATGCGCAAGGCCTTCGCGCACACCGCCGCGTATGACGCCGCCATCTCGTCGTGGCTGTCACAGCAGGCGGGGGAGCCCTTCCCGGACGAGCTCCAGGTGCCCTTCAAGAAGGCGCAGCCGCTGCGCTACGGAGAGAACCCGCACCAGTCGGCCGCGTTCTATAGGGAGCACGCCGCGCCGAAGGAGCCGACGGTCGCCTTCTCGAAGGTGCTGCAGGGCAAGGAGCTCTCCTTCAACAACATCCTGGACCTGGACGCTGCGCTGGCGTTGGCGCTGGAGTTCCCGGAGCGGCCTTGCGCGGTGGTCATCAAGCACAACACCCCCTGCGGCGTGGCGCTGGATGACACGCTGGAGACCGCCTACCGGGCCGCGCGCGCGGTGGATGAGACCTCTGCCTTCGGCGGCATCGTGGCGCTGAACCGCGAGGTGGACGAGCCGACGGCGAAGGCGCTGGCGGAGACCTTCCTGGAGGCGGTGATCGCCCCGTCGTACGCGAAGGGGGCCCTGGAGATCCTCGCGGGCAAGAAGAACCTGCGCCTTCTGGAGGCGGGTCGCGCGCTGGCGGAGGGCAGCCCTCCGCGGGCGTCGCTGGAGTTGCGCAGCGTCTCCGGTGGCTTGCTGGTGCAGGACCGCGACGCGGTGGAGCCCGGGACCGAATGGAAGGTGGTCACCAAGCGCGCGCCGTCTGAAGGCGAGCTGCGGGCCCTGCGCTTCGCGTGGCGGGTGTGCAAGCACGTGAAGAGCAACGCCATCGTCTTCAGCAGCGGGGACAGGCTGCTCGCGCAGGGCGGCGGGCAGACCAGCCGGGTGGACTCCACGCGCATCGCCGCCGGGCGCGGGGGGAACGCGCTGCAGGGCTGCGCCGCGGCGTCGGACGCCTTCTTCCCGTTCCGGGACGGCCTGGACGAGCTGGCGAAGGCGGGCGCGAAGTGCGTGGTGCAGCCCGGTGGCTCGGTGAGGGACGCGGAGGTCATCGCCGCGGCGGACGAGCACGGGATCGCCATGGTGTTCACGGGGGTCCGGCACTTCCGGCACTGACGCCCCTTCATGCGGATCGTCTGCCAGAAGTGCGCTGCGGCGTACGCCATTGACGATCGGCTGATCTCACCTCGCGGCGTGCGCGCCCAGTGTCCGCGCTGCCGCACCCAGCAGTTGGTGAAGCCGGGGGACGCGGTCACCGAACCCGGCGCTGAGCGGCCCGCCGCGCGTCCACCGCCGCCGAGCATCACGCCGGTGGGCATGCCGGCCATCCCGCCCGAGGCCTTCAAGGAAGGGCCGCAGCCGTCGCCCAGAGACCGGCCGCCGCCGCCTGCGCCCCCACCGCCCAGGGTGGCCGCGCTCGAACCTGAGCGACCTGCGCCGCCTTCCCGGCGCGACCTCGACTCCACGCAGGTCATCTCGCCGCCGCCGCCGC
>CAZQVZ010000613.1:0-2604 GCA_964596895.1 uncultured Myxococcaceae bacterium
GCTGAAGGCACGGTGGAGGTCTTCACCCACAGCTTCCCGTCCGCCCACGCCTTCGTGTCGCTGGTCGTCTTCGTCGCCATGGCGAGCATCTTCACCCGCCGCTCATCGACCCCTCGGGGCTCGAGGAGGGCGGCGCTTGTGCTCGGCGTGGGACTGGCATTGGCGGTGGGAATCACCCGCGTTCACCTCGGAGTTCACTACCCGAGCGATGTCATGGGCGGGTGGCTTTTTGCCGCCGCCTGGCTGCTCATCTGGGACGGGCAGCTCACCCGGAGAAGGGGAGCGCCTTCTGCTCCGCCCGCACCGCCACGTCATCCGTCGCCTCGCCGAGCGCCCCCCGAATGACCCGGTCGGTGACCTCTTCCAGGTACTGGTTCAGCGTCTCGTGGGCGCTGAGGAACTGCTCCCAGAGAAGCGCCTTCTTCTCGGCCGTGGTGTGAATCACGAGGCTCGTCCGGCGCTGGCCCTTGTAGCGGAAGGGCTCCAGCCCGAGTTTACGCGCCAGGGCGCCGAAGAGCTTGCGTCCCCACAGGTCAGGGATCGTGAAGTGGAAGTCCTGGCACCGCGGCGGCAGTTGGCCCAGGCGGGCCTCGATGCGGTCCTTCGCTGCACGCGCGGCGTTCTGCTCACCCGTGGAGGTGGCGCCGTTCACCAGCGCTTCGATGGCGGCGAGCTTTCTCAGCAAGTCGGCTTCGGTCATGGCTCAGGTCAGTTCTCCACGGAAGGCCCGCTGTTGTGGAAGCGTAACGCACTCCCCATCCGGGCACAGGCTTCGCCCCCCCTTGGGCGGGGAGGCCAAGCCGCCTAGACTCTGGCGCCGGTAACCCACCTTGAGCGCCCCCACCCCACAGCCGCGCGTGGCCGTCGTGCCTCCGCTGTCTGCCGATTCGCACGTGGCGAAGGCGCTGGTGGAGGCGGGCGCCCGAATGGTGGACGGCCTGGAGGACGCCACGCTGGTCCTCATCGACCTCACGAGGCCGGAGGGGGAGCGCGCGCTGGCGGAGCTGCGGAAGACGCCGCGCGGTGGAGCGCTGCCGCTCCTGGCGCTGGTGGACGAGGTCACCCCCGAGCACGTCGAGGCGCTGGACCTGCCGGAGTTCATCACCCCGCCGAGGCTGCACGCCGAGCTGGCGGCCCGGCTGCACAAGGCGGAGCGGCGGCACCGCGCCAGGGTGGAGGCCAGGCAGCACCAGGCCCAGCTGCAGAACCTCCTGCACCTCACCTCCGAGTTCGCCGCGTCCCTGGACGTGGTGGCGCTCCTGCATGACGTGACCCGCCGGCTGGCCGAAGACCTCGCCGTGGAGCGCGCGGCGCTGGTGGCCCTGGACGAACAGAACGACGCGGCCTTCATCATCGCCGCCTCGGATGACGCGGCGCTGAAGGACCTGCGCATCGAGCTGTCGCGCTACCCGGAGATCCGCGAGGTGGTCCGCACCGGCAAGCCGGTCATCGTCGAAGACGCGCCGTCGCACCCCCTGCTCGAGGACGTGAAGGCGCACGTGGCCGGCAAGGGCATCCACACCATCGCCGCGCTGCCCCTCAAGATTGGCGGGAAGCTCCTGGGCGTGCTGCTCCTGCGCACCTCGGCTGAGCGCAAGGCCTTCAGCGCGCGGGAGCTGGACTTCCTGCGCATCGTCGCGCACGCCACCGCGGTGGCCCTGCGCAACGTGCGGCTTCTGGAGACCGAGCGCGGACTGACCGAACGGGAGAAGCACGCGCGGCTGCTCGCCGAGGAGCGGGTGGCGGATCTCGCCCGCTACGCGGACTACTTCGCGCACGTGTCGGACGGGGTGGCCATCCTCGACGAACATGCCTGCGTCCGGTCCCTCAACCCCGCTGGCGCCGCACTGCTGGACGTGGACGCGAAGGCGGCGGTGGGCCAGCACATCCAGACCCTGACCCGGCTGGTGGATGACGGCCCCCTGATGGAGTTGGTGCACGCCGCAGGCGAAGGCGCGAAGCGGCCGCCGGTGGAGCTGGCGGTGCAGACGGAGGCGGGGAGGAGGTTGACCCTGTCGGTCTCGGCCGCGCGGCTCGAGCAGGGCGGGGCGGCCACCATCCTCTCCTTCCGGGACGTCACCGAGCAGCGCCGGCTGGGCGACGAGCTGCGGCAGACCAAGGACTTCCTCGAGCGGCTCATCGACTCGTCGGTGGACGCCATCATCGCCGCGGACCTGCGCGGGCGGATCATCGTCTTCAACAAGGGCGCCGAGGCCATCTGCGGCTGGAGCGCCCAGGAGGCGAAGGAGATCCTGAACGTCCGCGCGCTCTACCCGGAGGGCACCGCCCGGGACGTGATGCGCAGGCTCCGCGAAGACCCGCGCGGGCAGGTGTCCCTGCTCAAGCAGGAGATCATCACCCGCTCCGGCGAGCGGGTGCCGGTGAACATGACCGCCTCCATCGTCCACGAGGGCAGCCGCGAGGTGGCCACCGTGGGCATCTTCACCGACCTGCGCGACCGGATGGAGCTGGAGCAGAAGCTCTCGTCCGCGGAGGAGCGGCTCGAAGAGTCGGAGCGCAACGCCCTCATCGTGGCGCTGGCCGGCACCGCCGCCCACGAGCTCAACCAGCCGCTCACCTCGGTGATGGGCTACGCAGAGTTGC
>CAZQVZ010000614.1:0-2604 GCA_964596895.1 uncultured Myxococcaceae bacterium
GACGCAGGTGCCGTCCTCCAGGATGATGCCGCCCACGCACTTGCGCGGCTCCGGTGCGGGAGGCGGGTCTTCGTTCTCGAACAGCCCGCAACCCACGCTGAGCGCGGCGAGCACAATCACTGAGATGGAGTGGGGTCGCACGAGGTTCCTTCTTCGGCCGGGGCGAACCCAAGCACATTGCAGTGTGCAGATCCAGCGCCGGCCTCTAGAGTGTTTGCCCCATGCGCCTGCCCGCCCTCCCGGTCCTGTCCCTGAGTCTTCTGGCCGTCGCCTGCGCCACCCCGGCCGCAACGTCCACACCGGATGGAACAGCCGAAGCCGGCGCCGGGACCCGCGCGGAGCAGGCGCCCGAAAAAGCCTCCGCCCAGGCCACCGACTTCAGCCTTCGCGCGGTGGACGGCCGGACCTTCCGGCTGTCGGACCATCTCGGCAAGGACGTGGTGTTCCTCAACTTCTGGGCCACCTGGTGCGTGCCGTGCCTCGGCGAGATGCCGGAGCTGGAGAAGCTGCACCAGACCTACGGGGGCCA
The DNA here is from genome assembly GCA_964596895.1 of uncultured Myxococcaceae bacterium. Taxonomy (GTDB): domain Bacteria; phylum Myxococcota; class Myxococcia; order Myxococcales; family Myxococcaceae; genus JAFAFL01. Next base: position 530 of record CAZQVZ010000614.1, read on the forward strand.
GGGGTTGCAGATCGTGGGCATCTCCATGGACGGCCCGGAGAGCATCGCCAACGTGCAGCCCACGGTGCGGCGCTACGGCATCACCTACCCCATCCTGCTGGACGAGGAGACCCGCGTGGTGGGCACCTACAACCCGCGCCGGGACGCGCCGTTCTCCGTGCTCATCGACCGGTCCGGCCGCATCGTCCAGCGCTTCGTGGGCTACGCGCCGGGAGACGAAAAGAAGATTGAGGCGCACATCACGCCGCTGCTCACCCGGGGTCAGGGCGGCGGGGGCGAGACGGCCCCGTGAGCCGCGTTGTCCTGGCGGCGCTGGGGCTCTTCGCGGGCCAGGCGGCCGCCTTCGAGGTACAGCTCGGCCAGACGCCAGCGCGGGTGGACGTCACCTCCTCCACCATTGGCGCGTGGCACACCAGCAACCGCAACCCGTCGAGCTGCGACGACGACTTCGGCGAGCTGCTGCAGAAGCTGAACCTCAACGGCACCTACGAGAGCTGGGTGCTGGGCCTGCGCATCGACGGGTCCTATTACAACCCGCGCAACGAGGTGCGGCCGGCCACGGCGGACATCCTCTCCTGCGCGGAGCCGGACCTGCGAAGGCGCTACCTCGACACCGTGACCCTGCCGGGGCTGCCGGGTGGGCCGCTCCCGGAGCGGCTGTGGGTGGGCTACACCCAGCGCAACTGGGAGGTCACCGTCGGCGACAGCTACGTGTCCTTCGGGCGCGGGCTCACGCTGTCTTTGCGCAAGACGGATGAATTGGGGCTCGACAACACCCAGCGCGGCGTGCGGTTTCGCCTGAACACCGACCGCTTCACCGGCACCGTCGTCGCCGGCCTCACCAACATCAACAACGTGGACGAGGCCTCGGGGCGCTACCAGGAGGACCCCAACGACGGCGTGGTGGGCGCGAGCGCGGACGTGAACCTCTTCAACCGCTTCCGGGTGGGCGGCGCGGCGGTGACCTACCTGTGGGCGGAGCCGGTGAGCGGCGTCATCGCCGAAGGCAGCGCGTACGACGAACGCTGGCTGGTGGCCGGCCCGCGCATCGAAGCGCCGCGGCTGACCGACTGGCTCGGGCTGTACGTGGAGGGTGTGGCGCAGAGGCGGATGCCCCTCAACGGGGAGGCGGAGACCGGCTACGGCCTGTACGGCACCGCCACCGCGTACCTCGGAGACTTCACGGTCCTGGCCGAAGCCAAGGCGTACGGCGACCTCGCGGTGGTGCAGCCCACCGTGGACACCGTGGAGTTCCGGCCGCTGCAGTACGCGTCCCTTCCCACGCTGGAGCGGGTGGCGCAGGAGGTGGAGCACCCGCAGCAGGACGTGGTGGGCGGGCGGGTGCGCGTGGACTGGAACGTGACGCCATCTTTGGGCCTGTACCTGAACCACGGCACCTTCCGGGACTGGGGCGGGTACCTGGACCCGGAGTTGGTGCGGGCCATGCCGGGCACCATCCATGATCCCTACGTGGGCGCGGACCTGCACGTGGGCCAGCACCGGGTGCACGCCATGGCCGGCGCGCGCTTCGTGATGGTGCGCGGCCGCGCGCTGCGCACCGACGGACACGTGGACCTGAACGTGGTGAGCGGGCTCGGCGGAGGGCACTCGGTGGAGGCGCACATCGTCCACCGCGAGCGCGGCAAGGTGGACCTCTTCAGCGAGCACGCCTGGCGGGAAGGCACCTTGACCCTGGGTTACCGGCTCCGGCCCATCTGGGCGCTCTCCGCCATCGTGGACTACTCCACCGAAGAGGGAGACGTCGGCCCCGACGGCACCGTGGCCTGGTACCCGGGCGCGCAGGCGGAGTGGGAGATCACCCCGTCCTCCAACCTGCGCGTCTTCGCCGGCACCAGCCGCGGCGGCCTCAAGTGCGTCTCCGGCATCTGCCGGGTGTTCCCGCCGTTCTCCGGCGTGAAGGGCACCCTGGCGCTGCGGTTCTAGGCGGCCTGGCGTCGGTCCAACGCGTGCTGTAGCGCGCCGGCCACCAGCCCCCCCAGCAGGTACCACCCGAAGGTCATCCACGCGGTGCGCGCGGTGCCCCTCACCTGCTGCTCCCCGAGCCCCAGCTTCGG
>CAZQVZ010000615.1:0-2604 GCA_964596895.1 uncultured Myxococcaceae bacterium
TCCTCCGCGGAGCGGTGCCCGAAGCTGCTGGGCAACCTGGTGAAGCCCGCGGAGATCCAGTTCCACCACGAGGTCACCAACCAGTACCTGTGGAACCAGTTCTAGGCGCAGGCGCAGGCGCAGGCGCTTCGCGTTGAGCGGGCGCTGACGCTGAAGGCGGCGGCGGTCCTTCTTTGAGGGGCCGCCGCCTCTGCGCTTTCGGGTACAAGGCGCAGGCATGAACTATTCGCCGTACGTCGGCCCGGCGCTGCTGGTGCTGATGGTCGTCTCCGCCTTGCCCACCGCGTTCAAGCACGCCCGCGCGCGCACCCCGTCCACCCGGAAGGGGCCGTTCTACGGCATCGCCGCCGGGGCGGTCGCCGCGGGTGCGCTCCAGCTGGGCCTGAACCTGTGGATCGCGTGGCTGGGAGATGGCATCGCCGCGGCCGCGGTGGGCGCGTTCCTGTTCTTCACCCGGAGGTAGGTGCTCTACTTCGGCGCCATGCTCGCGCCGCTCTTCGCCCTGATCCTCTCCGCCGCACCGCCGATGGGCCCCACCGTGAAGGCGGGCCCTGTTCAGGCGCACCTGCTCGTCTCCGAGACCGCCGGGCTCTTCCACTTCGTGGACCAGCTCTCGGCGTGGAGCCCGTACAGCCACAAGCAGTACCGACAGTTTCTGGAGGGCGAAGGGCAGGGCGGCCTGTCGAAGGCGGACCTGGAGGTGTTGGAGCGCTACGCGCAGGTCCGTCGCCGCCTGGGCATTGGCCCCCTCGAGCAGGTGCTCTATGTCGATGGCGCCTGGGAGCAGGCGCTCCTGGCGGCGGTGAAGGCGAAGCGGCTGTCTCAGGCGGATGCCGACGTGGTGAAGGAGGCTTTGGCCCACTTCGCGCCGCGGGTGCTGCCGGAGATCAACGCGCGCGCACAGGACGTGCGCGCCTATGCCCAGCGCGTCCAGGCCACCTTGAAGAACGAGGCCGCGTTCCTGCGCGCCGCGTCTGCGTTCTTCTCGGTGAAGGCGGTGGAGGTGCCCATCGTCATCGTCGCCAGTCCCGGGAAGGGCTTCGGCGGCGGGGGCTTCAACGGCGGCCGGCTGGTGGTGGAGGTGGGGGAGGGCGCACAGGGCGCAGGTCCGTTGCTGCACGAGCTGTGGCACGCCTTCGCCGAGCCTCGGAAGCAGGTGCTGGTGAGCGCGGCTGGGAAGACCCCGGGGCTCGACTTCGAGACCCTGAGCGAGGGCTTCGCCTACGCGGCCTCACCCGGGCTGTGGGCCATGGACGCCCGAGCAGGCGACGAGCTGCAGGCGAAGGTGCGCTCCCACCTTCAAGAAAGAAGGTCGTTCCTCAACGACCCCTACGTGCGCTTCAACCGGTTCGGGCTGGCGCTGCGGCCCGTGCTCGAAGCCGGCTTGCGTGCGGGGACCTTGAAGCTCGAGGCGGCGCTGCCCGTGGCGCTGGCGCAGTTTCGGGGCCTGCATGCCCTGGCGGAGGCGCAGGAGCGCACCCCGCGCGGCTTCTTCGTCTTCGGCACAGGCCACGGCGAATTGTCCATGACCATTGCCCAGGCGGGGCATGACGTGTGGGCGCGGGATCTGCAGCCCCGGCAGCTGGAGCCGCTCGCCCCTCGCATCCGGCCCACCGACGTGGTGGTGCTGGTGCTGCCGTCCTCGGATGCCGAAGCGGTTCCCGTAGAGTTCCGTACGCTCGCCGGCGGCGGGTGGCAGGACGTGGCGAAGGCGATGCGGAGCGCTGCCTCCGGCCGCGTACGCGTGCAGGGGAAGACGGCCCCGGTCGCTGTGTACTGGGGCGGGGCGCAGCCTGCCGGAGGCAACGCCGAACCGGCGTGGCTCGCTGGCACTGAGCCCTGAAGGGCCATCCCCATGGGGTTGACGGCCGGGCGGCTGAACGGCGTACTCGCGGGGCCCCTGGCTCGGTTCACGGACGCGGGAGCTGCGGGCACTTCACGTTGTGGTGGATTATCCACCGCGCTGTGGCGGATTTTCCGCCGCAGCGAGCCTATGGGAACGCGCGGCGGGGCGGCTCGTCGCGCGTCGCGCCCGGACACGCGGATGAGCGGCTCGTCCCGCATCGCGCGGACGCGCGGTCCATCGGACATCCACGGAAGGCCCCCCGGGCCCTGTGTTGCGCGGCCTCCATCCGCGTCGCCCCCCTCAACAAGCCGTACACGAGGGAGGGACGCCCCGGACGCATCTCCGGTCACGCGCGCTGCGGCGGATTATCCACCTCGCCGTGGCGGACTTTCCGCCACAGTGAAGGCCAGTGGGAAGGTGCGGTGGGGAGGCGCCTCGAGCACCAGGCGGACGCGTGGTCCTGGCTCCGCGACGAGCGGCCGTCGCCGGGAGCACGCAGCGCGGGTGGGCTCGTCGCGCATCGCGCAGACGCGCGGTCCCGGCTCCGCCACCAGCGACCGTCGGCGGGAACACGCGGCGCGGGTGAGCGAGGCGCACCAGGCAGCTGCGCGGTCGCTTCTTCAACAACACCGGCGTCAGCGGAGGTCCGTCCCGCATCGCGCAGACGCTTCCTCGACCACACGGGCGTCAGCGGGAGCCGCGGCGTCCGCGGCGCGTCGCGCATCGCGCAGCTGCGCGGTCGCTTCCTCGACCACACG
>CAZQVZ010000616.1:0-2604 GCA_964596895.1 uncultured Myxococcaceae bacterium
GCCACCACCTTGCCGGTCTGGCCGACCTGCAGGTCGTTGGGCACCCAGCCCGCGTCACACACCGCGCGCGACGCGCCCACGGCCGCGCCGAGCAGGTCCGCCAGCGCCTCGATCTCCTTGAAGTCACCCTTGGTGCCGCGGCCACCGGAGACGACGACGCGCGCCTCGGTGAGCTGGGGCCGGGCGCTCTTGACCTCCTGGAAGGACACGAAGCGGGTCTTCGCGAAGGCGGGCGCGGTGGGCGAAAACGCCTTCACCTCTGCGCTGCCGCCGGCCTGGGCGACCTCGAACTCGGTGGGCCGGACGGTGAACGCCTTGATGGGCGTGGCGAGCTTCACCTGGGCGATCACGTTGCCCGCCCACATGGGCCGCACGAACGCGACGTCCGCGCCCGCCCCTTCGAAGCCCATCACGTCCGAGGCCATGGCGGCCTCGAGCTTCGCGGCCACGCGCGGCATCACGTCCTTGCCCACGGACGTGGACGCCATGCCCACGAAGCCGGCGTCCACCGACTTCGCCAATTCGGCGATGGCGGGGGCGAGGTTCTCCGGCAGGTTGTGTTCGAAGTGCGCGGCGGAGGCCGTGTGCACCACCTTGACGCCGTTGGCCTTGAGCCCGTCACCCAGCTTCGCGGCATCCTTCGCGAAGAGGGCCACGTGCAGGTCTGCGCCTTGTGACTGGGCGAGCTGGGCGCCCGCGGTGATCGCGTTGAGGCTGGCCTTCCGCAGGCTGCCATCCGGCTGCGCCTCGGCGACGATGAGGACGATGGGCATGTGCATGTCTCCTTAGAGGACCTTCGCCTCGTTCTTGAGCTTCTCCACCAACTCCGCCACGTCCTTCACCTTGATGCCGGCCTTGCGCGCCGGCGGGGCGGACACCTTCACCACGTTGAGCTTCGGCGTGACGTCCACGCCCAGCCCGGACGGCGTCAGCTCCTCGATGGGCTTGCTCTTGGCCTTCATGATGCCGGGCAGGGACGCGTACCGCGGCTGGTTCAGGCGCAGGTCCGTGGTCACCACCGCCGGCAGGTCACATTCGATGGTGGAAAGGCCGCCGTCCACCTCGCGGATGACCGTGACCTTCGCCTTGTCGTCCGAGACGACCAGCGCGGGGACCTTGTTCTTCTCCTGCTCGGACTCGAAGGACTCCACCTTGGAGGCGAAGGTGGCCTGCCCGTAGCCCAGCCACTCCGCCAGGTACTGCCCGACCTGGTTCTGGTCGTCGTCGATGGACTGCTTGCCGAGGATGACGAGGCTGGGCCCCTCCTTCTCCACCACCTTCTGGAGCAGGCGCGCCACGCCGATCTGATCCAGCTCGCCTTCGTGGTTCACCCACACCGCCTTGTGCGCGCCCATGGCCAGGGCGTGCCGGAGCTGCTCGTGCACCTCCTTCCCGCCGATGGACACCACCACCACCTCACCCGAGTGCTTCGCGGCCAGCCGGAGTCCTTCTTCCACGGCGATCTCGTCGAAGGGGTTGATCTTGTACTTCAGCCCCTCCTTCACGATGCCCGTGCCATCCGGCTTCACCTTGATCTTCGACTCGGGATCTTCGACCCGCTTCGCGGTCACCAGGATCTTCACAGCCTGCTCCCTGTCTTCGAGGAATGAATCCCGCGCGATGACGCAGCGCGTGGTGGGCGGTATTTACGAACGGGTCGCCGCAGGGGCAACCCAATAGTGGAGCGCCCTGCAGTCGATCTGTTCTTTGTCAGAAGCGCCAGCGGCCTTCCGCCGACGGCGAATCAGCGCAGGAGCTCACGGGCGATGACCAGGCGCTGGACCTGGGAGGTGCCTTCGTAGATCTGGATGAGCTTCGCGTCCCGCATCAGCTTCTCCACCGGGTACTCCTTGATGTACCCGTAGCCGCCGTACACCTGCACCGCGTCGGTGGTGACCTTCATGGCCATGTCCGCGGCGAAGGACTTCGCGTAGCTGGAGATGAGGGTGTTCTTCTGTCCGGAGTCCAGCAGCCATGCGCTCTGGTAGGTGAGCAGCCGCGCGGCCTGGATGTTCATCCCCATGTCCGCGATCATGAACTGCACCGCCTGGAACTCCCGGATGGCCTTGCCGAACTGCTGGCGCTGCCCCGAATAGTCGACCGCGTGCTCCATGGCCGCCCGGGCAATGCCAATGGCGAACATCGCCGTCAGGGGCCGCGAGTTGTCCAGGGTCTCCATGGCGATGCGGAAGCCGTCGCCCTCTTCGCCAATGCGGTTTTGCACCGGCACCCGCACGTCCTCGAAGGTGAGCGTCACCGTGTTCGAGGCGCGCTGGCCCATCTTGTTCTCGTGCTTGCCGACGGTGAGCCCTTTGGGCCTGCCCTCCACCACCACGCAGGTGATGCCCTTGTGCCGCTTCTGGCGGTCCATGGTGGCGAACACCGTGTAGTGGTCCGCGTACTCGCCGTTGGTGATGAACTGCTTCTGGCCGTTGATGACGTACTCGTCACCTTCGCGGCGCAAGGTCGTGCTCATCCCCGCCACGTCTGACCCGGCGCCGGGCTCGGTGAGCGCGAAGGACGCGAACTTGAGCTTCTCGGTGAAGGGCGTGAGGAACCGCCGCTTCTGCTCGCCGGTGCCGCCAATGATGATGGGCAGAAGCG
>CAZQVZ010000617.1:0-2598 GCA_964596895.1 uncultured Myxococcaceae bacterium
TGAGGTCCTTGTTGGTGGCGGCCACCAGCCGCACGTCCACCTTCAGGGTCTGGGTGCCGCCCACCCGCTCGAACTCCTTCTGCTGGAGGACGCGCAGCAGCTTCACCTGGATGCTGGGGGGGACCTCGCCCACCTCGTCCAGGAGGAGGGTGCCGCCGTCCGCCAGCTCGAACCGGCCCTCCTTGCGGGCAATGGCGCCGGTGAACGAGCCCTTCTCGTGGCCGAAGAGCTCGCTCTCGAGCAGGCTCTCGGTGAGGGCGGCGCAGTTCACCTTGATGAAGGGCTTGTCCTTGCGCGGCGACTCCTCGTGGATGGCCTGGGCGATGAGCTCCTTGCCGGTGCCGGATTCGCCGAGCACCAGCACCGTGGCCTTGGTGGGCGCGGCGCGCTTGACCACGTCGAAGACGGACTGCAGCTCCGGCGAGTCCCCGACGATGCTGTGGAAGCGGTAGCGCTCCTGGATGCGGGCCTTGAGGGTGGCGGTCTCGCGGCGGAGCGCCTGCTTTTCGAGCACCCGCTGCACCACCACGCTGACCGCGTCCGCCTCCACCGGCTTGACGAGGTAGTTCTCGGCGCCGGCCCGCATGGCCTCCACCGCGGAGTCGATGCTGCCGAAGGCGGTGACCATCACGAAGGCGGAGTCGAGCCCCTCCTCCTTGGCGCGCTTGAGCAGGGAGATGCCGTCCAGCTTCGGCATCCGGACGTCGCAGAGCACCACCTCCGGCGCCAGCGCGTGCAGCCGCTCCAGGCCCGCCTCGCCGTCCGCGGCCTCGTCCACCTCGTAGCCTTCGTCGCGGAGGAGCGTGACCAGCGCCGTCCGTGCGTTCGGCTCGTCGTCGATGACCAGGATGCGCTTCTTCGGTTCCATGCGTGACTCCATGAGGTGCTGCGAAGCTAGCCGATGACGCGGATCAAGGGCGGGTTTCTGCCAGGGCCCGGCAGCCGAGGCACTCGCGCGCCTCCGGCAGCGCCTGCAGCCTCTGACGGCCAATGGGCCCGCCGCACCTCAGGCAGCGGCCCCAGCTCCCCTGGTCCATGCGGCGAAGGGCAGCGTCTATCTCCCGCAGCTCCTGGAGCTCGCGTTCGGCGAGGCGCCCGCCCATGTCCTGGTACGCCCGCGCCGCCGACTGGTCCAACCAGTCCGCGTTGAGGCCGGTGCCGTTGCCCTGGCCGTTGCCGGTGTGCGCGGTCACCATCCCCAGGATGCTCTCGCGGCGGCGAAGGAGGTTTCGTCGGGCCTGGGCGGTGAGTGCTTTCATCATGGCTACGGGGGCCTTGATTCAGGTTACGTGCCACGTGGATGAGCCCGCTGCTCAGCGCGATGGAGACGAAGAAGGCGCAAGCGTTGCGGACCCCGAGGCAGCCCCGCAAGCGTTGCGTGGAGCGGTGTGGGCGAGGTTGCAGTTCTGGGCGGTTGCGCGTGGCACAGGGCATGTAGCCCGCCTGGCGTGATGCGCGCGCTCCTCTTTGCTGGCTGCCTGCTGGGCGGGCTCGCGGCTGCCCCTGCCCAGGCCGTTCCTCCCTCGAGGATAGAGCGGGCGATCCCCGCCGACGCGACGATGGCGCTCTACCTCGCCACCCTCTCCGAAGGGCTCCCCCAGGCGCTCGACGCACTCGAGCGCGTGCTGGGCCCGGGCCGGACCATCTCCTTCATGGAGCGGGCGCCCCTGCCCGCGCTGGCGGTGCAGGTGATGGCCGGGTTGCCACAGGAGCTCACCGGCATCGACGGGGACGGCGGGCTCGGGTTGTACCGGGTGCCCGCCTGGCAGGGCGCGGTGGGCGTGGTGGCGGTGCAAGACCCGAAGGTGGCGCGCAGGTCCCTGTCCCTGTGGTTCGAACTGCACGGTGGCAGCGCGCACCCCGACGAGGACGGCGAGCTCCTCATCCACCTGCCCGAAGGCACTGTGCTGCGCACGCAGGTCCGGGGCGGGCACCTCTACCTGTACATGCCGGAGGAGGCGGGCGCGTCCCTGGGCGCGGCCCTGCCCTTCTTCGGAGGCGCCGCCACCTCGCGCAAGGAGGCGGCGGAGGTGGCCTCCGAGGTCACGGCGCTGGCCCATGACCCGCTCTACAGGGCGCTCCGCAAGAAGGTGGCGCCGGGAACCGGCTACCTCTTCGTGCGGCGCCCCTTCGCGGACGCGCTGGAGGTGGAGGCGGCGCTGCTCTCGTTCGAAGTCGATGAGGACCGGGTGCGCGTGGATGGCTTGCTGCACGCGCCCTCTCACGGTTGGCCGAAGCCCCGGCGAACGGTGGACGCCGCGCGCCATCCGCTCTCGCACGTGCCGGCGAGCGCTTCGGTGGTGGCGACGGCGCGGCTTGGACCTGCGGCGCTCGCAAAGCTGTTGGGCGGCGCGCGGGGCCCCCCCCGCCGCGAGGAGGCCCTGGCGCTCTGGCAGTCCGCCTCACTCCCGCCCGAGGCGCTCGAGCGCGCGCTCGGCGGCGACGTCACCGTCCGGTTCGGACTCGACGAGCGCACCCTCTGGGGGAACGCGCTCTCCGGGACGGACCGGTTCATCGGCGAGGTCGCCGTTCAGCTCGGGGTGTCGCGGCCGGAGGTGCTGGGGCGCGCGCTGGAGGAGGGCGGCGGCTGGCGGAGGC
>CAZQVZ010000618.1:0-2597 GCA_964596895.1 uncultured Myxococcaceae bacterium
AGTCCATGCGGATCTTCCCGTCGTGGTCGAGGGTCATGAAGCCGAAGGTGGGGTCCACCTCCCCGTTCACCACGTCGATGTTCAGTCCGTACCGCTCGGCGATGGGCGCCCAGTAGTCGAGGTTGGAGCCGCCCATGGGATCCGCCCCCATGCGCAGGCCCGCCCCGCGGATCGCCTCGAGGTCCAACACCGCCCCGAGGTCCTCCACGTAGGGCCGGATGAAGTCGTGCTCGCGGACCGACGAGGCGGAGACCGCCTTCGCCAGGGGGAGGCGCTTCACCCCCCCGTTGCCCTCCGCCAGCAGGGCGTTGGCGCGCTCCTCAATCCACCCGGTGACGGCGGTGTCCGCGGGGCCTCCGTCCGGCGGGTTGTACTTGATGCCGCCATCCTCCGGCGGGTTGTGCGACGGCGTGATGACGACCCCGTCCGCGCGCCCCGGGTCCTGCGCGCCGCGGCCGCGGTTGTGCACCAGGATGGCGTGGGAGATGACCGGCGTGGGCGTGGCCCTCTTCGAGAAGCGCACCTCCAGCCCGTGCGCGCCCAGCACCTCCAGCACCGAGTCCTGCGCCGGCCAGGAGAGCGCGTGGGTGTCCATGCCCACGTACAGCGGCCCTTCGATGCCCTGGCCCCGGCGGTGCTCGCACAGCGCCTGGGTGATGGCGAGGATGTGCGCTTCGTTGAAGCTGCTGCGCGCCGCCGAGCCGCGGTGTCCCGAGGTGCCGAAGGCGACCTTGTGCTCGGCCACCGAAGGGTCCGGCCGCAGGTCGAAGTATTGGCGCCGGAGCGCCTCGGGGTCGATGAGCTGGGACGCCTGGGGGAGCTTGCCTGCGTTGGGGTGGGCCACGGCGCAAGACCATGGCCCGACCCCGGGGGCTCCGAGAAGCGGCTTGTGCGGCGGGCTGTTCGCTACCGGCGCCGCATGGGGGGCCTCTAGCTGCTCTTGTACTTCACGCTGCAGCCATACGGCTGCGTGGTGCTGGCGGGGACGGGCTTGCCGGAGAGCACCGCGTCGAGCGCCTGCCGGACGTGGTTCACCGGCTGCTCGCTCTTGCCGCGCGGGTCATCGTCGATGGCGCCGATGTACCGGACGATGCCCTTCGTATCGATGACGTACATGTGCGGCGTGGTCTTGGCCGCGTACTGCCGGCCCACCTCGCCGGACGCGTCCTGGAGGATGGGGTAGGGCAGCGCGTGCTCCTTCTTCCAGGCCGCGGACTTCTCCGGCGTGTTGTGCGCGGTGGAGTCCACCGCCAGCCACACCACCTGCTTGCCGCCATATTCGGCCGCGAGCTTCTTCATGGTCTGGGACTTCGTGTGGCGCACCACGTACGGGCACTCGGGGTTGATCCACTCGAGCACCACCACCTTGCCCTGGTGCTGCTCGAGCGCGCGCTCCTTGCCAGCCTCATCCTTCAGCTTGAAGGACGGCGCCGGCTTGCCGACCTCCGCGGCGAAGCCCGGCAGCGAAAGCGCGATGACGGCGGCGGCGAAGATGCGGGTCAGGTTCTGCCTCATGTCGTTCCTCCTCCTTTTGATACCAACTTCGTAGTTCAGCTCGGGTTGGCGCGGGGATCTGCGGCGCGGGTGACCGCCTCCACCACGCGGTCCACCGTCAAAAGCTCCGGCAAGAGCTCCGGTGCGTTCGGACGGTGCGGGCTCAGGACCAGGTACAGGGGGACCCCGGCCCGGCCGAACTCGGCGAGCTTCTGGCTGATGGCCTCGTCTCGCCGGGTCCAGTCACCGACGAAGAAGGCCACGTCCTTTTCGGCGAAGGCCGCGCGCACCGGGTCTGTGGCCAGCACCGTGCGCTCGTTGAACTTGCAGGTGATGCACCAGTCCGCGGTGAAGTCGACGAACACCGGCCGTCCGGACGCGAGCGCCGCCTGCACCGCGTCTTCGCTCCAGGGCGCGCCGTCCTCCAGGGCCGCCTGCCGCCCCGTGTCCCCGGGCGCCCCACCGAACCGGAGCAGGGAGGCGCCCGCGCCCACCACCAGGCCCAGGGCCAGGCCCACGCCGAGCCACCGCTTCGCCGAGCCGCCCCGCCCCCGCTGCACCAGCCCGAACACCCACGCGCCCAGCGCGACGGCGACGAGGAACGCGAGCACCCGCGCCATCCCGTCCACGCCGGCGAGCCCGCCCAGGACCCAGACCAGCCACACCGCGGTGCCCAGAAGGGCGAAGCCGAGGAAGTGCTTGAGGTGCTCCATCCACGCGCCCGGCTTCGGCAGCCGCTTCGCGAGCCCGGGGACGTAGACCAGGAGCGCGAACGGCGCCGCCAGCCCGAGCCCAATGGCGATGAACACCGCGAAGGTGGTGAGCGCGCCTGCGGCGATGCCGAAGCCCACCGCGGTCCCGAGCAGGGGCGCCGAGCACGGCGTGGCCAGCACCACCGCCAGCACCCCTTCGCCCGCGCTGCGCCAGGGGCCGTGCGCATCCTCCATCTTCGCCGCCAGGGCGCCTGGGCCCGGCTGGGCCACGTCGTAGACGCCGAAGAGGTTGAGCGCGAAGGCCACCAACACCGCGGCCACCACCGCCACGAACAGCGGCTCCTGGAACTGGAAGCCCCAGCCCACGCCGTGCCCCGCCGCGCGCACCGC
>CAZQVZ010000619.1:0-2595 GCA_964596895.1 uncultured Myxococcaceae bacterium
AGAGATCCCGGGCGAAGTTCAACATCCGCTCGTGGGTCCGAAGGTGGTTCAGGGGAACGCCCGGCGGGACCAGCAGGGCGTCCACGCCGCGCACCTCCGGGTCATCCACCCCGTGGTCCACGCTCACGTGGGTCTTGCCGGCCGCGCCGTGGAGCTGCGCGTCCGCGCGCGGCCCCACCACCATCACCTCGTGCCCATCCCCCGCGAGCCGGTCCATCACCCGCCCGAAGACGCCGTCGTCAAAGCTCCTGTCGATGAGAAGCGCCACTTTCGCCATGCCTTCGACGCTGTGCACCCTTCACGCGCGGCGCATGCCTGCCCGGCCGCTGGGCGAAAGTCGTCCGGCCGTCCCCTTTCAGGGCAAGCAGGGGCTCGACCTGCCCTGCAGGGCGATCCATCCTAGCTATTGGATGTCGGTGCCCCTCCCGCCCCAGCTCAAGATCCACTCGGCCATGGCGGAGATTCCGCAGGCGCAGTGGGACGCGCTCCTCCCCGAGGACGCGCCGCCCTTCGTCCGCTGGGACTGGCTGAACACGCTCGAGGTCTCCGGCAGCGTCACCGCCGAACGCGGCTGGCGCCCTGCCCACTTCACCCTGTGGTCCGGCGCGAAGCTCGTGGCCGCGGCGCCCGCCTATCTGAAGTACGACTCCCACGGCGAGTTCGTCTTCGACTGGTCCTGGGCCAACGCCGCCGAACGTGCGGGCATCGCCTACTACCCGAAGCTCGTGCTCGCCGTCCCGCTCACGCCTGCCACCGGGCCCAGGCTCCTCGTCGCCCCCGGTGAGGACAAGAAGGCGCGCTCGGTGCAGCTCGGTGTCGCCGCGCTGCAGTTCGCCCAGGCGGAGGGGCTCTCTTCGGTGCACGTGCTCTTCCCCTCCGAGCAGGAGGCGCTGTGGCTGGAGGAGGCCGGCTTCGCCCTGCGCAACGGGGTGCAGTACCACTGGCAGAACCCCGGCTACGGCTCGTTCGACGACTTCCTCGGGCGCTTCCGCTCCGGCCGCCGCAACCAGATCCGCCGGGAGCGCCGCGCCCCGCGGGAGCAGGGCATCGAAGTGCGCACCGTCTCGGGTGAGGCGCTCCGGGAGGTGGGCGCCTCCACGGTCCACCGGCTGTACACCTCCACGGTGGACAAATACCTCTTTGGCCACCGCTACCTCACGGAGGCCTTCTTCGAGCTGGCCCTGGAGCGGCTACTGCCCCACCTGGAGCTGGTCGAGGCCCGGCGGGAGGGCAAGCTGCTCGCCGGCGCGTTCAACGTTCGGTCGGCGGAGGCGCTGTTCGGCCGTTATTGGGGCTGCTTCGAGGAGCACCCCTTCCTGCACTTCAACGTCTGCATCTATCACCCGGTGGAGGACGCCATCCGCTCAGGCCTGCGGCGCTTCGAGCCCGGCGCGGGCGGCGAACACAAGCTGACGCGCGGCTTCGAGCCGAGCCTCACCTGGAGCGCGCACTGGATCGCAGACAGTCGGCTGGACACCGCGGTGCGCAATTTCCTGCGCCATGAGCGGACGGCCATCGAAGAAGGGCTGCCACGCTGGTACGAGGAGACGGGCTTCCGCAAGCACGCGGGCCCGGGGGACAAGGACTGATGGGTCGGAAGTTCGAGACCGAAGAAGAGGGCGGCGTCGCCACCGAGACGCGGAAGAAGGAGAAGCTCCAGAAGCCGCGGATGTACAAGGTGCTGCTGCACAACGACAACTACACGACCCGGGACTTCGTGGTGGCGGTGCTGCGCGAGGTCTTCCACCGCTCGGAGACCGACGCGGTGCGGATCATGCTGCACGTGCATCACCATGGCGTCGGGGTGGCGGGCGTTTATACGTACGAGGTCGCGGAGACGAAAATCCGCCTCGTGGAGCAACTGGCGCAAGAGCACGAGTTCCCCCTGCGCCTGACGATGGAACCGGAGGACGACTAACAGTGGCACCGCCGTCGATAGCCAGAGAATTGCAGGCCACGTTCCGCCAGGCCGTGGCGGAAGCCCAGCGTCTGCGCCACGAATACCTGACGCTGGAGCACCTGCTGCTCTCCATGCTGAAGGACAAGCGCTCGGGGGAGATCCTCACCGCCTGCGGGGCCAACCTGCGGCGGCTCGAGCAGAAGCTCACCGCCTTCCTCGAAGAGACGATGGAGCAGCTCCCCGAAGACGTGGAGCGGGATCCGCAGCAGACCATCGGCGTGGAGCGCGTCTTCCAGCGGGCCGCCATCCACGCCATGAGCGCGGAGCAGAAGACCATCGACGGGGGGGACGTGCTCGTCGCGCTCTTCCGCGAGGACGACTCGTTCGCGCTCTACCTCCTCAAGGAGGAGGGCGTCTCGCGGATGGACATCCTCAACTACATCTCCCACGGCGTGGGCAAGGAGGGCGTGGACGAAGACGGCGAGCCCTCCGGTGAGCTGGGACAGCCGGCCGGAGAAGACGGGGACGGCGAAGGCGCGCCCCAGAAGGATCCGCTCGCGGCCTACACCACCCACCTGAACGCGGAGGCGGCGGCCGGGCGCATCGACCCGCTCATCGGCCGCGAGCCCGAACTGCAGCGGACGGTGCAGGTGCTCTGCCGCCGCCGCAAGAACAACCCCCTGTACGTGGGCGAG
>CAZQVZ010000620.1:0-2563 GCA_964596895.1 uncultured Myxococcaceae bacterium
TTACCCGCGTCGCCACAACAAAGGGGCCGATCTGGGAGGTATGCCACAGATCCGCACGGAAGACCGCAGGATTGAAGAAGATACCGTGGTAGCGGGTGTTCGGGTTGTTGGGGAAGATGTCCTCCGACAGGTGGGTCTTCCACCCCGCATCCGGGGCATCACCGACAGGTTGGTCCAGCGTGCCGCGGAGAATGAACACGTCCGGCCCCCGCCACGGGGTGCTGGTGAGCGCCTCCTCGAAGGACCCGGGGTCGGACAGTTCCGCCCAGGAACCGGTGGCCCAGTCCCCGATGGTCTCGTTCCGGGCCGTGAATTCGCCCAGCGGGTTGGCGTAGTGGCTGGTGAAGGCCTGGAAACCGAAGTAGGGGTGGAAGGACATGAAGTTGATCTCGTCGGTGAGCACCACCGTGTCCAGGGGGTCGTGACCGTGGGAACGGATCTCCTCATCGATCGCCGGGTAATAGCGGCCGGAATCAGCGGCGAACCGGTCGGCGCGCTCGCCGTAACCGTCGGTGTCGGCGTAGGCCTGGTCGATGGCGCGCTGGTTGACCACGGGGATCTGTTGGGCGTAGTGCAGGCCGCCACCGGTGAGGATGACCACCATGAGCACCGTGATGTAGCGGCGGGCCCGTGCGCTGAGCCGGTCCGGGTAGAGCGCCTCCACCCCGAGCAGCCGCAGCTGGGCCAGCGCCAGCACACCGGCGGTGGCCAGCTGCAGCACGATGAGGATGTCCACGCGGAAACCCAGCAGCGTGGTACCGGCCAGCGTGAAGACCATGGAAGTGATGGACCACAGGTAGAAACCGACCAGGGCGATGCCCATGCTGCGGGCGTCCAGGTCCGTGGCCCGGACAACCAACCAGATCAGGCCGAACAGGCACAGCAGGCCGATCACCGAGGCGGAGAGGAAGGGCACCGGCACCTGCGCCCCTTCCAGCGGCAGGTAGTTCGGGGCAGCGGAACCATCCGAGGGGTGTCCGGTGACGGTCAGCCACAGGTACGGCCCCCACGTCACCAGGGCGATGAGGATGGAACCGACACCCATGACCAGCAGGTGGAGCAGCGGGCGCCAGGTATGGAAGAAGATCGCGGCGAAGAGCGTGCCGATGGCCACCACCGACAGCGCCACCGCACCGGTGTACAGGGTGTAGAAGCTGGCTGAGGCACCGAGGAAGAGGATCATGCCCACCGTGGCGCACCATGAACCCAGCAGGGCACGCCCCACCAGCACGGTGGCTGCCGGAGCACCCATCGCGACGACTGCACCGTAGGGTTCCTCCGGGCTCATCACCAGGGCAACGCACAGGGTGACCAGCGCGATGGCCACCGCCACCGGCAGGGAGCCGGCCAGGCGCTGCCACACCGGCACCAGCATGCACCCGACCACGGCGAAGGAGATCAGCGACCACGGCTGGTATACCTCCCAGCCCGGCACATCCAGGAGGTTGGCCAGGCGGCCACCGCCCCAGAACCAACCCAGCGGATAGTAGGTGGGCAGGTCGATGTAGTTCATGTCCTGGTTGCCCCACGTCGTGGCCATCCGGGTGAGGAACTGGGTGCGGAAACGCTGGTCCACCTGCATGCCGTCCAGGTACAGGCGCGTGGCGGACAGGGGGATCGCCGTCGTGGAGATCACCAGCGCTGCAGGTGAGAGGTAGGAGACGAGATAGGTGAGGATGACGCGCCAGCGCGGCCGCCGGATCGCCTCGTCCACACCGGCTTCACGACGCCTCTTCGCCTTCTGCTCATCAAACAGCCAGGCGATGATCAGTGCCCCGAGGATCAGGAGCGTGACGACGGTCGCCACCGTCGACAACGCGTACGTCATGTTTGACGTGTTGAACGCCGGCCAGCTGGTCAACCGGAGCAGCTGCCACGCAACCAGCGCCACCACCCCGCCGGCGAGACCCGCGGCGGCGATCCCCGCCAGGGTCCAGCGCCGGCTCAGCAGATCAGTGGTGTAGTCCTCGGTGCGCGTCGACATGCCTAAAAGGGTAGCCTGCGGAAGATCTGGCGCGGGATCACGTTGAACACCGCAGCCACGGCCTCGAAGGCCGGATGCACGAAGATGATGTCGCGGCCCTTGATGACACCCTCGACGGTGGCCTTGGCCACATCGTCGATCTCCACGGTCAAGGGAGCCTCCTTGGTGCCCGCTGACATCTTCGTGCGGACCTGGCCCGGACGGACGACGAGCACCTTCGCACCCGAATCGCGCAGCGCCTCACCCAGTTGGGTGTAGAAACCGTCGAGACCGGCCTTGGAGGCCCCGTAGACGAAGTTGGAGCGGCGCACACGCACACCCGCAACGGAGGACAGAGCGACGATGGTGCCGTGCCCCTGCGCCTGGAAACGCTGCCCCAGCAGCACACCGACGGACACGGGTCCGGTGTAGTTGGTCTGGGCGGAGGCCACGGCCGCGGCCTGGTCCTGCCACAGCGCCTCCTGGTCACCCAGGGTGCCGAAGGCCACGATCGCGACATCCACATCACCGTGCGCGAAAGCGGCGTCGATGGTCGCCGGATGGGAATCGAAGTCGGTGGCGTCGAAATCGACGACCTCC
>CAZQVZ010000621.1:0-2544 GCA_964596895.1 uncultured Myxococcaceae bacterium
CGAGCCGCTGGTGCACTTCCACACCGAGGCCTCGGCGCTCTCCAAGAACCTCAAGGGCGCGCGGCCGGTGGAGCCGTTCCTGCTCTACCCGGAGGAGCTGGAGGCCGAATGCCCGAAGGCGCTGCGCCCGCTCCTGCGCCAGGTGCTCTCCATCCGGGCGTCGAAGACGGCCTGCATGCTGTCGTACTGGGGCCGCTGGCGCGAAGGCGCGGAGCTGTTGAAGCGGTTCGGACGCGACAGGGGCCTCGTGCAGCCCTGGGCGCTCACCGCCTCGGTGTGCGTGACGCCCCTGGGCGGCGTGGCCGGCGCGGCGTGGCGGCGGGTGCTGCGGCAGGTGGCCACCGCGGCGGCGGCGTCCGCGCCCAGGCGCACGCAGGGGAAGGAGGCGCCCCTGCAGTCCGGCCGGCCACAGCCGACGCCGGAGAAGGCGAAGGCCACTTCGCGGCGCACAGGCGCGGCGGCAGGCTCGATGACGGCCATGGAGTCGAGGCCGGACTAGTCCCTGGTCCGGGGAGTCTCCGGCGGGCGTGCGAAGAGCAACCCCGGCCGGCGCACCAGCGCCAACACCTCCCGGGCGGTCCACCACGCGCGCCGCGCGAGCGTGTCGTTTCGCTCGGTCAGGGGCGCAGGCTCCGGCACCGCGAAGATGCCCTCTCGCCAGAAGTGCTGGCGCGCGCGGAACAGGTGGTACGGGTCCGACACCACGATGGCCTTCGAGAGCCCGCGCTCGCGCAACAGCGCCGCGGTGAAGCGGGCGTTGTCGTAGGTGGAGTGGCTCTGCTCTTCGAGGAGGCAGGCGGAGTCCGGCACGCCCAGGGTACGGGCGATGCGGCGCATCACCTCTGCTTCGGAGGGAGGGTTCTCTCCCACGCCGCCGGAGAAGATGAGCCGGGGGGCGCGGCCTTCGTGAAAGAGCGCCACCGCCCGCTCGGTGCGCGCGCGCAAGGGCCCGCTGGCCACACCGCCCGGCAGCACCCGCGCCCCGAGCACCACGATGGCGTCCGCCTGCCCTCCGCCGGGGCGCTGTCCGAAGCGGTCCACGAGGAGGGTGCTGATAGCAAAGGCGCAGGCGAGGAGCACCGCCGCGCCGAGGAGGACAGGGCCCCTGCGGCGAATGGGAGACATGTCCTGCGGCCACAGCAAGGGCCGGGCCGGAGGCTTGGCGGCAGGGCGCCGCGCATCAGTGGCGGATGAGCTTCCCCGAGCCGGAATTCTCCCGCATGTCCGCGGTGCCATCTCCCCACAGCTCCACGTCGCCCGAACCCTGGATGCGCACGGTGGCCACCCCGCCGTTCACCGTGGCGCGGATGCGGCCGGAGCCTGAGGTGTGCAGCACGGCGCCGTGTACGGGCAACCCCCGCGCGTTCAGGGAGCCGCTCCCCTTCACGGTCCCATCGAGGTGGGTGCCTTCGCCGGTCAGGGTGGCGCTGCCGGAGCCGGAGAGGACCACCTCCGACGACTCCACGTCGCCCTCCCACACGAAGTCCCCCGAGCCATGGGCGCGGACGACCAGGTCCTCCAGGGCAGGCGAGCCGCCCGCACAGGTGACGATGTCCCCCGAGCCGGAGAGCTTCACGTTCAGGCTGCGCAGGCCGCCGCACAGCTCCACGTCTCCCGAGCCGCTGGACTCGATGGTCACAGCCTCTGGCGCCTGCTCACCCCCGACCCGAAGCTCTCCAGATCCCGTCAGCGTCACCGCGCGCACCAGCGGCAGGTAGACGTCCACGCGCGCTTCGCCGTCGTAGTTCATCCACATGCTGGAGCTGTCGACCTTCAGCGCGTCGCCCGACCGGATGAGCTTCACCGCGTCCTGGAGGTTCTCGTCGATGAAGACCTCCACGCGGAAGTCTTCGCCCCGGTGGAGCACCACGTCCAAAGAGGTCGTGTTCTCCACGGCCTCGAAGCCCGACACGTCGTGGACGCGGGTCACCTTGTCCCCGTTGCCGTGAAGCCCCGGACCGCAGGCGACGGCAATGAAGAGCAGCGACAGCAGAGGGATGAGCTTCGGGTTCACGGTGTGCTCCAGGCAGGAGGCCTCGGGGGCCAGTTTGCCCGTGGAACACCGCAGCCGGGTGAAAGTGTCACCGGGTCCTACGTGGCGACAGCGCCCTCATGAGGCGGCGAGCGCGAGCGGTGCACCCTCGGGTGCAAGCTGAACCCGGGCGCCCTTCACCGCTCGGAGCTAGTCCACAGCGTGGTTCGTCTCCACCGGCGGCGCACCGACGGGGTACCCGCTCTCCGCGGTCTGCTCCGAGCCCGGGCCCACCGGCGCCTCCTCGCTCCGGGGCCCCTTCTCCAGCTGCGCCAGAAAAGCGTCCAGGAGCGCCTCGTGGTCGCTCTCATGCGCGCTGAGCAGCACGTCCGTGTCCGTCCCCAGCTCTCCGCTCCCCGGTCCTTCCACGAAGAGCTGCCGCTTCACCGCGGGCCAGGAGATGAGCCCCCGATTCTTCGCGTCCGCCCGGACCAGCACCCAGCCGTCGGGGCGGCAGACCGCCACCGGCTTGCCCCCGCCATAGAGATCCCGGGCGAAGTTCAGCATCCGCT
>CAZQVZ010000622.1:0-2538 GCA_964596895.1 uncultured Myxococcaceae bacterium
CGTAACTTTGCCGGCTGGCTCCGCATGTCACGCCTGGCGCTTCCGCAGCCACGTCCGTACCCGAGGGCTCGAAGGTGCAGAACAGGTCCGTCACCGAGATCTTCGCCAGCGCCGTCGGGAGGCTGGAGCGCAGGCTGTCGCACGCAGCCTGCCGGGGAGGTCCAGTCGAGGGCGTTCACCGTCACCTGCGCCGTAGCAGGCGGGGCCCCACCGAGCAGGTCTGCAGCAGGGGGCATGAGGCGCAATTGTCTGTCGTCGGCTTCGCCGGGCAGGCGCCGCTCATGCCGTAGTGGCACAGCGGGAAGTCGAAGCGGACGGGGTCGTCAGGGTCCAGCAGGCGCAGGGAGGCGGTGACCTCTTCTGCGGTGCGCCAGCTCACGTCCTTGCGCCGCGTGAGCCCGAGGTTGTGCGCCATCCGCATCACGTGGGTATCGAGCGGGATGACGAGCGCCCTGGCTGGCACGCGCGTCCAGATGCCGAGATCCACCTGGTCTGGTCCACGCACCACCCACCTCAAAAAGAGGTTGAGCCGCTTCGCTGCGCCAGGCCCCAGCTTCTCTGGGACGAGGTGTGCGAGCCCGCGCTCTGGTCCCAGGGCCTTGCGCAGGGGCGGCATGGGCACGCGGCGGATCTCGGAGGTCAGGGCGGTGAGCGCGGCCCGGACATCTCCGCTTCGATCGAGCTCCGTTGCGAACGGCGCTTCGAGCGAGCCGAACTGGTTCAACACGCGCCCCATGCCGAGCAACAGCACGGCCACGTCCGTCCCCACGTTGAAGCGGTAGACGAAGTCCGAGAGCAGCGCCTGTGCCCCGTCCACGTTCAGCGCGCGGACGAACGCGGCCGGCGAACTCCCCATCTGCTGGTGGAGCCTCTCTAGGTTCGGGCGGAACAGGTCTGCGCGACCGTAGGCGAGCGACGCGGAGAGCAGCGCGCTGACCTCGGCGTCGCGAGGATTGGCGTAGCGGCGCGGGAACTCCACCGGGTCGTAGCCGATGCGTTCGTGCCAGCGGGTCTGGGCGAAGAACGTCTCGAGCAGGGGCGCGAGCGCTGTGGCGCGTCTGGGGGACAGGCCCGGCATGGGCGCTGACTACCGCCGGAGCGGGGTAGGCGCCACTGGCTGTGCGCGGTTGGCCGCCGGGGAGTCAGGCTCGAAGAGGGCGAGGAGGTGTGGCGGCACCGGCTCCTGATCGTAGAGGACGGGCCCGGGCTTCGCGGGTGCCAGGGGGAGGGAGAGCGCCCGGGCAAGGCGAGCCATGACGGCAGCGGGCTCCTGCTCCAGTTGCAGCCAGGTGACGACGACCATGGTCCAGCCCATGGCACGCAGCCTTTGGGAGCGCCGCGCCGAGCGTTCGAAGCCATCGGCCGTGAGGTGGTACTTGCGCCCCTGGGTTTCGACGACGATGCGCGCGTGCTCCCATAGGAAGTCGACGCGCAGTTCGCCTTCGTCGTCAAACAGCGGCACCTGCACCTGAGGCAGCGGCAGGCCGTACTCCTTGAGAAGGCGCCAGAAGCGCACTTCGAGCGGGCTCTCCAGGGGCGTTCCCCGGTTCTGAAGGTCGAGGAGCAGGTCCCGGAGCGCGCCGACAGTGCGGTGTGCCTGTCCCGGGAGGTCCCGGATGCGGCGAAGGAAGCGCATGGGATCGATGAGGCCGCGCTTCCAGGCGGTTTCGACCATGAGGCGGAGCGGTTCGACGGCGAGAGACGGCGCGAGGTCGAGCAGGGTGCGTTCGGGTGAGGTAACGCGAAAGCCCCTGATGGTGACGACGTCGCCCTCCCAGAACGTAGTGCGCAGGAGGTTGACGGTGATGTCGCTGGGCTTGCCGGTGATCCCCAGAGTGAGCGGGGTCTGGTCGAAGCCGGGCAGGCTCCAGAAGTGAGCCGCGGTGCAGGCGGCGAGGACGCCGTCAGGTCTCCGGAGCAAGGCGGCGAACCAGGCCTGGCGGATGGTCTGAGGCGCGTCCGGGAGGCGATAGACGCCGCGGTGGACCTGAATGAGAAGGCCTCGCTTCAGCAGCCTTGCGCGTCCGGTCCGCGTGTCGACGCCGTGTCGCGCGAGTTGAGCTGACGTCAGCAGCCCGTGTTGCGTCCAGGCCAGCTCACGCGCCGCCCGGAGCCGAACATCCAAACCGATTCCCCGCCCCATCCCCGACCTCCGCGGACATGGGTACCAAACCGATCCGACAGGCAAAGTTACGTTCGACCGAGCAGTTGCGGCCGTCGCTGCCGCGGGGGCCGTGCGCCGACGAAGAATCAGGCACTTGCATGGGCAGGCGGAGGCCGGAGGGTGGGTCCGGTAGATCTGCTCGGTCAAACGTAACTTTGGGCTGAATGGGACGGTAGGTCCGGACGGGGCGCGGTAGCCGAGCGCGGTTGCGGAGGCGCAGGTGGCGCTGGGCGAGGATTCGCGGTGACGGACCTGTCCTGCACCTACGAGCCCTCGGGCATGGACGTGGCCGCTGAGGCGCAGGGAGCGCCGTCGAGGATCGCGGTGACGGACCTGTGCTGCACCCATGAGCCCCAGGCATGGACGTGGCCGCG
>CAZQVZ010000623.1:0-2537 GCA_964596895.1 uncultured Myxococcaceae bacterium
CGCATCGGCTACCTGCCGGAGACGCCGCCGCTCTACCCGGAGATGACGGTGCGCGGGTACCTGCGCTTCGTGGCCACGCTCAAGGGCGTTGCGCGCAAGGGGCTCCCGGGGGAAGTGGAGCGGGTGGCCGAAGCGCTGGGCATCACCCCGGAGCTTCCCCGCGTCATCGGGAACCTCTCCAAGGGCTACAAGCAGCGGGTGGGCATCGCCCAGGCGCTGCTCGGGTCGCCGCCGGTGTTGATCCTCGACGAGCCCACCGAAGGCCTGGACCCGCGCCAGCGCAAGGAGGTCCGGAGCCTCATCCGGTCCTTGGGCCAGAAGCACACGGTGATCCTCTCCACGCACCTGCTCCACGAGGTCTCCGCCACCTGTGACCGGGCGCTGATCATCGACCAGGGGAAGATGCGCGCGTTCGACACCCTCGAGGCCCTCCTGAGCAAGGGCCAGGCCGAAGGGTCGGGCGAGCCGCAGGCGCTCGAAGAAGCCTTCATCAAGCTCACCGCCTAGGACGACGACACCATGCGGAACACTCTGGCCATTGCCCGCAAGGAGTTCGGGCTCTTCTTCACCACGCCGTGGGCGTGGATCGCCCTGACCGCCATGGTGGCGGTCTCCTCCTTCTTCTTCGTGGGGCTGCTCGCCGCGTTCAAGACGGTGCAGCTCGAGGCGCAGCAGTACGGGTGGAACGCCCTGCCGCCGGACCGGCACATGTTCCGGAACCTCACCGACGGGGTGATCGTGAACCTGTGGGGCACGGTGATGGTGATCACCCTCTTCATTGCCCCCTTTCTCTCCATGCGGCTGTTCGCGGAGGAGCGGCGGCAGAAGACCTTCGAGCTCTTGATGACCGCGCCGGTGAAGGCGTGGGAGGTGGTGCTCGGCAAGTACCTCGGCGGCGCGGGGATCATCTTCGCCACCCTGGGCGTGGTGATCGTCTTTCCCGTCGTCGTCTCCGCCTTCGGCACCGGCGAGTCCGGCAGCGCGGTGGAGTGGTCCACGGTGCTTCTGGGCTACGGCGGGCTGCTCCTCTTCGGCGCCACCTGCATGGCGGTGGGGATGTTCATCTCGTCGCTCACCGAGTCCCAGGCGGTGGCGGCGCTGGTGACCTTCGTGGTGCTCCTGCCCTGGTGGCTCCTCTCCGGCGTGATGCAGGGCGTGGAGGAGCCTGTGCGCACCGTCGTCAAGCACATCTCCTTCGATCAGCAGCTGGCGCCCTTGATGGCCGGCGCGCTGGATCTGAAGGCGCCGGTGTTCTTCCTCTCCGTGATCATCGTGGCGCTCTTCCTCACCCACCGCCGCCTGGAGGCGTTCCGCTGGGCGTAGGCCCAGGGGAACGGATGGACCTTTGCGCATGAACCTCTCCGCATACGGAAAAGTCGCAGGCGGGCTGGGCCTTCTGGTCCTGCTCTCCGCGCCCTACACCTTCTTCATCACCTCCGGCTCGGCGTGGATGTCGCTCGCCAAGGTGGGGGTGGGGCTGGCGCTCATCGCCCTCTATCTCGGCACCAACTGGAGGCACTTCGGCCAGTTCGCGTCCCGCAAGTCCACCTACTACGTGCTCTTCAGCGCGCTGACCGCCGTGTTCCTGGTGGGCGGCCTGGCCGCGGTGAACTACGTGGCGTGGAAGAAGAACGCCCGGTGGGACCTCACCGACAAGAAGATCCACTCGCTGGCGCCGCAGACCGTCTCCACGCTGCAGAAGCTGGAGGAGGGGGTGGAGGCCACCGCCTTCATTCCGGCCGAGCACCCCGAGTACGACGCGCTGGACCGCCAGCTCGACCGGTACCGCCGCGAGGCGCCCGAGAAGTTCTCCTACAGCTTCAAGGACCCGAAGAAGTACCCGGACCTCGCGCAGAAGTTCGAGCTGCGCGAAGGCCGCCCCACGCTGATCCTCGCCCGCGGCGAAGGCGAGGCGCAGAGCCACGTCCCGGTGCACCGCTTCAGCGAGCAGGACCTCACCAACGCGCTCCTGCGCCTGTCCACCGCCGCGGACCAGAAGGTGTACTTCACCGTCGGTCACGACGAGTGGCCCCTGCAGCCTGAGCCGCAGAACGCCGGCGCGGGGCTCTCGCAGCTCGCGCGGTCCCTGCAGCAGGAGGGCTACGTGGCCGAACCGCTGAGCCTGCTGGGCCTTCAGGAGATCCCGCGGGACGCAGCCCTGGTGGTGGTGGCGGGCGCGCGCGCACGCCTCACCGCGCCCGAAGAGGAGGTCCTCACCCGCTACCTGGCCGAAGGGGGAAGGCTGCTCCTCTTCGCGGAGGCGCTGGTGGAGGCGGGGCTGGACAACCTGCTGGCGAAGTACGGCGTGCAGGTGGACAACGGGGTGCTGGCGGACGCGCAGTTCGTCATCAACGGTCCGTACGACCTCATCTCCATCTTCTACGGCGAGCACGAGATCACCGAACGTCACCGCCGCGCGCAGCTCAACGTGCAGATGCCCACCGCGCGCGGACTGACCGTGCTCCGGGAGGGCGTGCTCCCGGGCGTCATCACCCAACCGGTGGTGCTGACCTCGCCCTACGCGTGGCTGGAGACCA
>CAZQVZ010000624.1:0-2527 GCA_964596895.1 uncultured Myxococcaceae bacterium
GGGCCACGAGGTGGTGGAGGCGCTGATGACCGCCACCGAGTCCCACTACGCGCTGGCCCAGCGCTACATGAAGCTGAAGGCGAAGGTGCTGGGGCTCTGTGACTTCGCCTCCCACGACCTGCTCGCGCCGCTGGAGGCGACCGAGAAGAAGATCCCCTTTGCCGACGGGCAGAAGATGGTGCTCGACGCCTTCGGCAGCTTCGACGGGCGCTTCCGGGACATCGCCGGGGAGTTCTTCGACAAGCGGTGGATCGACGTGATGCCCAGGCCCGGCAAGCGGGACGGCGCCTTCTGCTCGGGCACCCTGCCGGCGCTGCACCCGTACGTGCTGCTCAACTACAACGACCGGATTGAAGACGTCTCCACGCTCGCGCACGAGCTGGGGCACGGCCTCCACTTCTACCTGTCGCGCCGGCAGTCGCCTTTGAACTTCTGGCCCACCACGCCCCTGGCGGAGACGGCGTCCGTCTTCGGAGAGCTGCTCCTGATGCGCAGGCTCTTCGACCAGGAGCAGGACCCGGTGCTGCGGCGCAACCTGCTGGCGGTGCGCATCGAGGATGTGCTGGCCACGGTCTTCAACCAGGTGGCGTACACGCGCTGGGAGATGCGGGCGCACGCGCGGCGCGCCCAGGGCGTGGTGCCGGCGGAGGAGTATTCAAGGCTGTGGATGGAGGAGCGCGCCCGCCTCTACGGCGACTCGGTGCAGCTCTTCGACCGCGACCGGTGGGGGTGGATCTCCATCCCGCACTTCGTGAGCTACCGCTTCTATTGCTACAGCTACGCGTTCGGTCAGCTGCTGGTGCTGGCGCTCTACCGCCGCTTCGAAGAGGAGGGCTCGCCGTTCGTGCCCCGGTACGTGGAGCTTCTGTCCTCCGGTTCATCGGACACGCCGCAGGCGCTCTTGCAGCGGGTGGGGCTCGACATCTCGCAGCCCACCTTCTGGAACGCTGGCTTCGAGACGGTGAAGGGGCTCATCGACGACTTCGAGCGGCTGGTGGGCTGACGCGCGGACGTAGGATGCCTGGCGCATGCGCACCGTCCTCCCGGTGGTTGCCCTGGTCCTCGCCGGCACCGCCTGCGTCCCGCGCTCGCGTCCGCCGCAGGTTGAGCTGCCGCCGCGGGTCTCCATCAAGGAGGCCACCTCCGCCATCCCGGACCGCTACCGCGAGCGCGACCTGTGGGCAGAAGCCGTCATCAGCGCCCTGGACCGGCTGCGCATCCACCCGGACGCAGACGCGGTCTGCCAGGTGCTGGCCGTCATCGAGCAGGAGTCAGGCTTCAAGGCGAACCCCGAGGTCCCCAACCTGGGGCGCCTGGTGACCGAGCGGCTCGAGGCCTCCGCGAAGGGGCTCGGGCCTTTGGGGAAGGCCGCGTTGGAGCGGCTGCTTTCCGGCACCGCACCCGGCACGAAGGCGACGTTCGGCGAGCGGCTTCGCCGGGTGAAGACCGAGCGGGATCTGGACCTCGTGTTCCGGGACCTGCTCGTCTTCTACGAAGGGGCGTACCCGACGGCGTACCGGCTCCTGGATGTGGCCAGCGCGCTCTGGGGCCGCGGGGACTTCGCCGCGCAGAACCCCATCACCACCGCCGGGTCCATGCAGGTGAGCGTGGCGTTCGCCGTGCAGCTCGCGAAGGAGGAGGCGCGGAACGAAGACGACGTGGACGAGTGGGCGGTGCGAGATCACCTCTACACGCGGGAGGGCGGGGTCTACTTCGGTACCGCGCGGCTCCTGGGCTTTTCCGCCGGGTACGACGCGCCGCTCTACCGGTTCGCTGACTACAACGCCGGGGAGTACGCCTCCCGCAACGCGGCGCTGCAGGAGCAGGTGGCGACCCTGACCGGCCGTGCGCTGGCGCTGGACGGGGACCTGCTCATCTATGAGAAGGACGGCGCGCCCGCGTCGCGCGACTCGAACACGCTCGAGGCGCTCCTGGCGTTTCGCGCGCGCTACGCCCCGAAGCTGGGCGAGCGCCGCCTGCGCCGCGACGTCCGCGAGGAGAAGACGCGCGCGTTCGAAGAGACCGACACCTGGCAGGCGGTGCGCGCCGCGTACGCGCAGGTGACGCAGAAGCCGCCTGTGTATGCGCGGCTGCCCGAGGTGACCCTGCACAGCCCCAAGCTTTCGCGGGGCCGCACCACCGCGTGGTTCGCGAAGTCGGTGGACCGGCGCTATCAGCGCTGCCGGGAGAGCCTGCGCCGCTGAGCCCGTGCCGCGAAGAGCGCCAGTGTCCAGAGCCCCGCGCCCCCGAGCCCACCTGCCACACCGCAGCCGGACGCCTCCTTACCGAGGTGTGGCTGCTGTGCCGGCACCGTGGCGTCACCGTCACCACCGCCGTCCGGTCCGGTGCCGCCATCCGGGAGCGGCACGCCGGCATCGGGCAGCATGACCTCGCCGGTGAGCGGCACCAGCACCGTGTGGTCGAAGCCGTGCGGGTCCGAAACGCGAAGCCGCGCGTGGGTGACGGACGCGGGCGGCTGCGGCACCGTCTGCAGCGGCGCGTCTACGGGCCCTAGTTCAAAGGTGCC
>CAZQVZ010000625.1:0-2527 GCA_964596895.1 uncultured Myxococcaceae bacterium
CCGCCTTCCCGGCGCGACCTCGACTCCACGCAGGTCATCTCGCCGCCGCCGCCGCCTGTGGCCCCGCCGCGCGTGGGGCCAATGGCGCCCGGACCACCGCAAGTGCCCGTGAGCGGCGCCTCCGCGCCAATGGCACCTGGCCGAAAAGTGCAATCACCCGCCGGGCCGGTGTGCCGGTCCTGTGGGAAGGCGTTGGATGACGCCTTCGACGTGGCGCTCGGCAGCTGTGATGACTGCCGGCAGTCCGAAGAGCCCCTGACCGAAGGTGCGCCGGCGCCTGCAGCCTCCTCCTCACCCGCGCCCGCCGTGCCCAGCGCGCCTTCGGCGGCCCCGGGCGGGGTGATGAGCGCGCGGCGCGATGAAGCGCGCGAAGGCGGCGGCAAGGGGAAGACCCTGGCGTGGGTGGCGGTGGCGCTGATCTCCCTCGCGGCCGTGGGCTGGTACTTCCAGGACACGCTGCGCGGGTTCGTGGAGGGGCGCGGCGGCGGGCAGCGGCAGGCGGGCGGGACCGCGGACCCGGTGGCGGAGATCGCCTCGGCGTGGCGCGCGCGGTTGGGGCAGGTGGACGGCAGCGCGCAGGCGCATCTCGAGCAGGGCACGGCGCTGCTCGGGCAGGACCGCGCCCAGGCCTACGAGGCAGCGGCAGAGCACTTCCAGAAGGCCTTTGCCCAGGATCCGTCGAGCGACGCGGCGGTGGCGGGCTACGTGACGGCGCTGGCCCTGGGCCGGGATGACCGGCTCGGCGACGAAGGCTACGCGGAGGCGCAGCGGCTGGTGGAGGCGGCGCTGGCCCGGAGCCGCAGGGCGCCTGCCTTGCTCATCGCCCGGGCGCACCTGCTGCTCACGCGGCCCCAGGCGGCTGGCCACACCGACGAGGCGCAGAAGCTCGCGCAGGAGGCGCTGGACAAGTCCACTGATGAGACGGTGAAGGCCGCAGCGCACCTGGCCGCGGGCCGCGCCACGCTGCGCACCTCGAGCGCGCTGGCCGAGCAGAGCCTGAACGCCGCGCTGGAGCTGGATCCGGAGCTGAAGGTGGCCCGGCACCTGCGCGCGCTGGCGCGAGAGCGCGTCCACGACGATCTGGGCGCCGAAGCAGACCTGCGTTGGCGGCTGGAGGGAGAGCCTGGCCACTGGGCGTCCAGGGAGGCCCTCTACCGGGTGCTGCGCCAGACCGGCCGCAGCGGTGAGGCGAAGGCGCTCCTGGAGCGCGCTGCCGCAGATGGCGAGGAGCCCCTGCGCCCGCGGGTCGCGCTGGCGGTCCACGCGTACCAGGTGGAGGGCGCAGCAAGAGCCGCGGCGGCGAAGCTGACGGCCCTGGTCGACGAGCTCACGCAGCTCGAGCCTTCGGAGCAGGGCGCGGCGCTGGTGCACCTCGCGGCGGCGCACAGGCTCTCTGGCAGCCCACAGGCGGCGAGCGCTTCGGCCGAGCGCGCGCTGGCGCTCTCCCCGAAGGATCCGGCGGCGCACCTGCAGCTCTTCCTCGTCGCGCTCGAGCGGGGCCAGACGCAGAAGGCGCTGGACCACCACGCCTCGCTGCAAGGGGCGCTGGGGGATGCCGCGCTGGAGAAGTACCTGCTGGGGCGGGCGCTCGCGCAGGACCTTCGCTTCTCTGACGCGGAGGCGCAGTTCGTCGAGAGCGCCACCCTGGATGAGCGCCGCAAGGACGCGCTCTTGTGGGCCGGGTACGCGGCGGCAGCGGACGGACGGCGCGAGCAGGCGCTGCGTCATCTGCACCAGGCGGCGCTGGCAGACCCGTGGCGCCCTTCGCCTGCGCCCGGAGATCCGCTGCTGGTCCTGAACCCGGTTGCCCTTCTCCGGGGCGCCGCAGAGCACCTGGGCGCGCTTCGCGGCGACGAAGACGACGTGCTGCCCACGCTGTACGAGGCGGTCCTGCGGTTCCACCTCGGCGAGTACCCGGCAGCGCAGCGGCTGGGGGCGCAGGTGGTGGCGGTGGATGCCGGCAACGCGCTCGGGCATGCGTACCGCGCGCTGGCGGCGGTGAGGCAGGAGGACGTCGGCGCCGCCCGCGGCGCGGGCGCGCGGGCCGAGCAGTCCGGCAAGCGGCTGGGCCTGGCACACTTCGCGCTGGGCGTGGCGGCTGCGCGCGCCAGGGACACGGCGACGGCGCAGCGGGCGCTCTCGGAGGCGCAGCGGCTGGACCGGAGCCTGCTCGGCGCGGAGCTGGAGTTGGCGCTCCTGGAGGCGCGCGCGGGAGATACGCAGAGCGCGCGGACGCGGTTGTCGCGGGTGGTGACGCTGGATCCCTCCTGGGCCCTGGCGCGGGCGAAGCTGTACGAGGTCTCGAAGGGAGCTGTGAAATGAGGATTCTCGTGCTCGGCGGCGGCGGGCGGGAGCACGCGTTGTGCTGGCGCATCCGGCAGAGCCCTCTGACGACGGCGCTCTTCTGCGCGCCCGGGAACCCGGGGACAGCAAAGGTGGCGGAGAACCTCGCGCTGGACGCCGAGAGCCCGCCGGCGGTCGTCGGCGCGGCGCGGGAACACGGCGTCGACCTCGTCGTGGTGGGGCC
>CAZQVZ010000626.1:0-2525 GCA_964596895.1 uncultured Myxococcaceae bacterium
GCACCTCCCCGCTCCCCGCCGGCCAAAGCCGAGCCGAAGCCGAAAGCCCGAAGACCCCAAGACCGTCCCCCCAACTCTTGAGAACTCGCGCCGCCGCGCGGAAGAGAGGCCGAGATTGGGATGCCGGGCCCGCCTCCGTGGACGGTGCAAGCTGTCCCTCCCGCTGGATCGGGCGGGGCATCGACCTTGCAGTTCCTCCGTCCATGCTCGGGTTGGCGCGGAAACTGGCGGAGGAGATAGAGCTGGAGTTGTTGCGAATGCTCTGGCGTCACCCGCAGGGCGCAGCCCCCTTCCACAACATCGAAGAGCTCGCGCGTCGCTTCGGGGCCTCCTCGAACACCCTCCGCGAGGCCACGCACCGGCTCCGGGCCGTGGGGCTTCTCGAGACCGTCAACATGCGCCTTTGGACGGTTCCCTGGGAGCTGGCCCCGGTGGATTCACTCCACGCACGCCTTCGCGCGGCCCAGCTCGGCGAAGAGCGGGTGGAAGCCCTCGAAGAGTGGCTCGACCTTCGGCGGACGGCGGCGACCGTTGCCTTGTCGCGGTGTGCGCGTCCAGGCGTCGTGAGAGATCTCGTCGACGCCCGACTCTCCGACTTGCGCGTGGCGGCGGGTTGGGCCGCGCGGCCCTCCGAGACCGTGGACGCCGTATGGCACCTGATGCTGGCAGCCGTCGACCTTTCGGGCGGCCCGGGCCTTCGCAGCCTCTGCAACTCCCTGGCTCGAAGCCGACCAGCGGTCCGCCCCTGGGAGCTGTTGGCCCATGACTGGGAGGCGGCGGCTCGCCTCGCGGAGGCGCTCGAACGCTCACTGCACCGCCAATCCCCCGCTTCAGCCGTTGCGGCGTGGGCTGCTTACGAAGACCACATGGGGCCCCGCCTCTTCGGCAAGGCCCGCACCGTCCCGGATCCGCGTCACGCGGTGGGCGAGCCCTGGCTCCAGCCACGCATGCTGCCCGTCCGGTAGCGCGGCACCCCGACCGCCCGGGCTGCCCCAAGAAGGCTTCCCGCCGCTCCGCCGGGATCCTTCGCCTAGAAGTTGTAACGGACCGCGGCCGACGTCCCGAGCACCCGCATCGAGTACCGGTAGGACGGCACGTCGTCCGCTTCGTGCTTGTCGGCCTGCCGCGGCAGCAGCCAGATCCCCTGGACGCCCACGTCGATGATGATGGGCTCGGCGAAGACCTCCAGCGGATCCGCGAACGAGAACCCGATGCCGCCGCTCACCCCGAGCGCGTTGCCGTCGAGGATGTTGGTGAGGGAGGCGTTCTGCCGGGGCACCGGGGTGGGCCGGTAGAAGAGCCCCGCCCGCGCTGCGAAGCGGTCGGACACGCGGTACTCGGCGCCCACCCGCGTGGTCACCGTGTCCTTCAACCCCGGGCTCACCGAGTCCACGTCCCGCGTGTCCAGGTCCATGGCCTCATCCAGCCCGAGCGCGGCCAGCGTATCGCCGGAGAGGTCCACCTGGATGCGGACGTACGGAGACGGCGCGCGGCTCCACGTCTGGTAGTTCGCGTCCAACGACAGCGTCAGCTCCGGGAGCGGGTCCCACGCCACGCCCGCGGTCACCGTGTGCGGCGTGAAGTGGTTGTAGCCGGAGATGATGAGGTTGAGCTGGCCTATCCCCTCCAGCGTGATGTCCGCGGGGATGGAATAGAACAGCCGCATCTGGCTGCGGTAGTTGAGCCCGAAGCGCAGCCCGTCCAGTGGTTCGAAGTAGGCGCCGGCGGTGGGCCCGAAGGTGGTGGCGAGGTGGGAGTCGATCTCCCGGAAGCGGACCTCCCGGGCGAAGAGGTCCACCCTCACCGCGGCCCCGTTGCCGACGAGATCCGCCAGCGCCTGGGTGCCCACGCCCACCGTGAACCGGTCGGTGATGCGGATGCCCGCCCCGAGGAACACGACGATCCGGTCTGGATCGTTGTGCCACATGTACCAGAACGGCCGGTTCGGATCCGGCGCGCGGGTGGAGACCAGCCGCGTGGACGGCAGGTGCAGCCCCAGCCCAAGGGCCAGCCGGTTCTTCACCTTCCCCGCGAGCGGGAACAAGAGCCCCACGTCATACCCGGACCAGTCCAGAGGGTCGCAGTACGTGCAGTCGAGCGGCTTCTCGAAGGTGCTCCGCTCCACCCGCGCGTCGGTGCGCGCATGGTCGAAGGCGAAGCCGAAGTTGATGTCCCGCCGCAGCACCAGCATCGCCGGGTTGTAGTAGGTGGCGGTGAAGTCGGTGGCGTCCGCGGTGACGGCGCCGCCCCGGGCCACCGCGCGCGGCGAATGGCCCCAGTGGTCGTAGAAGCTCGCCTCCGCCAGGGTCGCGATCAGCAGCGAGGCAGCGGCGACGAAGGCCGCGGGCGCAGAGGGTCTCAACGCTGACGCCACCTAGTCTTCCGCGAAGGGGCGGATGGCCTGCGCCACCGCCAGTTCCTGCCGGGCCTCGGACAGCTCGGTGTTGGCCGCCCGCAGCCGGTCCGACAACACCTGCACGAAGCTCCAGAGCATCTTCACCGCGAGGATGGACTCCCGCTTCATC
>CAZQVZ010000627.1:0-2518 GCA_964596895.1 uncultured Myxococcaceae bacterium
TGCATCATCCCCACCAAGATGGCGCAGCAGGGGTACGCGTTCACCTTCCAGGGGCAGATCCGCGTCACCCGGCAGGTGTACCGGCTCTCGGAGGAGCCGTTGTGCGCCGCTTGTGACTGCGAGGTCTGCGCCCGGTACAGCCGCGCGTACGTGCACCATTTGATGAAGGGGAAGCACCAGCTCGGCTCGCGGATGCTGGGGCTGCACAACCTTCGGCACTACCAGCTCCTGATGCGGCGGATGCGCGAGGCGATTGTCGAAGGGCGTTTCGAGTCGCTCTACGGGGAGCTCAGGGCGCGCTTCGATGGGTGAGGCGGCGCGGTTCGAGCGGGTGACCCTGCCCAACGGCACCCGCGCCATCCGAGATCTGCACAGCGGCGAGGTCATGCACCCGTCGGTGGGGCCCTGGGCGGAGGCGCAGGCGCTCTACGCGGCGCAGGGGAAGCTCGCGCAACGGCTCGCGGCAAAGGACGAGCGGGCCCCCGGGCCGGTCCGGGTCTGGGACGTGGGGCTGGGCGGCGCGGCCAACGCAGCGGCGGCGCTGGCCTGCGCGCAGGAGCTCCGGGGACGGACGCTGGAGCTGGTCTCGTTCGAGCGGGACCTGCAGCCTTTGGAGCTGGCGCTCGCTGATCCGGAGGGCTTCTCCTACCTGCAGCCGTTCGCGGAGGCGGCCTGGGCGCTCCTGCGAGGCGGCGCGAGCGAAGGCCCCTTCTTCCGGTGGCGGCTTCTCACCGGTGATTTTCTGGAAGCGCTGGTAGCAGCGGGCGACGCCCCCGAGCTGGTCTTCTTCGATCCGTTCTCTCCGGAGACCAACACGTCCTTGTGGACGCCGGAGGCCTTCGCCGCCTTGCGCCGCCGTTGCCGCGAGGACGGTCCGGGGACGCTGCTGCTTACCTACAGCGCGTCCACCCGGACCCGCGTGTCGATGCTGTCCGGCGGGTTCTTCGTGGGCGTGGGCGCCGCCATTGGCCACAAGAAGGAGACCACCACGGCCGCCACCCGGCGTGACCTGCTCGAGCGGCCTCTGGATGGGCGCTGGCTGGAGCGGTGGCGCAGGTCTTCGGCGCGCGCGGGATGGGGCTCAGACGAGGCGGCGGCGGAGGCGGCGGTGCCAGCGCATCCGCAGTTTGGCGGCTCCTCCGCACGATAGGCGGCCGAGCGTCTGCGCCGCCGCGCCGCCTCGAGTGCTGGACGACTTGATCCAGTTCAAGGCATAGGAAGGCGCCGCGGGTTACGCGCTCAGGCACCGACTTTTCCAGCTCCAGGAACTTCATGACGCGCACTTCGATCACCGTCCTCTGCTTCATCGCCCTCGCCGGCTGCCAGGAGATGCCGGTCCCTCCGCCGCAGCCCATCGCGCGGACCCCGGTCGCCGAGCCCTCCGCGCTCAGGCCCGCCGCGGTCGTCGCCGAGACGGTGCCCGCCGCGGCGCCCGGCGGCTTCGACCGCAGCCTGCTCGCGCTCTTCAACACCGCCGTGCCGCCGAAGCGAGAGGATCCCCCGGCGTTGGTGGAGCTGGGCAAGCTGCTCTACTTCGACGCGCGGCTGTCGAAGAACCACGACATCTCCTGCAACAGCTGCCACGACGTGAAGAGCTACGGCGTGGACGGCAAGCAGTTCTCGCCGGGCCACAAGGGGCAGCTCGGTGGCCGCAACTCGCCCACCGTGTACGACGCCGCGAACCACGTGGCGCAGTTCTGGGACGGCCGCGCGAAGGACCTGGAGGAGCAGGCGCAGGGCCCGGTCATGAACCCGGTGGAGATGGCCATGCCGGACGAGGGCCGGGTGGTGGCCACGCTCGCGTCCATCCCCGAATACAAGCGGCGCTTCGAGGCGCTCTTCGGGAACGACGAGCAGCCCATCACGCTCGCGAACGCCGCCCGCGCCATCGCGGCGTACGAGCGCCAGCTGGTGACCCACTCCCGCTTCGACCGCTTCCTGGACGGCGAGCACACCGCGCTGACCGAGCAGGAGCAGAAGGGGCTGAGGACCTTCGTCCAGACCGGCTGCGGCACCTGCCACCAGGGCCGCAACCTCGGCGGTGGGATGTTCATGAAAGTGGGCCTGGTGCAGGAGTGGCCGGCAGAGAAGCCGGACCTCGGCCGCTTCGACGTCACGAAGAGCGAGGCGGACAAGCGGGTCTTCCGCGTCCCGGCGCTCCGCAACGTGGCGAAGACGGCCCCGTACTTCCACAACGGCGCACAGACGGACCTCGAGAGCGCGGTGAAGGCCATGGCCACCTACCAGCTCGGCCGCGAGCTGTCCGAGCAGGACGCGAAGGACATCGTGGTGTTCCTGAACGCGCTCACCGGAGACCTGCCGCCGGCGGAGGTCATCACCGCGCCGAAGCTGCCGCCTTCCACGAAGGCCACCCCGAAGCCGGACCCCACGTAGGACGGCGGCCCTCGCGGCGGTTGCGCCCGGGGGTCCGTTCGCGCAGAACCTGCGTGCGCGGGCCCGGGTTGCTGCGGCGCGCCACGGTGGCGCGGCGTTTGAAGGGCCCAGGGTTCGCGATGGC
>CAZQVZ010000628.1:0-2513 GCA_964596895.1 uncultured Myxococcaceae bacterium
ACGCTGATCGGCCTCATCACCGAGTACTACTGCGCCAAGGAGGGCAAGCCGGTCGGTGAGATCGTGGACGACTCCACCACGGGCGCGGCCACCAACATCATCTCCGGCATGGCCGTGGGCATGCGCTCCACCGCCATCCCGGTGCTGATCATCGCGGTGGCCATCGTCGTCGCGTACTCGCAGGCGGGGCTGTACGGCATCGCCATCGCCGCGCTGGGCATGCTCTCCACCACCGGCATCCAGCTCGCGGTGGACGCCTTCGGCCCCATCGCCGACAACGCCGGCGGCATCGCCGAGATGGCGCACCTGCCCAAGGAGGTCCGCGGCCGGACCGACCAGCTCGACGCGGTGGGCAACACCACGGCGGCCATCGGCAAGGGCTTCGCCATCGGCTCCGCGGCGCTGACTGCGCTGGCGCTGTTCTCGGCGTTCCAGACCCAGGTGTCCGCGGCCCTGCAGCTTCAGGGGCTGGCGCCGCTGCGCGCCATCGACGTGACCCGGCCGAACATCATGGCGGGCCTGTTCATCGGCGCGATGCTGCCGTACCTCTTCTCCTCCATGGCCATGCGCGCGGTGTCTCGCGCGGCCCGGCAGATGGTTGATGAGGTGCGCCGGCAGTTCAAGGAGATCCCCGGCCTGATGGAGGGCACTGGCCGCGCGGACTACGCCCGCTGCGTGGACATCTCCACCAAGGCGGCCATCAAGGAGATGGTGCTCCCCGGCGTGATGGCGGTGACGGTGCCCGTGCTCGCTGGCTTCATGGACAAGACCGGCGGCACGCTCGGCGGGTTGCTCGCAGGCACGCTGGTCTCCGGCGTGCTCCTGGCCATCTTCATGTCCAACACCGGCGGCGCCTGGGACAACGCCAAGAAGCGCATCGAGGACGGCGTCCACGGCGGCAAGGGCTCCGCGGCCCACAAGGCGGCGGTCACCGGCGACACCGTTGGCGACCCGTTCAAGGACACGGCCGGCCCGTCGCTGAACATCCTCGTGAAGCTGCTGTCGGTGGTGGCGCTCCTCATTGCGCCGCTCATCGCCCGCTACGGCCTGGACCTCTTCGGCGCCGCGGGGGGGTAGGTCGGTCCGCACGCGTCACTGACGCTTCGTTGCATCCGAAGGCCCGGCGCTCCCTCTGCGGAGTGGCCGGGCCTTCTTGCATGGGGAGATGACGCACCGCGTGAGTCGGTGGCAGGCAGGCAGCAGGGCGGCTGCCCGGCGCCGTGACAGAGGCATGACGCGGGCGCGCTAACGGTTCGTCCCGACATGCCGAACGCGCTCATCGCTGCTGCCAGCTACCTGCTCTTCGCGCTCCTGGTGTTCGCGGGGCTGCCGCTGATGGCGCTCCTGTACGTCCTCACCTGGCCGTTCGACGGGAACCGGCGCGCGGTGGGCCGCACCTTCCGAATCCTCGGCGGCACCATCAGCCGCATCTACCCCGGGTGGCGGATGAAGGTCCTGCCCCTGCCGAAGCTGGAGAAGGGGCGGCCGTACGTGGTGGTGGCCAACCACGAGTCCACGCTGGACATCCTGCTGCTCTCCCGGCTGCCCTGGGAGATGAAGTGGATGGCCAAGCGGTCCTTGTTCGAGGTCCCCTGGCTGGGCTGGATGATGAAGCTCGCCGGCGACATCCCCGTGGACCGGAAGGATCCGCACGCAGGCCGCAGGGCGCTGGAGAAGGCGCGCGCGTACCTGTCGCGCGGGATGAACGTGATGATCTTCCCGGAGGGCACGCGCAGCCGCGACGGGCGGGTGCTGCCGTTCAAGGCGGGGGCGTTCCGGCTCGCCATCGAGACCGGGGCCACGCTGTTGCCGGTGGCGGTGCACGGGACCGCGTCGGGGATGCCGGTGGGCACGCCATGGGTCCGCCCCACCCGCGCCGCGGCGAAGGTGCTGGAGCCCGTCTCCACCGAAGGGATGACGCTCGAAGACCTGCCTGCGCTCACGGAGCTCATCCGCGGGCGCATCCAGGCCGCGCGGGACGAACTGGCGGGGAACCTGTCTCCCGCTGAAGGGATGCGCTCCCACACCCCAGCGCCGTCGCAGAGCCAGTGCCCGAGCCCGCGCCCGCCCGAGGACGCAGGGCCGGCCCCGCTGGTGATGCCGGACGCCGTGCCCGACGTTGCGGCGCCGCTGCAGGGCAAGGCGGTCTGACCCGGGCCCTTCTCCCTGAAGGGGGCGGGTGACCCTAGCGTCCGCGCCGCAGGGGGCCGTTGTCGAACCGCTGGGCGAGCCGCTCCAGCTCCGCCTTCAGCGAAGGGCTCGCGTCGGTCTTCGCCTGCGCGATGAGCGCGGGCGTCCCGTCGTGGTTCACCACCAGCAGCGCCTTGAGCGCGGCCTCACGGACCTCGCCGTCGTAGGCGACGAACGCTGCGACCAGCGCCTTCGCCGCCGCGCCGCGGACCTGCGCCTCTTCGCCGCTCTTCGAGATGACCGGGGTCTGCCACGCCCAGTCCGAGCCCACGTTCTGCAGGCTCTTCACCACGTGGAAGGCCACCTTCGGCTCCGGGCGCGCG
>CAZQVZ010000629.1:0-2511 GCA_964596895.1 uncultured Myxococcaceae bacterium
GTGGCGCTCGTCGCGCCCGAGCGTCTGGATGAACCAGCGGTCGTAGTCACCGAGCCGCACGCGCACGGCGGGGTTGGAGCTCCCCGTTTTCACAATCAGAACCTTCGTCGTCGTCATTCGTCCGCCATCCGGCTGCGTAACCTGCGCCCATTGCCGCGATGAGGGCAGGTGCCTACAGTTTGGCCGCCCTTGCACCTGTCCGCCTTCGGACACGCACTCCCCACGGCAACCATGATCGATCCCCGCACGCTGACCCCGAAGTATCCCGAATTGAAGCTGCTCATCGGCGGCGAGTCCGTCTCGCCGGTGGAGGGCGGCGTCATCCCCGTCATCAACCCGGCCACGGGCGAGCCGCTCTGTGAGGCGCCAGCCGCCACCGCGCCGGACGTGGACCGCGCGGTGAAGGCTGCGCGCCGCGCCTTCGAAGAGGGGCCCTGGCGGAAGATGAGCGCGCGGGACCGCGGGGGGCTCCTGCGAAAGCTGGCGGATGCGCTCTGGGAGAGGCGGGAGGAGTTCGCGCTCATCGAGTCGCTCAACAACGGCAAGACCTTCAGGGAGGCGCTGCGCGGTGACGTGGGGCCGGGTGCCGCGACCTTGTCGTACTGGTCGGAAGCGCCCTCTCGCATCTTCGGCGAGGTGCTCCCGGTCACCGGGCCCTTCCACACGTACACGCTCAGGGAGCCCGTCGGCGTGGTGGGGCTCATCGTCCCCTGGAACTACCCCACCTGCATCATGTGCTGGAAGCTCGGGCCGGCGCTGGCCTCGGGCTGCACGGTGGTGCTCAAGCCCTCCGAGTTCACGCCCCTGACGGCGCTGAAGCTCGGTGAACTGGCGCGCGAGGTGGGCTTCCCCGAAGGCGTGCTCAACGTGGTGCCCGGCTACGGCGAGGCCGCCGGCGAGGCCATGGCGCGGCACCCGGACCTGGACAAGATCTCCTTCACCGGCTCCACGCGGACGGCCCGGCGGCTCATCGCCGCGTCCGGCGAGACCAACCTCAAGAAGCTGACCCTGGAGCTGGGCGGCAAGAGCCCGCAGATCATCTTCCCGGACGCGGACTACCAGAAGGCCGCGGACGCGTGCTTCTGGGGCATCTTCGGCAACAAGGGCGAAACCTGCAACGCCGGCTCGCGGGTCCTGGTGCACGAGGACGCCTACGACGGCTTCGTCTCGCAGCTCGCCGAGCGCGCGCAGAAGATGGTGGTGGGAGACCCCCTGGACCCGAAGACCGAGATGGGGGCGCAGGTGTCGCAGCGGCAGCTCTCCACGGTGCTCTCGTACATCGAGGCGGGGAAGGGCGAAGGCGCGAGGGTGCTCGCCGGCGGCGGGCGGGACACCGAGGGCTTCAAGGCGAAGGGCAACTTCGTCCGGCCCACCGTCTTCGCGGACGTGCACAGCGGCATGAAGATCGCCCAGGAGGAGATCTTCGGGCCGGTGCTCGCGTGCCTGCGGTTCGGGGATGACGCGCAGGCCCTGGAGATTGCCAACGGCACCCGCTACGGGCTCGCCGCCTCCATCTGGAGCGGAGACGTGGCGAAGGCGCACGCGCTGGCGCGCAAGGTGCGAAGCGGCGTGGTCTGGATCAACTGCTTCAACGAGTTCGACGATGCGGCGCCGTTCGGTGGCTACAAAGAGTCCGGCTGGGGTCGGGACCTGTCCCACCACGCGCTCGATGGCTACCTGCAGGTCAAGGCGGTCTGGACGAAGCTCCCCGAGTAACGCAACGCCCCACAGGGGCGGAGGTCCCAATGCGGAAGATGGCGGACGTGAAGGCGCAGGCGGCGAAGGTGAAGAGGGCGAAGGAGCGGCCCCAGAACCGGGTACAGAACCCCGAGGCGGACGTCGAGAAGCTCGAGCTCTGGTTCGCGCAGAAGGGGCTGACCAAGGCCAAGCTCGGCGGCTTCGACGTGGACGGGGTGTGGCGGGGCAAGTACGTGTCGAAGGAGAAGCTCTTCGGCGCGGCGAAGGGGGGGCTCGGCTTCTGCGACGTCGTCTTCGGGTGGGATCTCGCGGACGAGCTCTACGACAACGCGCAGGTGACCGGCTGGCACACCGGCTACCCGGACGCGATGGCGAAGGTGGACCTGTCCAGCGCGCGGATCATCCCGTGGGAGCCGGACACCGCGGCCTTCATCCTCGACTTCGTGAACAAGGATGGCTCGCCCTACGAGGCGTCCCCCCGTCAGCTCCTGCAGCGCGTGGGGCGCAAGGCGCGGCAGATGGGCTATCTGCCGAAGTTCGGCAGCGAGTACGAGTACTTCATCTTCAAGGAGACGGCGCAGTCGCTCCGGGAGAAGAACTTCAACGACCTCACCCCGCTGTCGCCGGGGATGTTCGGGTACTCGTGGCTGCGCAGCTCCAGCAACGCGCCCCTGGTGCACGCCATCATCGACGGGTGCACCGCGTTCGACATCCCCATCGAAGGGATGCACACCGAGACCGGCCCCGGCGTCTACGAGTCCGCCATCCTCTTCGACGACCTGGAGAAGGCCGCGGACCGCAGCGCGCTGTTCA
>CAZQVZ010000630.1:0-2504 GCA_964596895.1 uncultured Myxococcaceae bacterium
TCTTCATCACCGTCGTCCCCACCCCGCACCTCAACAACCGCCACACCATCTTCGGTGAGGTCACCGAAGGCATGGAGCTGGTGGAGAAGATCGCCAACGTCATCCCCAAGGGCGCCAACGACCGCCCGAAAACGGACGTGGTGATCAACAAGCTGACCATCAGCCAGGGCTGATCGGCGCAGCGCAGGAAGAGCTCGAGGAACCCAGAGGATGCCCCCGCGGAAGAAGCGCCGCAGCGGCTTCGCCGCGTTGATCGGCCGCCCCAACGTGGGCAAGAGCACCCTCCTCAACCAGCTGGCTGGGGAGAAGCTGGCCATCGTGTCTCCGAAGCCCCAGACCACGCGCAACCGGATCATGGGCGTGGTCACGAGGCCCGAAGGCCAGGTGGCGTTCATCGACACGCCGGGCATCCACAAGGGCAAGGGCGAGCTCAACCGGTACATGGTGGAGGTCGCGCTCGGCGCGGCGGGCGAGGTGGACCTGGTGCTGTTCCTCATCCAGGTC
This sequence comes from uncultured Myxococcaceae bacterium, assembly GCA_964596895.1. GTDB lineage: Bacteria > Myxococcota > Myxococcia > Myxococcales > Myxococcaceae > JAFAFL01. The sequence goes on from CAZQVZ010000630.1 coordinate 505, forward strand.
GCCGACAAGGGGCACGAAGCGCCGGAGGTGGACCCGCTGAACCGGGAGATCCTCGGGCGCCTCGAGGAGAAGGGGAAGCCGGTGGTCCTGGTGATCAACAAGATCGACCGGGCGCCGAAGCAGTTCGTGCTCCCGCTCATCGCCCAATACCAGGGGGCGTTTCCCTTCCTGGAGATCATCCCCATCTCCGCGCGCGAGGGGGACGGCGTGGAGGCGCTCTTCTCCGTGGTGCTCTCGCACCTGCCGGAGGGGGAGCCCCTCTTCGACGAAGACGTCCTCACCGACCAGGCGGAGCGCACCCTGGTGGCGGAGTACGTGCGCGAGCAGATCTTCCGGCACACCGAGCAGGAGATCCCGTACTCCTCCGCCGTCGTCGTGGACCACTTCGACGAGACCGAGCGCGAGCCGCGCGGTGAGCCGAAGCCGGGGGCCCTGGCGGGGCTGGTGCGGATCATGGCCACCATCCACGTGGAGCGGGACAGCCAGAAGGCCATCCTCATCGGCAAGAAGGGCCAGATGCTCAAGACCATTGGCACCGACGCCCGGAAGGCCGTGGAGCGGCTCCTGGGCACTCATGTCTACCTGGACCTGCGGGTGAAGGTGGAGCCCCGGTGGAGTGAGCGCAAAGAGGGTCTTCGGAAGCTGGGGTACGAGTAAGTGAGAAAGCTCCTCGCCATCGTCGGGCGGCCCAACGTGGGCAAGTCCACGCTCTTCAACCGGCTCGCGGGCCGCAGGCTGGCGCTGGTGGAGGACATCCCCGGCGTCACCCGGGACCGCCACTACGCCGAGACCCTCTGGCGGGCGTGGGGGTTCACCCTCATCGACACCGGGGGCTTCCTCCCGGACGAAAAGGATTCGCTGCTCGCGCAGGTGCGGCAGCAGGCGCAGTTGGCGGTGGAGGAGTGCGACGTCATCGTCTTCGTGGTGGACGGGCGCGCCGGCCTCACCGCCGCGGATGATCAGGTGGCCCGCTACCTCCGCAAGAGTGGCAAGCCGGTGGTGGTGGCCATCAACAAGATCGACGCCGCGGTGGTCGAGGAGCGCTCGCCGGCCTCGGAGTTCTACCGGCTCGGCTTCGAGGACACCGTCACCCTCTCCGCGGAGCACGGCCGCGGCATCGACGAGATGATGGAGCGGGTGTCGAAGCACCTGGGCCCGCCCACCGAGGTCCCCGAAGGCCAGGCTCGAGACGAAGACGAAGACGAAGACGACGGTGAAGGCGAGACCGCCGGCGACGAGGACGGGGAGGAGGAGGGCAAAGAACTGCCCCCCGCGCCGGACGAGCCCATCCGCCTGGCCATCTGCGGGCGGCCCAACGTGGGCAAGTCCACGCTTGTCAACGCGCTGCTCAAGGAGGAGCGGCACGTGGCCAGCCCCCAGGCGGGCACCACCACGGACCCCATCGACTCGGTGCTGGAGTGGAAGGACCGCCAGATCGTCCTGACGGACACCGCGGGCATCCGCCGCAAGAAGAACATCTCCCAGAAGATCGAGCAGTTCAGCGTGCTGGCGGCCCTGAAGGTGGTCGAGCGGAGCCACGTGGCGGTGCTGCTCATCGACGCGCTCGAGCCGGCGGTGGACCAGGACGAGCGGATCGCCGGGCTGGTGGAGGACAAGGGCCGGGCGCTGATCCTCGTGGTCAACAAGTGGGACCAGGTGGAGAAGAAGCCCGGGGACGAAGCGGAGGGCCGCGCCTGGCTGAAGGAGCGCTTCCGCTTCGCCGCCTACGCGCCGGTGGTGTTCGCCTCCGCGAAGACCGGCGCCCGCGTGGAGAAGGTCCTGGACCTGGCGGTGATGCTGCACGACCAGTTCCGCTTCCGCGCGCGCACCCCGCAGCTCAACAAGCTGCTGGAGTCCATCCAGCAGTCACACCCGGCGCCCATCGCCCGCGGGCGGCCCATCCGGCTCTATTACATCGCCCAGGTGGCGAGCGAGCCGCCCACCTTCGTCCTCAACTGCAACCAGCCGGAGATGGTGCCGGCGGACTACAAGCGCTACCT
>CAZQVZ010000631.1:0-2485 GCA_964596895.1 uncultured Myxococcaceae bacterium
GCGGTGTGCTCGATGATGAAGTGCCCGTCGAGGAAGATGGACTGCGCCTGGGTCAACGGCGAGTAGTCCCGGTTCAGGTGCTCCCACCGGGCCTGCACCATCCCCACCTCGGCGTCCGCGAAGTACGGCAGGGTCTTCTCGAGGAAGTCCACGCCGGGGACGAAGTCCGCGTCGAACACCGCGACGTACTCGCCGCTCGCCGTCTGCAGGCCATTCTCCAGCGCCCCCGCCTTGAACCCGGCGCGGTTGGTGCGGTGGATGTAGGTGACGTCGTGGCCCTGCCGCTTCATCCGCTCCACCACCGCCCGGGCGATGCCGCAGGTCTCGTCGGTGGAGTCGTCGAGCACCTGGATCTCGAGCAGGTCTCGCGGGTACCGGATCTGGCACACCGACTCCACCAGTCGCTCGGTGACGTAGAGCTCGTTGAAGATGGGGAGCTGGATGGTGACCTTCGGCAGCTTCTCCAGCCGGCCCTTCGGCGTGGGGAGGCGGAACTTGTGCCGGTAGTACAGGAACGCCATCCGGTAACGGTGTGACCCGTAAACCGACAGCACCAGGAGGACACCGAAGTAGATGCCCAGAAACGCGGTCTCAATGGATGTCATGGCCGAAAACTGGCGGCCATTTAGGTAGTTGGAGCGGGGAGTGTCAAATGCTTCGCCCCCGGGGGTGTTGACGCGGCCCTGGGCCGCCGTCCTACCGCGCCGGACTGGACGGGGCGCCGGAGGCGTCGAAGCCCTCGTAATACGCCTCGGCGATGGTCTGTGCCTTCTGCCGCTCCACCTCGTCCGCCACCTGGCCCTCGAGGAAGAGGCGCTCGCCCACCACCACCGCCCGCGCGCTCTTGAGGCCCGCCTTGTCGTAGGCCTCGTTGATCACCGCCGCCAGGGCCCTCAGGACCCCCGGGTGCAGCTTCGCCAGCACCACCACGTCGCTCTCGCCTTCGGTGAGCTTGCGCAGCCGCTCGTACTCCTCCATCGAGTCCAAAGAACCGTCGATGACGACCTTGCCCGGCGCGCTGCGCACGGTGAGCGAAGGGTTGACGGTCTCGCGCACCAGCCGCGCCAACTCCGCCGCCCGGCCGTCGTCCACGACGACTTCGCGCGCGCTCACCTTCCCGCCGCGCCCCCACAGGGTCAGCGTGGTGCGGCCCTTGCGGCGCCCGGTCACGAGCAATTGCCCGCTCTTGCCCACCACCATCACGTCCGCCACCTGGGGGTCCGCTACCGCCACCCGGCTCAGCCCGGGGTGCTCGAGCGTCACCTGCGCGCCGGGGGCGAGCAGGACCGACGAGGCGTCTTTGGGCGCCTGCGAGAGGAGCAGCGGGAGCGCGAGGGCGATGGGCAGAAGGCTCATCCGGCGGAGTCTAGCGCGCCCGCCCGTCCGTCTGCCGCCGCGGCGCTGCCTGTGGCCTCTGCGACGTCCACCTCGTCCAGGGACGCAAGGCGCAGGATGCGCAGGACCAGCGCGTCGAAGGACAGCCCGGCGTGCGCCGCCACCTTCGGCAACAGGCTCATCGGCGTGAGGCCGGGCAGCGTGTTCACCTCGAGGACCACGTCGTTGTCGGCCTCGCTGCACAGCAGATCCACGCGGCCGTAGCCGCGGCAGCCCAGCGCCCGGTAGGCGGAGAGAGCCAGCGCCTCCACGTTCGCCACCCGGGTGGGGGACAGGCGCGGCGGCAGGAAGGTGCGCGCGCCGGTCTGGTACTTGACCCGGTAGTCGAAGCTGTCCGCGCCGTAGGCGATCTCGCAGCTGCCCAGCACCGCGTCGTCGAGGATGCCCACCGTCACCTCGCGCCCGATGATGCGCCGCTCCACCAACGCCTCGCCGCCAAAGCGCACCGCCCTGTTGATCGCCTCCTGCAGGTCCTCCGCGCGCCGGACCACCGACAGCCCCACCGAAGAGCCGCCCGAAGCCGGCTTCACCACGCAGGGAAAGCCGAGGTCCCCGTGCAGCGACGGCGCCTGCCCCACCTGCGCGCGCAGGACCGGGTATCCGGGCGGGGTGGGCAGGTTGTGCAGCCGGAAGAGTTTCTTGGCGAAGGTCTTGTTCATGGCCAGGGCGGAGGCCATCACGCCGGAGCCCGTGTACGGCAGGCCCATCACCTCCAACAGCCCCTGCACCTTGCCGTCTTCACCCATCCGGCCGTGGAGCGCGAGGAAGACCTCGTCCACCCCGGAAGCGCGCAGCGAGGTCTCGAGCCCGGGGCCGGCGAGGAGGCGGGTGACCGCGCGCCCCTGCCGCTCCAGGGAGGCCGCCACCGCCTCTCCGGTCTTGATGGAGACTTCCCGCTCCTCGCCCCACCCACCCATCAACACGCCGACGCGCTTGTCCATGTGTCTGCCCTGCCTCCTCGACGGGAAGACAAAGCAGGTGCGGTGCCAGCGCGTGGCCGGCGCTGCAAGGCCGCGGAAAGTCACGACCTACATCTCTGCCGTGTGGTCAGCCGCCCACGCCCGGCGAGGGCCGCCAGACGCGACTTCTT
>CAZQVZ010000632.1:0-2480 GCA_964596895.1 uncultured Myxococcaceae bacterium
GTGGCAGAAGGCCCCTTGGTGGACACCGACTCGATGACGTCCGGGTACAGCGTGCCCTGGGCGAGGAAGTCCGCGTCCTGGAGGTCCTTCGCCGCCTCTTCGAACACGGCGATGAACTCCCGGCCGATGATCTTCCGCTTCTGCTCGGGGTCGGTCACGCCGGCCAGCCGGTCCAGGAAGCGGTCCGCGGCGTCCACCACCTTCAGGGGAATGTGGAAGCGGCCCCGGAAGAGCGCCTCCACCTGCTCGCGCTCGCCTTGGCGGATGACGCCGTTGTCCACGAAGATGCACTGCAGCCGGTCACCAATGGCCTTGTGGATCAGCACCGCCGCCACCGACGAATCCACCCCGCCGGACAGGCCGCAGATGACCCGGCCCTTCTCGCCCACCTGCCGGCGAATGGCCTCGATGGCCTCCACCGCGAAGCTCTTCATGGACCAGGTGCCGGACAGCCCGCAGGTCTGGAAGAGGAACGCCGAGAGCATCTGCGTGCCCTGCGGCGTGTGGACCACCTCCGGGTGGAACTGCACGCCGAAGAGGGGCTTCGATTCGTGCGCGGCGGCGGCGTACGGCGAGTGGTCCGTCTGGGCGATGGGCCCGAACCCCGGCGGCAGCCTCTCCACCCGGTCCCCGTGGCTCATCCACACCTTCACCTTGTCCCCGGGCTTGAAGGCGGCGAGCGGGCCGCGCGCCTCGAGGATTTCGATCTCCGCCGGGCCGAACTCCCGCTTGGCGCTCTTGTCCACCTGCCCGCCCAGAAGCCGCGACAGGAGCTGCAGGCCGTAGCAGATGCCGAGGACGGGCACGCCCGCGTCGAACACGCCGGGATCGCAGCGGGGCGCGCCAGGCGCGTCCACCGAGTGGGGGCTGCCGGAGAGGATGATGCCCTTCGGCGCGAACTTCTGGAGGTCCGCAAGCGGCAGGTCCGGGCGGTGGATTTCGCAGTACACGCCCAGCTCGCGCACCCTCCGGGCGATGAGCTGGGTGTACTGGCTGCCGAAGTCGAGGATCAGGATCTTCTCGGCGTGGATGTCCAAGCGGCTCTCCAGGGGGCGCATCGCGTTGACGGGGCGGGGCGCTTATCGCTACAAGACCCCCTCGACGCAAATGCAAACCGGAGCACACCTGATGCGCCTTTTCGCCCACCTCCCCTGCGCCGCTGCGGCGGGGATGATCCTCGTCTCCGGCTGCGTGAAGGAGATCTCCAGCGAAGAGCGCCTGGACCGGGAGACCCGGTCTGACTCGCTCGAGAAGACCGCCGGCGCGCTGGAGCTGGACAGCCTCAACTGCCAGGACGTGAGCGACCAGCTCGCGCGCGCGCGGGACGTGAACCGGCCGGAGACGGCGCGGGTCCAGGACTACATGGAGCTGTACCTGGAGCTGAAGAAGCGGACGCAGACCTTCGTGGAGGCCATGACCCGCAACCCGGACCTCCAGTACAAGGAAGGCAGCCAGAAGTACGCGGACGCCCGGGACGTGTGCATCCAGCAGACCGCGGACGTGCGCGTGGAGTTCGAGCGCTACGTGCGGGAGCTGGTGGAGCTGCCCACGGTGCAGGAGCTCAAGGGTGGCAGCACCGTCACCGTGGCCCGCCTGTCGTTCGACACGCTCCGGCAGGCCATTGACGCCCTGGACGTGGACGACAAGGACGTGATGCTCGCCCGGGTCTCGTCGGCGGAGCAGCGCATCGATCAGGCGGAGGCGAAGGACAAGCCCGAGCCCCGCCGCCGCGGCCGCTAGTCCCGCCGGTAGTTCGGCGCCTCTTCGGTGACGATCACGTCGTGCACGTGGCTCTCCTTGAGCCCGGCCGAGGTGATCTGCACAAAGGTGGCGCGCGTGCGCAGCTCCTCGATGGTGGCGCAGCCCACGTAGCCCATGCCGCTGCGCAGCCCGCCCACCATCTGGAACACGTTCATCGCCAGGGTGCCCTTGTAGGGAACGCGGCCTTCGATGCCCTCGGGCACGAGCTTCATCTCCTCCTCGACGTCGCCCTGGAAGTAGCGGTCCTTGGAGCCCTGCTTCATGGCGCCCAGAGAGCCCATGCCGCGGTAGCTCTTGTACGAGCGCCCCTGGTACAGGATCACGTCCCCGGGGGCCTCTTCGGTGCCGGCGAAGAGCGAGCCGATCATCACCGTCGAAGCGCCGGCGGCCAGCGCCTTCACCACGTCACCCGAATGTTTGATGCCGCCGTCGGAGATGATGGGGATGCCGTGGCGGTCCGCCTCGCGGGCGCAGTCATCCACCGCGGTGATCTGCGGGACGCCCACGCCGGCCACCACCCGGGTGGTGCAGATGGAGCCTGGGCCAATGCCCACCTTCACCGCGTCCACCCCGGCCTCGATCAGGGCGCGGGTGCCCTCCGCGGTGGCCACGTTGCCGGCGATGAGCTCGAACTTCTGGGCGGTGAAGGTCTTGCGGACCTGGGCCACCGCTTCGATGACGCCCCGGGAGTGGCCGTGGGCGGTGTCCACCACCACCAC
>CAZQVZ010000633.1:0-2467 GCA_964596895.1 uncultured Myxococcaceae bacterium
GTGAACCTCACCGACGGGCTGGACGGGCTGGCCATCGGCCCCACCATCGTCGCGGCGGCCACGTTCGCGGTCCTCTGCTACGTGGGCGGCGCGGGCATCAACATCGCCGACACGGTGGCGGGCGGAGACGGCCGGACCCTGGTGGGGGTGCCGCTGTACCGGTACCTGGGGGTGGCGCCGGTCATCGACGGGGCGGACCTGGCGGTCTTCTGCGCGTCCATCGTGGGGGCGGGCATCGCCTTTCTCTGGTTCAACTCCAACCCCGCCTCCGTGTTCATGGGGGACGTGGGGTCGTTGGCGCTGGGCGGCGCTTTGGGGGGGCTCGCGGTCCTCAGCAAGAACGAGGTCGTCTCCGCCATCATCCACGGCGTCTTCTTCGCCGAGATCCTCTCGGTGATGATCCAGGTGGCGTCCTTCAAGACCCGTGGCAAGCGCGTGTTCCGGATGGCGCCCTTGCACCACCACTTCGAACTGAAGGGGCTGGCGGAGCCGAAGATCATCGTCCGCTTCTGGATCGTCTCCATCCTCTGCGGGGGCATCGCGCTGCTCTCCCTCAAGCTCCGGTGACCCTCCCGTGCCCCCCGCCGCCTCCCTGAAGGATCGCAACGTCGTCGTCTACGGGCTGGCGAAGAGCGGGCTTTCGGCGCTGCGGCTGGGCGCGAAGAAGGGCGCGCGCCTCACCGCGCTGGACAAGACCCCGCGCGAGCGGCTGGGGGACGCGGCCCGGCGCGCGCTGGAGGAGACCTCGGCAACGCTTCGGGCAGAAGCGGACGCGGACGCGGTGCTCGGCGCGGCGGACCTGGTGGTGGTGAGCCCGGGCGTTCCCCTGGCCCTGCCTTCCCTTCAGGCGGCCATGGCCTCAGGCGTGCAGGTGGTGGGCGAGGTGGAGTGGGCGTACCGGCACCTCGCGCCCGCGCCCTTCTTCGGCATCACCGGCACCAACGGCAAGAGCACCACCACCGCGCTGCTGGGCGCGCTGTTCGAGGCTGCGGGCAAGCGGGCCTTCGTGGGCGGGAACCTCGGACGGCCCCTGTCGGAGGCGGCGCTCTCCGATGAGGCGTGGGAGGCCTACGTGGTGGAGCTCTCGTCCTTCCAGCTCGAAGGCCTGCGCACCGTGCGCTGCCACGGCGCGGTGATCTTGAACCTCACCCCGGACCACCTCGACCGGTACGCGTCCGCGGCGGACTACGGCGCGGCGAAGGCGCGCATCTTCCTCAACCAGACGCCAGAGGACCTGGCGGTGGTGAACGCGGACGACCCGGCGGTGGTCCCGCTGGCGAAGGGTACCGCCGCGCGCGTCGCCGGGTTTTCGAGGAGGGCCGCCGCAGGGGGCGCCTTCACCGTGGACGGTCAGCCCTACAGGCTGCAGAACCGGGCCCTGCGCGGCGCGCACAACCTCGAGAACGCGATGGCGGCGGTGCTGCTGGCGCGCCACGCCGGGCTGACTCCCGAAGCCATCCAGCGGGGGCTGGACGCCTACGGCGGGCTGCCTCACCGCCTCGAGTCGGTGGCCACGGTGGACGGGGTGGAGTGGGTGAACGACTCCAAGGCCACCAACGTGGACAGCACGCTCGTGGCGCTCACCGCGTTCCCGAAGGGGAACCTGTGGCTGGTGCTCGGCGGGAAGGGCAAGGGCGCGCCGTACACGCCGCTGGTGGAGGCCGCCCGCGGGCGGGTGAAGGGCGTCCTCACCCTCGGGGATGACGCGAAGCGGATCGAGGCGGCGTTCGAAAACGTGCTGCCGACCCATGCCTGTAGCACGCTGGAGGCGGCGGTCGCGAAGGCGCGGGCGCTGGCCGAGCGCGGGGACGTGGTCCTGCTCTCCCCTGCGTGCGCGTCATACGACCAGTTCAAGAACTTCGAGCACCGGGGCGACGTCTTCAAGGCGCTGGTGAGGGGAGAGCAGTGAGCATCCACAAGGGCGCCCCCGTCCGCTTCGATCCGGTCCTGCTCGGCGCGGTCCTGTGCCTCGTCTCCCTGGGCCTGGTGATGGTGTACTCGGCGAGCGCGCTGCCGGGTCACGACAAGCTCGGGGACCAGTTCTTCTTCCTCAAGCGGCAACTGCTGGCGGCGGCTCTGGGCACCGGCGCCATGGCCGCGGCGATGTGGCTCGGCTACCGGCGGCTGGCGCGGCTGGCGTACCCCATCCTGCTGGTGGCCATCACGCTGATGGTGCTCGTGCTCATCCCCGGGGTGGGCGGCAGCGCTGGCGGCGCGCAGCGGTGGATCCGCCTGCCCGGGATGTCGGTGCAGCCCACCGAGATCCTCAAGGTGGCGTGGGTCATCTACCTGGCCTACTCGCTCGCCAAGAAGCGGGAGAAGGTGGCCACCTTTTCGGTGGGGTTTCTGCCGCACTTCGTGCTGGCGGGGATCCTCGCGGCGATGAGCCTCGCCCAGCCGGACTTCGGCAGCGCGGTGGCGCTGATGTTCCTGCTCTTCACGCTGCTCTTCGCCGCGGGCGCGAAGC
>CAZQVZ010000634.1:0-2465 GCA_964596895.1 uncultured Myxococcaceae bacterium
CCCCTTGTCTATACCTCTGAAATGACAGCCCCTTCCTCAAACTGGTCGTGCACCCGCGTACTTCTTGCGAAATCCTTCGGGTCAGACCCCTCAGGTAGGCTCACCGCGTCTTTGGGTGGGGGTGGCGGATGGTGGATGGGCGGGTGAGGGAGAGCGCCTACGCGCTCGGAGCGAAGCAGCGATACCTCCTGCGGAGGGACCAACTCCTCGAGGTGGGGTTCGACGGCTACGAACTGCGGAAATGGCTGGAGCAGGGTTCCCTGGCGTCGCTGCTGCCGGCGACGTATCGGCTGACGGCCTACCCGGAGACCTGGGAACAGCGCGTCCAGGCGGCGGATTGGTGGGGCGGCGCGGGCGCAGCGGCCTGCGGCCCGACGGCGGCGGCCCTGCACGGGCTTCAAGCCTACGATCGCAGCGGCCCGGTGCACCTGAGCCTGCCGACGTCCCCGAAGCTGCCTCGCAAGCAACGCGGGTTCGATCTCCTGCTCCACCCCGGGCGGGTGCTGGGCCCCTGGGACCTGGAGCAGCGGGAGGGCCTCGTCTTCACCCGGATCGAACGCACGCTGCTGGATCTCGCGCCCACCCTGACGCCCGAGCAGCTGGAGGCGCTCGTCGACGAGTGCCTGGAGAAGGGGCTGACGCACGCAGGCCGCCTGCGCGCCTGCCTGCAGCGGCTGAAGGGAAAGGGCAGGAAGGGGACGGAGCCGTTCGGGCGCCTCTTGAAGCTGCGCGCCAACACCCTGCTCCGGACCGACAGCCCCATGGAAACCCAGTTCCTGAAGTTCCTCGACGGACTCGGGTTGAAGGCGCCGCGGACGCGCTACTGGGTGAGCCGGGGGACGATCTGCTACCGGCTGGACCTCGCCTACGTGGACGAGCGGGTCGGCATCGAGATCGACTCGCGCCGGTTCCACGACGGCTGGGCGGAGCGGCTCGCGGACATGGACCGGCAAAATGACCTCGTCGCCTGGGGCTGGCGGATCCTCCGCTTCACCCACAAAGACCTGAACGAGCCAGAGCGGGTCAGAAGGCTCATCCGTGACACGCTCGCTCAGTCAGAACGCCGCTCGGCCGCGTAGCTCGGAGCCCCGACCGGCCCTCCACTGCTCCGGAACATTTCCGAGCTCCGCGGCGCCCGGGAGGGCATTTGCGGAAGGCAAAATCGCGCCTGGGGCCGCAGGTGGCCTCCAGGGCCTTCCGACCCCCGCAGGCTTGCTTTACTACGGCTCCGCTGGATGCCCCTGTGGGCTCCCAGGAGGCCCGTAGAGGGGCCCGGCCACGGGCCCCTGTCAGGGCTCGCCAGCGAAGGTGCGAGCGGCCCGCACAGCAACCGACCAGGCCCCCCCCTTTCCCGGGCCGGATCGTCGGTCCGGTGCCCTACACTCCGCGCCCCATGAGCTTCACGCACCTGCACCTGCACACCCTGTATTCGCTGCTGGATGGCGCCATCCGGATGAAGGACCTCATCAAGACGGTGGGGGAGAAGGGCATGAAGTCGGTGGCCGTAACCGACCACGGCAACATGTTCGCCACCATCGACTTCTACAAGAAGGCGAAGGACGCGGGCATCAAGCCCATCATCGGCCTCGAGGCCTACGTGGCGGGGCCCAAGGGGCGGCAGGACCGCACCGAGCGCATCTCCAACCACCTCATCCTGCTGGCCAAGAACGCCGAAGGGTACGCGAACCTCCGCTACCTCTCCTCGCGCGGCTTCCTGGACGGCTTCTACTACCACCCGCGCATCGACAAGCAGCTGCTCAAGGAGCGCTCCGCCGGCCTCGTGGGGCTCACCGCCTGCCTCGGCGGCGAGGTGACCTCCGCGGCCTTCCGCGGGGACATGGACCACGCGAAGCGCGCGGCGCAGGAGTACAAGGACATCTTCGAGCCCGGCTCCTTCTTCCTGGAGATCCAATCCAACGGGATGCCGGAGCAGGAGAAGGCCAACGAGAACCTCAAGCAGCTCTCGCGGGACCTGGACGTGCCGCTGTGCGCCACCGCGGACGCGCACTACGTGAAGCAGGGGGACGCGCGCGCGCACGAATTGCTGATGTGCATCGCGTCCAAGAAGACGCTCGCGGACAACAAGCGGATGCGCCACTCCACGGACAAGCTCTACATCACCAGCCCCCAGGAGATGCTCAGCTACTTCAGCGACGTGCCGGAGGCCGTGCACAACACGCAGGTCATCTCCGACATGTGCAACGTGGAGCTGGACCTGGGCAAGCCGATGCTGCCCACCTTCCGGGTGCCGGACGGCCACTCGCCGGACTCGTTCATGGCGCTCCTGTCCAAGCAGGGGCTGGAGGACCGCTTCCGCGAGTTCGCCGACGTAGGCGTGAAGGTCCACAAGGACGCGTACTTCGCCCGGCTGGAGATGGAGCTCGCCGTCATCCAGCGCATGGGCTTCTCGGGCTACTTCCTCATCGTCCAGGACTTCATCAACTGGGCGAAGCGCCACAGCATCC
>CAZQVZ010000635.1:0-2461 GCA_964596895.1 uncultured Myxococcaceae bacterium
TGCAGAAGGCGCGGGCCCGGCCCGGCGTGGAGCGGATCCTCGTGGTGTACGAGGACAAGACCGCCCACATCTACGTGGAGGGTGATGCCCCTGCCCGTCCCCGTCCCCAGGCGCGGGCGGTCTAGTCCGCACCTCACGCAGGTCAACTTCATCCGGAGGTCTCGCGTGGCCCTGAGCGAGCAGCAGATCAACGCGATCGTCGAGCAGGTGGTGCGCAAGGTGGCGCAGGACCTCACCGACCTCCCCCAGCCCCGGAACGTGCCCACCACGCCGGCGAAGGGGCACCTCGAAGACCGCCAGGGTTCGGAGCGCCGCTACGGGACGTACGCGCCCCTGCCGTCGGTGCACGGGACCTCGGACGGCGCGCGCAGGGCCCCCGCCTTCGTGCGCGGCGGCTCTTCGCGGCGCGGCATCTTCGATGACCTGGACGCCGCCACCGAAGCGGCGATGCGCGCGTTCGAGGTCTGGCGGGACACCCCGCTGGAGACGCGGGACCGGGTCATCGAAGCGATGCGCGAGACCACCCGCCAGAACGCCGAAGCGCTGGCGCGGATGGCGGTGGAGGAGACGAAGCTCGGGCGCGTGGAGGACAAGATCAAGAAGAACCTCCTGTGCGCGAACAAGACGCCCGGGACGGAGATCCTGAAGCCCACCGCCTACTCCGGTGACCACGGGATCACCATCATGGAGCGGGCGCCGTTCGGGGTGATTGGCTCCATCACGCCCACGACGAACCCCACCGAGACCATCATCAACAACGGCATCGGGATGGTGGCCGGCGGCAACTCGGTGGTCTTCAACGTGCATCCGTCTGCCAGGCGGGTGTCGGCGCACCACATCCAGTTGCTCAACGAGGCCATCGTCTCTGCCGGCGGCCCGGAGAACCTGCTCGCGGCGCTCGCCGAACCGACCATCGATTCGGCGCAGGCGCTGATGAAGCACAAGAACATCCGGCTTCTGTGCGTGACCGGGGGGCCCGCCGTGGTGAAGGCGGCCATGAACTCCGGCAAGCGCGCCATCGCCGCGGGGCCGGGCAACCCGCCGGCGGTGGTGGACGAAACCGCGCACGTGGAGAAGGCGGCCCGGGACATCGTCAACGGGGCGTCCTTCGACAACAACATCGTCTGCATCGTGGAGAAGGAGGTCTTCGCCGTCTCCGAGATCGCAGACTCGCTCAAGAAGCAGATGGTGGCCGCCGGCGCCTTCGAGGTGACCGGGCCGGCGATCAACCGGCTGGAGAAGCTGGTGGTGGTGGACGGACACCCGAACAAGGACTGGGTGGGCCGGGACGCCGCGAAGATCGCCGAGGCCGCGGGGATCCGGGTGCCGCCCTCGACGCGCCTGCTCTTCGCGGAGGTGGATGCGATGCACCCCTTCGTCCAGGCGGAATTGCTCATGCCGGTCATCGGCTTCGTGCGGCTGCCCACGGTGGAGGACTGCATCGCCGCGGCGGTGCAGGCGGAGCACGGCTTTGGCCACACCGCCACCATGCACTCGACGTCCCTGGACAACCTGCACGCCATGGCGCGGGTCATCAACACGTCCATCTTCGTGAAGAACGGGCCGTCGTACGCGGGCCTGGGCTTCACCGGCGAGGGCTACACCTCGTTCACCATTGCGTCGCCCACCGGTGAAGGGTTGACCACCGCGGTCAGCTTCACGCGCGAGCGCCGCTGCACGCTCAAGGACTACTTCCGGATCGTCTGATGCGGATCGAAGGTCCCGCCATCGGCGTGCTCGAGCTCGACTCGATCGCACGCGGGATGATCGTCGCGGACGCGCTGGTGAAGCGTGCGCCGGTGACCATCGCGCTCGCGGAGCCTGTGACCCCGGGCAAGTACCTCCTGCTCTTCCACGGCGGCGTGGCCGAGGTGGAGGAGTCCTTCCGCGCAGGGGAGGAGCGCGCCGGGGCGTCGCTTCTGGACCGGCTGCTGCTCAGCCAGGCGGCCTCCCCGCTGCTCCGGGCGCTGGAGACCGCGCCGGACGCGCCGTGGACGGACAGCGTGGGGATCGTGGAGGCGCACACGGTGGCGGCCACGCTGCTCGCGGCGGACACCGCGTTGAAGCGGGCAGACGTGCGGCTGGTGCGGCTTCAGTTGGCGAAGGGCATTGGCGGCAAGGGCTACTTCACCCTGTGCGGCAGTCTGGACCAGGTGCAGGCCGCGCTGGAGGGGGCCGCAGCCGCCGTGGCACCGGAGCTGCTGCAGACGGTGGAGCTCATCGAACAGCCCCACCCCGAGCTGCGCGGTCGGGTGCTGTAGGGCCCCTGCGTCACACCCTTGCAGGCACGCGCGGGCGACGGTATGAGGGGCGCCCTGTTTTTGCGGCGGTCCCCCTCTCCTCCTGGGAGAGGGCACAGCAGCAACGCCCTCTCCCTCTGGGAGAGGGCAGGGTGAGGGAGCAGTTCGGCGAGGTAGCTCAACTGGTTAGAGCGGCGGTCTCATAATCCGCAGGTAGTCGG
>CAZQVZ010000636.1:0-2443 GCA_964596895.1 uncultured Myxococcaceae bacterium
GGAGATCATCCTCCGCGAGTTCGAGATGAAGGTCTTCTCGCCGATCATCCTCGCCAGCGTCACCGCCACCATCGTGGGGCGCGGCGTGCTCGGCGGGGCGCCCATGCTCCGGCGCATCGGCTACGAGATGGTGTCCGGCTGGGAGATCGCCCTCTACGTGCTCCTGGGGCTTCTGGTGGGGCTGGTGGCGTTCTGGTTCATCCGGATGCTGCACCACTCGGAGAGCTTCTTTTCGGGGCGCTTCAAGGGCCGGCTTTCGGCGTGGCTGGGCGGGTTGCCGCTGCCTGCGCGCGCGGGCCTGGGTGGGCTGCTGGTGGGCGTGATGGTGGTGGTGAACCCGGTGGTGTGGGGCAGCGGGCACGACTTCGTGAACCTCGCCGCGGTCCGGCAGCTCTCCTTCTGGTTCCTCGTCGCCGCCTGCGTGCTGAAGCTCCTGGCCACGGCGGTGACCATTGGCTCGGGCGGTTCGGGTGGGACCTTCTTCCCGTCTCTGGTGATGGGGGCCATGGCCGGCGGCGCCTTCGGCGAGGTGGCCAACGCGCTCTTCCCCGCGAGCACCGCGCCGTCGGGCGCCTACGCCATGGTGGGCATGGGGGGCGCGGTGGCGGCGCTCACCCGCGGCCCGCTGACCGGCTTGATGATGCTGTACGAGCTGTCCGGCAACTACGCCATCATCCTGCCCTTGATGGTCACCTGCACCATCGCCTCGGCGCTGTGCCACACGCTCGCCGAGCGCCGCGCCCCGAAGGTCCTGAGCGACGCCGAGCTGCTCGCGCGGACGCAGGTGCGGCGGCTGATGCTGGAGGTGCAGCCGGTGGAGGCTTCGCTGCCGTTGAGGGCGCTGGTGGACCGGCTGCTCGCCGCCATCGACGGGGCCCTGCCGGTGCTGGACGCGCAGGGGCGCCTGTATGGCGTGGTGCAGGTGGACCACGTGCGCGAGGCCTGGAAGGACCCCGGGGCCAACGAGGTGCTGGTGGCGCAGGACCTGGCCCGGCGCGTCCCCGTCGTCTCTGCCGACACGGACCTGGCCACCGCGCTCTCCTTCATGGAGCAGGAGGAGGTGGACGCGCTGCCGGTGGTGGACTCGCAGCGGAGCGTGCACCCGTACGGGCTGCTCACCCGCGCCTCCATCCGGCGCCTCCTGTTCGACTCGCACGCCCGCGCGCATGCGGAGGGCGCGCACCCGGTGGCCGCGGCCGAGCTGTGAGCCCCTCGCGGTTTCCCCATGCAGAGCTGGCGCTGATGCGCCTGCTCAACATCCCGGTGGTGGCGTTGACCCGCGCGCTCGACGTCTGCGTCTTGTGGGTGCGGCCGCGCCTTCTGCGCGCGTACTTCGCGCTCTGGCTGCAGGAGCTCTTCCGGTCTCCGTACCGCTGGCCGCGCTCCTTCGAGGCGGTGCGCCGAATCAAGGCCTCCGGACAGTCCAGGCGCGAGCTGCTCTACGGAGAGGCGCCGGCGTTCACCGCCGCGTGGCTTCTGTGGCGGGAGGGGCTGCGCTCCGGCGGCGCGCTGCTGGACATTGGCGCCGGGCGGGGCAGGCCTTTGTTGGGCGCGGCGTTGCTGGGGGCTCGGGCGCGCGGGCTGGAGCTGCTCGAGGAGCACGTGCGCGTCGCGGCGCCCATTCTGCGGCGAGCGGGCGTGAGCCTGGAGACGGCGGACGCGCTGGTGGCCGAGCTCGGCGCGCCCACGCACGTGCTGTTGAATTGGTGCGGCTTCGGCGAAGGGACGCGGGCCCGGCTGGCGGACCGGCTGGCGCTGCTCCCTGCGGGGACGAAGGTGCTGGCGGTGACGGTGCCCCTGGACGAGGCGCGCTTCTCACTGCTGAGGCGGCGCCGTGCCCTCTTCACGTGGGGCACCGAGCCGGTGTTCGTGCACGCGGTGCGCTCGCCCGGCTGAGGAGACGTCAGCGCCCGCAGCCGCCGTCCACCGAGCGGTAGACGTCCACGTCGTCCACGAACAGCTCTGCGCCGGGTGCAGGGTCGAGCGCGGACACCAGCAGCGACAGCTCGTCGTTCAGGGCGGTGGTGTTGAGGGCGGCATGCAGCCGGACCCACGTCCCCTCCATGGGGGCGCTGAAGCTCTGGACGTTGCCGCCAGTCCCGTTGACGCTGAGGGAGAGCCGGGCAGAGGTCCCCGGGGCACCGTGGGCCCAGGCCTCCGCGCAGAAGCGGCCCACGCCCACGGTGGAGGCAAGCGGCTCCACCGGGAAGAGGCTCAGGGTGGCGCCGCCGTTGACGGTGGTGAGCCGCGCGGCGTTCGTGCCGGTGCGGACCGTGAGCGTCTGGGTGTCCACCGTGCCGCCCAGCGCGTCCCAGCCTTCCGGCGAATCTCCGCACTCGAAGCCGGGGTTGGGCACGAGGTTTTGCGGGTTGCCTGCGTCCGGGGGGCAGCCCGCGTCCACGGGGCCTGCGTCCGGCTCACCTGCGTCCGGCTCACCCGCGTC
>CAZQVZ010000637.1:0-2428 GCA_964596895.1 uncultured Myxococcaceae bacterium
TCCCACTGGCGCGCCCACGGAGATCCCCAGTGGCGAGACGGTGCTGCTCGCGGGCGGTGGGCTCGGCAACGCGGTGCTCTTCTCCATTGCGAGGGCGCTGCGCGCGGCCAACTGCAGGGTCATCTACTTCGCCGGCTACCGGAAGCGTGAGGACCTCTTCAAGCAGGACGACATCGAGGAGGGGACGGACCAGATCGTCTGGTCGGTCGATCAGGGGGAGACCATTGCCCCCAGGCGGCCGCAGGACGCGAGCTTCCGGGGCAACGTGGTGCAGGCGATGGTGGCCTTCGCGGACGGCTCCCTGGGCGTGCGGCCGGTGGCGCCGCTCTCCGAGGTGGACCGGATCATCGCCATCGGCTCGGACCGGATGATGGCGGCGGTGAAGGCGGCGCGGCACGGGGTGCTGCAGCCCTTCCTCAAGGCGAAGCACGAGGCCATCGGGTCCATCAACTCGCCGATGCAGTGCATGATGAAGGAGATCTGCGCGCAGTGTCTGCAGAAGCACGTCGACCCGGTCACCGGGAAGGAGACGGTGGTCTTCTCCTGCTTCAACCAGGACCAGCCGCTGGATCACGTGGACTTCGCGCACCTCAACACCCGGCTGCGCGTCAACAGCGTGGTGGAGAAGCAGTCTGACCTGTGGCTTGCGCACCTGCTCCGGCTCCGGCCGGAGCTGCGCAAGGTCTAGGCACCTCGTCCGCGCGGGTGGGTGGACGCCCCCGCTTGCGCTGCCCATCTCCTCTCGTGCGAACGAGCGGGGGACGGGTGGAGCACTCAGCGCAGAGGGCGGAGGAGGAGGCGCTGCTGGCGGCGGTGGCCACGTTCGGTCACCGGCTCAACGCGGGCCGCGCCTCGCGGGAGTCCGCCCGGACCTTCGACCGGGAGACCTGGCGCCAGCTGGGCGAGATGGGGCTCTTCGGGCTGCCCATCCCGGAGGAGTGGGGCGGCAGCGGCAGGGACGTCACCACCACCGCCAGGGTGATGATGGCGCTCGGCCGCTCCTGCCGCGACAACGGGCTGGTCTTCTCGCTCAACGCGCAGCTGTGGGCCTTCCAGATGCCATTGTTGCGCTTCGGCACCGACGGCCAGCGGGCGCGCTACCTGCCCGCGGCCTGCCGGGGGGAGCTGGTGGGGGCGCACGCGGTGAGCGAGCCCGCCTCCGGCTCGGATGCGATGTCCCTGCGGACCCGCGCGAAGAAGGTCCCCGGGGGTTGGGTGCTCGACGGGCGGAAGACCTTCGTCACCAACGGTCCGGCGGCGGACGTGGTGCTGGTCTTCGCCACCGTGAACCCGGAGCGCAAGAGCGCGGGGATCACCGGGTTCCTCGTGGAGCGCGGGAGGGACGGGCTGACGCTCTCCCCCCCCATCCCCAAGATGGGCCAGCACTCTTCGCCCATGGGGGATGTGATCCTCGACGCCTGCTTCGTACCGGAGGACGGGCGGCTGGGGGCCGAGGGCGCCGGCGCCGCCATCTTCAGCGCGGCGATGGAGTGGGAGCGCACCTGCATCTTCGCCGCGCACCTGGGCGCCATGGAGCGGCTCCTGGAGGACTGCATTCGCTACGCGAAGGAGCGGGAGCAGTTCGGCGCGCCGCTCGCCCGCTTCCCGGAGGTCGCCAACAAGCTGGTGGACATGAAGGTGGCCATCGAAGCCGGGCGCCTGCTCCTGCTCCACGCCGCCGCGGAGAAGGACGCCGGCCGCAGCGCGGTGCTGGCGGCGGCCGTGGCGAAGCTCTTCGTCTCCGAAGCACACCTGCGCCAGGCGCTGGATGCGGTGCAGGTGCACGGCGGCTACGGCTACTGCACCGAGCTGGGGATTGAGCGCGAGCTGCGCGACGCAGTCCCCGGCACGCTGTACTCGGGGACCTCCGAGATGCAGCGCAAGATCATCGCGCGGCTGATGGGGCTCACATGAGCGGGTGTCTGTACCGGTGGGTGGAGGAGGGCGCCAGGGCCGCGGCGCCGCACAAGGTGGCGGTGGCTTCGTCTGGCGGCGAGCTCACCTTCGAGGCGCTCCTGCGGCGGGCGCGGGGCGTGGCAGCGCACCTGGGGGCCCTGGGCATCGGCCGCGGGGACCGGGTGGCGGTGTGGATGGACAAGAGCCCGGACACGGTCGCGGTGCTGCTGGGCATCCTCGCGTCCGGCGCCGCCTATGTGGCCGTGGATCCACGCAGCCCTGCGTCGCGGTGCGCGCTGATCCTCGCGGATGCACGGCCCCGGGCGCTCTTCGCGGATCTCCCCCGCACCGCCCAAGCGCGCCACCTGACCGCGTCCGGCGCGTGTGTGGCGGTGACGCCAGACCCCGCGGTGTTCGACACGCCCCCCTCTGGACTGCCGCCGCCGGACCCCGAGGCGCTGGCGTACATCCTCTACACGTCCGGCTCCACCGGCACCCCGAAGGGCGTGGCCCACACCCACGCTTCGGCGCT
>CAZQVZ010000638.1:0-2413 GCA_964596895.1 uncultured Myxococcaceae bacterium
CCAAGACCACCGACTTCGGTGCGTTCGTGGAGATCGAGCCGGGCATCGAGGGCCTCGTCCACGTCTCCGAGCTCAAGGACGAGCGCGTGGAGAACCCCCGCGACGTCGTCAGCGAGGGCCAGGAGGTGGACGTGAAGATCATCGACATCAACAGCACGGACCGGAAGGTCGCGCTGTCGATGAAGGCCCTGCTGCACGAGGGCGACGATGACTACCGCGAGTACCTCCGCCAGCAGGCCGAAGGCGGCCGCGCCCGCCTGGGCGACGTGATGAAGGACAAGTTCCGCAAGTAGAGACCTCCCCTTCGGGGTGAGGGCAGAAAGGGCGTCGGACTCGTGAGGGTCCGGCGCCTTTTCGCGTTCCGGCATGGGCGACCGGACCGTGAAGAAGGAGCGGGCGACGTTCGCGGACATCGAGGCGCTGCCGGTGCACCGGGTGGGGTGCGGTGGACGCGGGCGAGATGCTCGATGGGGCGATGTCTGGACACGCTCGCCCGGTGACGGGCCACGCACGCGCCCAGGGTCATCGAACCTGTGGTCCAGACGGTGGATGCGCTGGTTGCAGACGGGGGGAAGTGGAGGACGGCGGGGAGGATCTCCGGTGTGCAGACAGCGCGGCTCGCGCCTTTCGCCTTTCATTGAAGAGCCGCTGAACCTCGGCCGGCTCTGGAGCTGAGGCTGCGCGGCGGGTTCGTGGCGGTGGCGCATGCCAGGTGAGAGACTCCGCTGCGATGTATCGACAGGTCGCGCAGGACGAGACACAGGTTCGCTTCGACGAGGTGACCGCGTACACGGGCGCGCTGCAGGCGCTCGGGTTCCGGCCGCTCACGCGGGTGACCCTGGGGCAGGGGAAGCAGGCCGCGCAGATCTGGGCGAGCGCCGCAGAGGACGCGTGGGCGGAGCCGGAATGGATGCCGGGGCCCAGGCCCATGCTGGTCTTCCGGACCGCGCTGGCGGACGGCGCCATCATCCAGACCAGCACGCCCCGCGAAGGTGGCGCGCGCTTCATCCCTTTCTGGACGCGGCAGCATCAGCCAAAGGCGGGGTACTTCCTGGAGGAGCGCCCAGGGATGCCGCATGAGCTGTGGGCGCGGCACCAGGCGCGGGTGGCGGCGCTCTCGCAGGCGCGTAGCGCGCGCGTATTGCCGCACGGCAGTGGTCAGGTGTTCCTGGACATGGCAGCGCGGACGGTGCGGCTCGCGCGGGGACGGACGCGGGTGGCACAGGTGGCGGGCCTGGCGCTCTTTCTCGCCCTGGCCATTCCGTTGACGCTCGGGCGGGAGCAGTACCCAGGCTTCCTCCTGCCGCTCACCGCGCTGTTCTGGGCGGGGGCCACGTTGGGGATCTTCCGGCTGCTGCTCCTCACCGGGTTCCCGCGCCTGAAGCCGCCACGCGGCCCGGCCTGAGGCGAACTGCCGCTTGGCGCCGCGCCCGGGCTCTGGTCTGTTCCGCCGCGACATGGCCCAAAAGAAGCCGCGCCCAGACGCTGGCCCCGAGATCCGGGTCCGGCGCATCCACCGGCGGGATCTGAACCGCACCTGGGAGTTTCTGAAGCTCGTCTTCCGGGACGTGAACCGCGAGACGGTGGAGTACCAGCGCCCGCGCACCAAGCGCCGGTTCCTCGAGGTCTACGACGTCGAAGGCGTGGAGCAGCTGCTCTACGAGGTGGACGGGGACGTCGTCGGCTACTCCGAGTGCGCCTACGACACCTCCGGCGAGGACAACTGGGTCAACCCGCGCTGGTTCGAGAAGCGCGGGATGCGGCCGCTCTTCGTCGAAGAGCTCGCGGTGCATCCCGCCTGGCAGGGGCGGGGCGTGGGCGCCTTCATGCTGGAGCAACTGCAGCACCTGGCGCGGACGCGCGGCTGCACGCACCTGGTGCTGGAGGTGGCGGAGAACAACGAGTCCGCGCTCACCTGGTACCGGGCCCGCAGCTTCTACAAGCTCGACGCGGCGATCTTCCTCGCCCAGAAGATCCCTGCCGAACCCGAATTGCTCCCGCCGAGGAAGCTCCGCAAGCGCCGCGGTGTGGACGAGCCCGACGCCGCCCCCACCACCGGACCTGCGCCCGTGGACACGCCCGCCAGGACGAAGGGGGCGCGTGGCGGGGGCCGGAAGAAGGCCGCGCCAGGCGGGCAGGCGTAGCGTTCAACAGGCTGTTGCGTGGCGGAAGCAGCAGGGCCCGACCATGCTTGACCATGCCGGGTGTGGCTGCATAAGTGCCCAAAACTTCGGAGGATTCTGCACATGGCCCGTGAAGTCGTCATCGTCGGAGCGGCGCGTACGCCGATTGGTTCTTTCCAGGGGTCCCTGGCCACCTTGACCGCCCCGCAGCTCGGCGCGCACGCCATCAAGGCGGCGCTGGAGCGCTCCGGTGTTTCGCCGGACAAGGTGGAGCAGGTGGTGATGGGCAA
>CAZQVZ010000639.1:0-2409 GCA_964596895.1 uncultured Myxococcaceae bacterium
ACGGGAACTACCTGCGCTGCTACGCGAGCCACTACTTCACCGGCCGCCACCACACCCCGTGGGGCGAAGCCGTGAACTACGACGGCGAGCACTCCGCGGTGGTGCGCGAGTTGGCCTTGCGCAACGCGGAGATGTGGATCCGCGACTACCACGCGGACGGGCTGCGGCTGGACGCGGTGCACGCCATCATCGACGACAGCGCAACGCCTTTGGTGCAGGAGTTGGGCGAGCGCGCGCGGGCAGCAGGCCTCGACCGCAGGGTGCTCGTCATCGCCGAGGACGAGCGCAACGATCCGCGGCTGGTGACGCCCACCGACCGCGGCGGCTGGGGGCTGGACGGCGTCTGGGCGGATGACCTCCACCACCAGCTTCGCCGCGCCTTCGCAGGCGACAAGGACGGCTACTACGCGGACTACACCGGCAGCGCGGCGGACATCGCCCGGACGCTGGAGCGCGGCTGGTTCTACGAAGGGCAGGCGCGGCCCACCAACGGCGAAGGGCGCGGCCACCCGGCGGGGGACGTGGAGCCCTTCCGCTTCGTCCACTGCATCCAGAACCACGACCAGATCGGCAACCGGGCCGTGGGCGACCGGCTGTGCGAGTCCGTCACCCCGCCGGCCTACCGCGCCATGAGCACGCTGCTCCTTCTGTCGCCGTACACGCCGCTGCTCTTCATGGGGCAGGAGTGGAGCGCGCCGGCGCCCTTCCAGTACTTCACGCACCACAACGAAGACCTCGGGCGGCTGGTGACGGAAGGCCGGCGCAAGGAGTTCGCCGGCTTTGCGCAGTTCGCGCAGACGGAGGTGCCGGACCCCCAGGACGAAGCCACCTTCGAGCGCTCCCGCCCCGACTGGCACCAGCGCGAGCTCAGCGGCCACGCGCAGGTGTTGGCGCTCTACCGGGAGCTTCTGCGCCTGCGGCAGCAGGACGGCCGCTTCGCCCACCGGGAGCGCAGGAGCTACTCGGCGCGCGCGCTGGGAGAGAGCGCCGTCCTGCTCGAGCGGCGCGGCGGCAAGTGCGACGTGCAGGTGCTCGTGAACCTCCACGGCCAGACCCGCTACGCCCTCCCGAAGGACGCAGAGCTCCTCCTGTGGACGGAGCACCCACGCTACGGCGGCGCGCAGGAGCGGCCCGTGGTCGAAGCGGGGACCCTCGTCCTGGACGGGCCCTGCGCGCTCGCGCTGTCGCTCCCGGGTGATTGCTGAGCGAGCGACCAGCCACGCGCGCCACCGCGAGCCCCGGCGACGGCTACACTGCGCCGCGCGTGAACGTGATCAGGGTCAGCGGGCTGGCGAAGACGTACACCGGCCTCTTCGGCAAGAAGGTCTTTCCGGCGCTGCGCGGCGTGGACCTCGTCGTGCCACGGGGCGCCGCCTTCGGGCTCATCGGCCAGAACGGCGCCGGCAAGACCACCTTCATCAAGAGCCTGCTCGGCATCGTCCGGCCCACCGAGGGGAGCGTCGAGGTCCTGGGCGGTGACCCCGAAGATCCCCGCGTGCGCGCGCGCATCGGCTACCTGCCGGAGCGGCTGCACCTGCCGGACGCGTGGCGGCCCGCCGAGTTCATCGCCTCGGTCTCACGGCTCAAGCGGGTCCGCATGGGCGGCGCTGATACCACCGCGCTGCTGGCGCGGGTGGGGCTCGAAGCCGCAGCAGGCCGGAAGATTGGCGGCTTCTCCAAGGGCATGCGGCAAAGGCTGGGGCTGGCGGCGGCGCTCATCGGCAAGCCGGAGCTGCTCATCCTCGACGAGCCCACCGACGGCATCGACCCGTTGGGGCGGGTGGAGATCCGCCGCATCCTCGCGGACGAGCTCTCTCGCGGGGCCACCTTGTTCCTCAATTCGCACCTGTTGGCAGAGACCGAGCGCATCTGCTCGCGCATCGGGATCCTCGACGCGGGCAAGCTCATCCGCGAGGGGACCCTGGAGTCCTTGCGCAAGGACAGCCGGACCTGGACGGCGCGCTTCGCGCCGGGCGCGCAGGCGGAGGCATTGACTGCCGCGGGCTTCGCGAGCACAGACGCCGCAGACCGCTGGACCTTCGAGACCGAGAGCGTGGAGGCCTTGAACGCCGCCCTGGACCAGGCGCGGGCGAAGGGCGCGCTCCTCCTGGCGCTCGAACCCTCCGGCAGGGACCTCGAGCAGGTCCTGGCGGAAACGCTGGAGGCCGCATGACCACCTCCTTCGCCATCGCCCGGGACCTGCTGCGCGAGGCGGCGTCGCGCAAGTGGTTTCTGGGCCTGGGGCTCTCCATCACCGCGCTGTTGGCCATCATCGGCTTCTCGTTGGAGATGGAGGTGGTGGACGGCGCGCTCGCGGGGACCCGGCTCTTCGGCAGCGTGGTGGACACCTCCATCCGCAGCGTGGACGTGGCGCTGCGGCCCCTGTTTGGCGCGGCGGCGGGCCTGGTC
>CAZQVZ010000640.1:0-2403 GCA_964596895.1 uncultured Myxococcaceae bacterium
ACGAGGCCTTCGGGTTCTTCGCCGAAGATCCGCCGGTGCACAGGCCCCTGGAGGTCCTCCGGGAGGTGGGGCTGGGCTACCTGCGGCTGGGGCAGCCGGCCACCGAGCTGTCCGGCGGAGAGGCGCAGCGCATCAAGCTCGCCACCGAGCTGCAGCGGCTCGGGCGCGGGAACACGCTCTACGTGCTCGACGAGCCCACCACCGGCCTGCACCCGTACGACGTGGACCGGCTGCTCACGCAGCTGCGGCGGCTGGTGGACGCGGGCAACACCGTCCTGCTGGTGGAGCACGACATGCGCGTGGTCGCCGCTTGCGACTGGGTCATCGACGTCGGGCCGGGGGCCGGTGACGAGGGCGGCAGGCTCGTGGCCTGCGGCACGCCGGAGGAGGTGGCGAAGGATGGGCGCAGCCGCACAGCGCCCTTCCTCGCTCGCGCGCTGGCCTCGTGAGTTCTGCTACGACCCCGCAGCATGGAACGCACGAAGAGAGTCGGGGCGGGGGTCGCGGCGCTGCTCCTCGCCGGGTTCGGCGGCTGCACGGAGCGCACGAAGACGCCGGATCCCGAAGCGGCGGCGCAGACACGAGCGGCCGCGCTCGCGGACGCGAAGGCGCACGCCGAGGCGCCGGCTGAGCCGCTGGCGAAGACCGGGCCGGCGCCGGAGACCGCGCCAGGCACCCTCGTCCCTGCTGAACCGGAGGCCGCCGCACGGGCTGAGCCGGAGGCCGCGCCGGCGCCGGCAGCGGCGCCCCCGCCTTTGGATTTGAAGGACCTCGAAGGAGACCTGCTGGACTTCTCGGGCTTCTCGCGTGACGAGTCGCTCTTCGCCTTCACCCGCTACGCCGAAGCCGCCGGGCTGCACCTGCTGACGGTGGTGGAGGGCACGAAGGGCGAGGTGAAGCACCGCTTTCAGCTCATGGATGAAGGCTCCACCGAGCAGGCGCGGGCCTTCCTGCGCGAGCGCGGCTTCTCCCGCCGCGAAGGCAACTTGCCGGAAGCCCTCCGGGACCGCCTGCAGCTGCGCGTGCAGGACGGCAAGGCGAAGGTGGTCCTCCTGCCGAAGGCGCGCGGCGGCCAGACGGTGCTCTACGAAGGGGACCCGTTCGCCCAGCCCAACGTCGCCTCCGCCGTGAAGTCGGTGGAGAAGGGGATGGTGAGCCCGTCCGGCCGGAAGCTGGCCCTGCGCGTGGAGCAGGTGCCGGTGACGGAGTGGGGCGGCATCGTCAGCTACATCATCGTGGACGTTGAGTCCGCGCCGGGAGCGGAGCGATGAGGGGACCTGGCCTCTACCTGCGGCAGCTCAAGCTGGGCCCCATGGACAACTTCGTCTACCTCGTCGGCGCCGAGGGGCACGACGAGGCGTGGGTGGTGGACCCGGCGTGGGACGTGGATGCCATCGACGCGGCCGCGGCGGCGGACGGGCGCAGGATCTCCGGCGCCTTCGTGTCCCACTGCCACCACGACCACATCAACGGCCTGCCGGAGCTGCTCCGCCGCCACGACGTCCCGGTGTTCGTCCAGAAGGCGGAGGCGGCGTTCTCCTCGCAACTGCGCGACGACGTGGGGGACGCGCTGCGAAAGGTGGAGCCGGGAGATGCGCTGGCCCTGGGCCCCCTGCAGGCGAAGGCGCTGCACACGCCCGGGCACACCCCCGGCTCCCAGTGTCTGTGGGCGGGCGGGGCGGTGGCGTCCGGGGACACGGTCTTCGTGAACGGCTGCGGCAGGTGCGACCTCAACGGCGGCAACCCGGAGGACCTCTACCGCACCCTCCAGAACGTGCTGCTCGCGCTGCCGGAGGAGACGAAGCTTCTGCCGGGGCACGACTACGGCGACGTGCAGGTGTCCACGCTCGGCCGCGAGCGGGCGCACAATCCGTACTTCCAGTTCCCGACCGTGGAGGCCTTCGTGGCCTACCGGATGCGGCCGAGGCGCTGAAGCTCCTCCAGCGCGGAAGACGGCTTCGACGATCCAGGCCGCGCCTTCGGCCCGCCGCCGCGCACCGACAGCCACAGCGCCGCGCCGAGGATGAGGAGCGAGAACACGGTCCACAAGAAGGCCCACACCACCGCCGGCACGAAGGTGTGCCCGGCCAGCAGGGCCGCGTCGCTCTGCGCGCGCACCGCGGGGTTCCACAAGTCGTCCCGCAGGTCGAACACGGCGTACAGCGCGGTGAAGCTGGCGATGAACAGGTTCATGACGTCCAGCGGCCCATCCGGCAGCCACTTCGCCGCCGCCGCCAGCACGGCGACGGTGACCACGCAGAAGGCCGCGGTGAAGAGGTCTCGCACGTAGAAGAGCCCCATCACCGACAGCCACACAGCCGCCGCCGCCGGGACCACCCGGTGCAGCCGGTAGCGGTAGGTGAGGAGGATCATCGCCGCGCCGGCGAAGGTGCTGCCCAGGTA
>CAZQVZ010000641.1:0-2387 GCA_964596895.1 uncultured Myxococcaceae bacterium
GGTACGCCTGCCCGAGCATCAGCACCAGCTTGGGGCTGTTGCCCATGGTCTTGATGGCGGTGGTCAGCGCCTCCTGGGCCTCCTTCTCACCGCCCGGCTTCGCCATCAGCGCCCGCGCCAACTCCACGTAGAACTGGGCCCGGGACTTGTCCATGGCGATGCCCTTGCGCATCTCCTCCACAGCCTTTTCGTGCTGGCCTTCGAGGAAGAGCCTGCGGCCCTTGATCAGGTGCAACTCCGGGTTGGTCCGGTCGAGGCTGAAGCCGAGGTCTTCATCCCTGGCCAGCGCGTCCTGCGCGGCCTTCTTGTCGGCGGGGACGGAGGTGCCGTCGAGCAGCTCCTTCTGGAAGTCCGCCTTGTAGTAGCCGACCTCGTTGGAGACCCGCGAGTAGAGGAAGGCGCGCGCGAGGTGCGCCGATGCGAGCTGCCGGGGAGAGGGCGGCGGGTTGGCGTCCACCAGCGTCTTGATGAGCTTCGCCGCCTCCACGTAGTACTCCGCGTTCTCCTGCTCGAGCAGCAGCAGCGCGCGGCCGAGCAGGGACTCCGGGTGCTCGAGGAAGGTGCCCGGGTGCGCCTTTTCGTACTGGCGGGAGATGCGCAGCGCGAAGTTGAAGTTCTTCCCGGCCTCGCCATCCTGGCCCTTGCGGCGGAAGAGCGTGCCCAGCGCGCCGTAGACGCGCGGATCGCTGGAGGCCAGGGTCTGCGCCGTGTCCAGGGAGTCCTTCGCGCGGTCGAGGTCACCCAGGTTCATCTGGATGAGCCCCAACGTCAGCCGCAGCAGGGAGGAGCGCTTGTTCTCCTTCTCCAGGGAGACGGTGGTCTCTTCGAGCGACCTCGCCGCCTCCATCCCCTGACCGGAGTAGGACTTGAAGAGGGCGTCTGCCGCGTACAGGTGGGAGTTGGGCTCGCCGCCCTTCTTCGCCAGGGCGAGGTGTTCTTCGGCGCGCCTTCTGGCGTCATCCCCGCCGCCGTGCTCCCCCCAGATCACCGCCCACGTGTAGGCGAGGTATCCGTGCGCCGCCACCGAGCCCGCGTCCAGGTCCAGCACCCTGGACGCCGCGTCCGCCGCCGCGAGGTAGCAGGAGTACGAGTCATGCTTGAGCTCGTCCGCGGCCACGTCGAGGAGCTTCTTGATCTCCCGGTTCGTCTCCGCCTGCGCCTTGGTCCAGAACGAGTAGCCGGCGACGCCGATGGGCGCCATCACCAGCAGCGCGAAGAACATCAGCTTGGCCTTGCCGGAGCCCTGCCGCCTCCTGCGCGCCGAGGAGAACTCCACCTCCTCCGACGTGGGGTCGTCCCAGTCCTCCGTGGCCACCGGGCGCGCCCTCGGCTGCGGACGGGCGGCAGGGCGGGAGGGACGCTGCTGTGGTTGGGAGGCGGGTGCGGCCGCGCGCGGCGCCGCCTGCGCGGGCCCTGATCCGGAGGCCGGCTGGGCCACCGCGGCCGGCTGCAGCACCGGCGGCCCGGAGGCGGCAGGCTGCAGGACGGGGATGCCGGCCACGGGTCCAGCGGCCTGCACAGCGGGCGCGGGGGGAACGGGCGCCGGGGCGACGGGCGCCGCCACCGGGATGCCCCACTTCTCGAGCTCGGCGCGGGTGTCTGGATCCTGGGGATCCGCCTCGAACGCCTTCAGGAGCGCGGCCTTGCCCGCGTCGTTCTCACCGTTCTTGAGCTGGAGCGCGCCCATCATCCGCAGGACGGCCTTGTCCGACGGCGCCAGCTGCACCGCCTGGCCCAGCTCTTCGAGCGCCTTCTTGTCCTTGCCCTGCTCTGCGTAGACACGCGCGAGCAGGAGCCGGGGGTCGGGCGCGGAAGGGTGCGCCTTGACGCCCTTCTTGCACACGACCATCGCTTCCATGAAGCGCCCCATGCCGAGGTAGGCCTCGGCGAGGGCCTGGTACGCATCTGAGGCGGGATCTGCGGCGAAGGCGTGCTCCAGCTTCGCGAGCTCGGCCGGGCTCAACGTCTTCGATGATGGGGTGGGCATCGCTGTGGTGGGGGTTGTAACGGTGACGGAATGGGCCCGTCAATCCGGTGGGTTGCGCCTGAAAGCTCGCCTTGACAGGCGGAAGGTCCTTCGGTATCTGCCGGCGCCGCAGCAAACAAGTGAATAGCCGGTTTGGGGGTGTAGCTCAGTTGGGAGAGCGTCGCGTTCGCAATGCGAAGGTCGTCGGTTCAATCCCGTCCACCTCCACAAATCACCAGAAGGGCCCTCGGATACCTCATCCGTAGGGCCCTTCACCTTTGCGGGACATGGGCGCTCGCGTCCGTTGATTCGGCCTTTCCTTCTGCTATCGGGGGCGCATGCCCGAGCCATCTGCTCCGCCTTCGTTCTTCGCCCGAGTGGCGATGGCGTTTGTGTTCTTCTTCCGGATTCTCTTCAAGCC
>CAZQVZ010000642.1:0-2386 GCA_964596895.1 uncultured Myxococcaceae bacterium
GGTGTACATGGACGCGTGGCAGTTGAGGCAGGTGCCCGGCTGGTTGAACTCCACCACCCGCTTGGTGAACTGCTGGTCCTCGAAGTTGTAGCGGTGGCCGCGCTCCTCGCGGAAGTCGGCGGAGAAGGCGTACCCGGCCCACATCCTGGCCATGCGGGGGTCCTCTTCGATCTTCGACTGCGAGGTGAACGTGCGGGGATCCTCGTCGGTGGGCTCGCGCGGGACGATCTTGCTGCCACCGTGCTTGGTGGGGACCATCTCCGAGGTCTTCATGTAGGCCGCGTAGTGGTGCGGGTAGTTCTTCCCCCAGACCGCGGGGTCCTCGATGGTGTCGTCGAGCTCCACCACCCGGAAATGCGGCTGCGCCTTCTGCGCCTTCCGCTCGGCGATGTTGGCGAGCAGCGCCGCCGCGCCGAACGCGCCCACGAGCCCTGCGAGTCCGAAGACGCCGAGCCACAGCTTCTTCCGGCCGGCGCCGCGGGAGTTGAAGGAGAGATCCGACATGGTGTGTGCGTCCTTTTGGTTAGCGGACCCAGTGGCCCACGGTGCGGTGGCAGGAGATGCAGGAGAGCTGCTGGCCTTCGCCGCCGAGCTGCGAGTGCGCAGAGGTGGCGATGGTCTCGGCGACGACGTGGCAGGAGCGGCAGGCGCCTTCGGTGACCTCGGCGTTGTAGGCGCGGATGCGGAGGGGGTCCGCGAAGTCACCGGTGGTGAAGGCGTACGAATGCATGAAGCCGTTGACGGCCTTGGTGACGTACTTGCCCACCACGGAGTCGCGCTGGGTGTGGCAGTCGTTGCAGCCGGCCACCGCGTGGTGGCTGCCCTTCAGCCACGCTGAGTAGTGGTCATCCATCACGTGGCAGTTGGCGCACGCGGCAGGGTCGTCGCTCAGGTAGGAGCCGCCCCTGGCATAAGAGAACGTGTACGCACCCACGCCTGCGGCGGAGGCCAGCGCCACGGTCACGGCGAGCATCGGCTTGAAGAGGGTCACGGCGGCCGGCCTGTGCAAAGGCCGGACCTGCGGTGCCTCTCAGTGGACCTTCAGGTCCAAAGTCGCAGGCATTGCGCGGTCTGACGAGGCCCGTGGCGCCTCCACAGCGCCCATGCGCGGCTGTGACAGAGCGGGGACGGACGTTTGCGCGGCCGAGGAGGTCAGGCGCAAGCGCGGCGTTCGCGTGATGCGCGTCAAGCGGGGCCTGAGCGGCGACCACACGCTGCGCGCGGGCGAGCTGCTGCGGACGCCGGGGGTGTCGGGCGCCGGGGAGCCTCCTCCGTGAAGGCCAGCCCCGGCGCCCTTCCAGCGGACGCCTACTTCTTCTTCGTGCCTCCGCTCTTCTTGCCGCCCTTCTTGCTGGCGGCCTTCCCGGCGTTGGAGATCTTCGCCGCGCGGGTCTTGCTCATGCCCTTGCGCTTGAGGGCCTTGTACTTGGCAGGAGCCTTGATCTGCGGGCTCTTGCTCGTCTTGCTCCGACTGCTGTTGCTGCTCTTCTTCTTCGCTGCCATGAACGCGCCCTCCTTCGGTCGCGCTTGAAAGCTAGGCACTCGAACGTCCGATGAAAGCGGGGCCGGTGTGGCATATAGGAGCCCCATGTCTTCCCCCGGTAGTTCACCCATGACCGCCGCCCAGCTCCGGGAGGCCTTCCTCCAGTTCTTCGAGGCCCGCGGACACCGCCGCGTCGCCTCTTCGAGTCTGGTTCCCCACAACGACCCCACCCTGCTGTTCACCAACGCGGGCATGGTGCCGTTCAAGGACCTCTTCACCGGCCGCGAGAAGCGCGACTACGGCCGCGCCACATCGTCGCAGAAGTGCGTGCGCGCCGGCGGCAAGCACAACGACCTCGACAACGTGGGCTTCACCGCGCGCCACCACACGTTCTTCGAGATGCTCGGCAACTTCTCCTTCGGCGACTACTTCAAGGCGGACGCCATCGCCTACGCGTGGGAGTTCGTAGCGAAGAACCTGGGCCTGCCCAAAGAGCGGCTCGCGGTCACCGTCTTCAACGGCGAGACCGGCGTCCCCTGGGACGAAGAGGCCTTCGAGCTGTGGGCGAAGCAGGGCGTGCCGAAGGAGCGCATCCTCAAGCTCGGCTACAAGGACAACTTCTGGGCCATGGGTGACACCGGGCCCTGCGGTCCCTGCTCCGAAATCCACTACCACCAGGGAGAGGACCTTCCCTGCGCGGAAGAGGCCGCGGGCAGAAAGTGCGAAGGCGTGGCCTGCGACTGCGACCGGTGGCTGGAGATCTGGAACCTGGTCTTCATGCAGTTCGAAAGGAAGGAGAAGGACGCGCCGCTCATCCCGCTGCCGCGCCCGTCCATCGACACCGGCGCGGGGCTCGAGCGCCTGGCCGCGGTGGTCCAGGGCAAGCGCTCCAACTACGACACC
>CAZQVZ010000643.1:0-2382 GCA_964596895.1 uncultured Myxococcaceae bacterium
ATGTCGCTGGACGGGTCCTGCTTCTTCATCTGGATGCTTAAGTACTGGCCCGCAGGGCCGCCGCCGATGACTGCGATGCGCATCGGGGCGGAATGAAGCAGATGCGGCGTCCACTGGCCACCTCCGCGGCCTCCGGGCGACCCCTCGTTCGTCTGCCCGCCCTGCGGCCTGCCCGCGTGGCCGCGGTGGGGCACGGCGCCTACCTTGGGTCAAAGAGGGGAGGAACACGCGATGAAGCCGGTGACGATCTACGTGAAGGAGGGCTGCAAGTTCTCAGCGCGCGCGCGGCAGCTCCTGATGGCGAAGGGCGCGCTGTTCAACGAGAAGGACATCAGCTTCGCCGACGACCTGCGCGAGGAGATGGTGCGCCGCAGCGGCGGGAAGGACACCACGCCGCAGATCTTCATCGGCGACGAGCACATCGGCGGGTTCGAAGAGCTGCAGAAGATCGAGGCGTCCGGCGAGCTGGCGAAGAAGCTCAGCTACAGCGGTGACCCGGACGACCTGCGCACCTCCCACGTGTGAGGCGGCGCAGGGCGTGAGCCCAAAGGCGGCTACGCGCCGCCCTGCGGACCCGGGGATGAGGGCGGCGACGGCGGCGAGCCCGCGGTGGCGGCCTGGGCGAGCGTGAACTCGCCGCGGCGCAGGCGGGCCCAGTACTCGTCGAACTCGCGCTTCACCCGACCCGACAGCAGGGCGACCCCGACCATGTTCGGGAACGCCATGGCCAGGATCATCAGGTCCGAGAAGTCGAGGATGTTGGTGGCGGTGACGATGGAACCCAGGAAGGCGAAGGCGAGGAACAGCGCCTTGTAGACCTTCGAGGAGCGCTCACCGAAGAGCCACACGCAGCAGCGCTCGCCGTAATACGACCAGGAGATCATCGTCGAGTAGGCGAAGAGGACCACCGCCACCGACAGGATGTACGGGAACCAGGGGATGACCTCCTTCATGGCCGCGGAGGTCAGGGCCGCGCCCTGGTTGCCCTGGACGAAGCCTGCGTACTCCGGGTTGCTGTAGGCGCCGGTGATGACGATGACCAGAGCCGTCATGGTGCAGATGACCACCGTGTCGATGAACGGCTCCATCAGCGCCACGATGCCTTCGCGCACAGGGTAGGACGTCTTCGCCGCAGCGTGGGCGATGGGCGCGGACCCCACGCCGGCCTCGTTGGAGAACGCCGCGCGCCGAAAGCCCATGATCAAGACGCCCACCACGCCGCCGTAGGCCGCGTCCGGCGTGAAGGCGCCCCGGAAGATCTCCGCGAACGCCGCGGGGATCATCTCCATGCGGGTGAGGATGATGAACAGGCAGGCCGCCACGTAGACGATGGCCATGGCCGGGACGATCTTCGAGGCCGCCGCGGCGATGCGCCGGATGCCGCCGAAGATGACCGCACCCACCATCACGGTCATCACCAGCCCATAGAGCCACTCGCGGCCGGCGAGGAAGGGGATGGTCTCTTTCACCGCGTTGAGCGACTGGTTCACCTGGAAGCTGTTCCCGCCGCCGAAGGACCCGCCCACGCACAGCACCGCGAACATCACCGCCAGCACCTTGCCGAGCCTGGGCACCTTCAGACCCGCCAGACCTTCCGACAGGTAGTACATGGCGCCGCCCATCACCGAGCCGTCCTTGCGCACCTTCCGGAACTGCTGGCCCAGGGTGCACTCGGTGAACTTGGTGCTCATCCCCAGAAAGCCGGCGATGATCATCCAGAAGGTGGCCCCGGGCCCGCCGAGGCTGATGGCGATGGCCACGCCGGCGATGTTCCCCAGCCCCACCGTGGCGGAGAGCGCGGACGCGAGCGCCTGGAAGTGGGTCACCTCACCGGGGGCGTTGGGGTCGTCGTACTTGCCGCGGGTGACGTCGATGGCGTGCTTGAACGCCCGGATGTTCACGAAGCCCATCCGCAGCGTGAAGAAGAGGGCGCCCAGGACCAGCCAGAGCACCACCACCGGGATCTCGATCTTGTCCGTCCAGAACGCGAGGTCGAAGAAGAGGACCTTTGCGAACGGCGCCACGAGGTACTGCCCGAAAAGCTGGTCGATCTTCTCCACCGCCGTCGGTGCCGACAAAGAGCGTCCTTCCTCCCGGCGCGCCGGGCACGTGAAGGGATGGGACTACCCCGGACCCGGTTGCCGGTTCAAGTTTGACGCCTGCCTGCTCTCGCCGTCACCCCGGCCCTCTGCGGCCTTCTCCCAGAGGGAGCGCGAGACTACCGCTGCGCGGGGAGGACCGGCAGCGGCATGGACCTGGGCACCAGGGGCTGCGCCTTCCTGGGATCCGCGCGCTCCACGACCTTGCCAATCAGGTCGTAGTGGTGGGCCTGGGTGATCTCCACCGTCACCAGCTCGCCCGGATACGCCATGCCGTCGTTGA
>CAZQVZ010000644.1:0-2367 GCA_964596895.1 uncultured Myxococcaceae bacterium
GGACCACGTAGGGACTGTCGGTGAGCTCCACGCCCACCTTGGAGAACGGCGAGCCGACAGGGCCCATCACGTAGGGCACCACGTACAGGGTGCGGCCCTTCATGGAGCCGTCGAACTCCTTCGACAGCTTGGCGTACATCTCGTCGGGGGCGACCCAGTTGTTGAAGGGGCCCGCCTCCTCCTTCGTCTTCGTGCAGATGAAGGTGAGGTGCTCGACGCGCGCCACGTCGTTGGGGTTGGAGCGGTGCAGGTAGCAGCCGGGCCAGGTCTCCTGGTTCAGCGGGTGGAGGATGCCCTCCTTCACGCACAGCTCGGTGAGGGCCTTCTTCTCGGCCTCGCTGCCGTCACACCAGACCACCCTGTCCGGCCGGGTGAGCCGGCCCATCTCCTCCACCCACTTCTGGAGGGTGGGGCTCGTCGTCTGCGCGCCGCCTGCTGCCTCGGTCATCGTCGATTCCTTCCTCATCTGTTGAGCGGGCCTTCCCAAAAGGCTCCCTGTAACCCCAGGGCGAACGGTCGATCCGCCATGAATCCGAGCCTCTGTCACCCACTGAAATGGCGCAATGGCCGGTGGGGCATCCCCAACTAATCCAACCCATCAGCGCGGTACCACCCGTGCGATGGAGGACACCCATGTAGGCCCCAGGCTTCCCCTTGGCGTGGGCGTGGGCAGGTTGGGGCCCGCGAAGGGCGGAACTGGAGACGTATGACGGCGTTGGTCGTGCTGGCGATCGTGCTGGTGGCGATCGTGATGTTCTCGGTGGAGAGCATCCCGATCGAGGTGACCTCGCTCACCATCGTGGCCCTGTTGGCCCTCTCCGGCGCGCTCACCCCCGAGCAGGCCTTCGCCGGCTTCGCCAACGAGACGGTCATCTTCATCTTCACCCTGCTGGCGATGACCCAGGGGCTGGCGTCCACCGGCGTCGTCCAGCTCATTGGGCAGAAGGTGTCCGCGTTCGCCCGCTTCGGGCACCAGACCTTCATCCTGGCGCTGATGGTGATGGTGGCGGGGTTCTCCTCCATCGTCTCCAACACGGTGACCACGGCGGCGTTCCTGCCGGTGGCCATTGGCGCGGCGGCCAGAGCGCGCATCCCCAAGAGCAAGGTCCTCCTGCCCATGGCGTACGCGTCCATGCTGGGGGGGACCATCTTCCTGTACGGCACGTCCACCAACCTCGTGGCCTCCGCCACCATGCAGCACTACGGGATGCGCGGGTTGTCCCTGGCGGAGCTGGCGCCGGTGGCGGTGCCCCTGGCCATCATCGGCATCGCGGTGGTGGTGCTCCTGGGGCCCAGGCTCCTGCCCAACCGCGAGGACGCCGCCAACACCTCCGGCTACCAGCTCCGCGACTACCTCACGGAAGCCATCCTGACGCCGGACTCGCCGTACGTGGGGCAGGAGCTCCGGGAGATCACCGAGGGCCTCGGGCTGCGGGTGCTGGGGCTGGTGCGCAACGGCAGCGCCATCCCCGCCAACCCGGGCCACGTCCTCTCCGCGGATGACCGGCTGATCATCGAAGGCCAGCGGGCGGACATCCTCCGGGTGAAGGACCTGCGCGGCGTGGAGATCCGCCCGGACCTGAAGCTGTCGGACGAGCAGCTGCGGCCGCGGGACACGCTCCTGGTGGAGGCGTCGGTCCCGCCGGGGTCACCGTTGGTGGGGCGGACGCTGAAGGAGACGCTCTTCTCCGAACGCTATGGGCTGGTGGCGCTGGCCATCCACCGGCGTCCGGCCATCCAGAGGCTCACCAAGCTCCAGCTTCTGGGGCGGGTGTGGGGCGGGCACTCCCTGTCCACGCTGCCCTTGAGCGC
Source organism: uncultured Myxococcaceae bacterium (assembly GCA_964596895.1). Classification (GTDB taxonomy): domain Bacteria; phylum Myxococcota; class Myxococcia; order Myxococcales; family Myxococcaceae; genus JAFAFL01. The sequence continues at coordinate 1,813 of CAZQVZ010000644.1, forward strand.
AGGAGACGTGCTGCTCCTTCGAGGCCCGCGCACCCGCGTGAGCGAGCTGTCGGACGGCACCACGCTGCTGATGCTCACCGACGTGGAGTACCAGCCGCCGCGCTACACCCGGGCGGTCATCGCGGTGGGCGTCTTCGCGGGCGCGCTCCTGTTGGGGAGCTTCGGGGTGCTGCCGCTGCCGGTGGCAGGGCTCATCGGCATGCTGCTCATGATCGCCACCGGGTGCGTGGACGCCCGGCTCGCCTTCCGCGTGGACTGGCGGGTGGTGCTCCTCATCGGCTCCATGATGGCGCTGGGCGTGGCCATGGAGACCAGCGGGGCAGGGACCATGCTGGGGGACGTCATCGCCAGCACGTCGTCGGTCACCGGGACGCGCGGGGTGCTCCTGGGCCTGATGGTCCTCACCATCTTGTTGTCCGCGCCCATGAGCAACCAGGCCGCGGCGCTGGTGGTGCTGCCGGTGGCCATCAGCGCGGCGCAGACCCTGGGCGTGGACGCGCGGACCTTCGCCATCGGCATCGCGCTGGCGGCGTCGTGCTCCTTCATCACGCCGCT
>CAZQVZ010000645.1:0-2332 GCA_964596895.1 uncultured Myxococcaceae bacterium
GAGGCCCTTCGCGGGCCTACCTTTGGAGCAGATGGTTCGCACGCTCGACGCCGCGCTGGAGTTCATCCGCACCGACGGTGTGGTCACCCACGCTGCGCGCAAGCCCAGAGGTCGTGCCGTTGCGGCTGTGGGAGGGCAAGGTGACCTTCGTCGCGCGCAGGCTCTGGCCGGAGGTCTACCGCGTGGTGATGGAGCCTGCGCGCAGGCGCAGCGCGCTGTCCGGGCTCTCGGCGGACGCGCGGGCGCTGCTGGCACAGGTGGAGCGGGACGGCGAGGTCCGCCTGCCCCAGCACGCGTTCGCCAAGGAGCGCGAGACGCTGGAGTCCCGTCTGCTGGTGCAGGCGTCCGACCTCTACGACGAAGAGGAGGGGCGTTGGCTGTCCCGGCTCCAGTCGTGGCGCGCGTGGGCCCCCGAGCAGACGAAGCTGCTCGCCTCCGAGCTCAGCTACGCCCAGGCGCTCGAAGCACTCTCGTCGGGCGAGGGCGCGTCACCGAGCGGCCCGTGGCTCCCGTTCCCCGGCTGAGGCCCCTCGCTACTGCTTCACCGTGTAGACGAAGCTCGCCCTGGGCGCGCGCAGCCACCGGGCGGCTGTCGTCTCGCGGAGCCTGGACCAGTCGTCCGTGGCGTCCACGAACTCGGCCTTCATCTTCTCCGCGGCGGCCTTGTCGCCGGAGCCCTTGGCCTCGAGCACCCGGCGGGCGAGCGCGTCGATGGTGGGCTTCCACTTCGCCAGCTCGACCTCGAAGCAGCCTTCGTCTTCGCCGTTGGCCGCCTTCTGGTCCGCGTGCCAGACCAGGACGCCGCCCTTGTGCAGCGCGCCCAGTTGGATGGACGCGAGCTGGCTATACGGGCGGCCGCCGCCGGTCGCCGTGTACATGCCGCGGGAGATGTGACCGAACCCCCAGGCGATGTCACGCAGGTGGGACTTCTCCGCCTCCTCCTGGGCGATCACGCCGCGCTCCGCCAGCCAGCCGGAGAAGTAGAGCGCCGCAGACTGCGCCTTGAGCTCCTCCATCATGGAGGCGAGCGGGCCGCCGAAGAGCTCGTCGTCCACCTTCCCCTTCACCTTGTACTCGTGAGACGGCCCCAGGTTGTGCGCGGCCTCGTGCAGGACCGTGCTCATCAGCGCCGGCTCCGGCTCGGTGGTGACCTTCGCCAGGGTCGCCGGGCAGTACAGGGACGCCATCTGCGAACGGAGCACCGCCTGGCTGTCGGCGTCGGTGTAGAGGTTGGTCATCGCCACGGTGCGGCCGCCCCTCGCCGCGACCGCGCCCCAGTTCGGCAGCGACTGGCCAATGGTGGCGCCGTGCGGCGGCCGCGCGTCCCCTGCGTTGAGCACGATGTCGATGAAGTCCGGCAGCTTGAACTTAACGTCGCGCGCCTTGTACGGAGGCCCCGCCAGCTTCGCGAGCGCCTTCTCCATGTCACCCTTCACCGGCTCGAGCTTCTGCTGCCACGCGAGGGAGTCGGGGTTGATGCGCGCGAACGAGACATGGAACCCCGCCTTCCACGCGCACGGCTCGAAGTAGACCTCGTCAGGGCCGATGCGCAGGTACCACGCGCTGTTGGTGGCGCCCATCGCCGCCCAGGTCGCGTTCGCCGGCTCCCAGTCGTTGGTGAGGAAGGACTGCGATGCGGCCTCCAGGTACGCCTTGAACGCGGCCTCGTCCTCCGAGGTGATGGCGTCCGCGGCAGCCTGAAGCTCGCGGCTGACCGCCTCCATGTCCTCCTTGTAGGCGACGGTGTAGGGAACCGCTTCGTACGTGCCCGGCTTGCCTTCGACTTCGCGGACCACGCTGAAGTGATCCATCAGGGCCTTTGCGTTCGGCGCCTTCTCGAGCGTCTGGCAGAACTTCGGGTCCGCCTGGAGGTCCGCGGGGTACAGGCCGAAGGTGGGCTCGAGGCGCGAGGGCAGGGCGTTGCAGTCCGGGTTCCCCTCGGTGCGGGGCGCGACGCAGGTGGGGCCCTGGTTGCGGAAGAACATGGCGCGCGAGGCCTCGTCGTCCGCGGGGATCTGTTGCTCCAGCCCGTGCACGCCCTTCTGCTTTGCATGGAGCCGCTCGATGATCTTCGCCGCCGCGAAGATGTGCCGGACGAGCTTCTGGTCCTGCTCGGTCGCGTTGGAGAGGTCCGTCTCCACCAGCGTGGGCTGACCCTGCGAGAGCTCCTCGAGGACCTGGGCGCGGCGCTGCTGCTCCGCGGGAGCTGCCACCGCTTCGTCCTTCGCGAGCATCCGCGCAGCTGCGTCCCTGAACTGCTGCGTGAAGGCGCCGGCGGAGACGAACGCGCTGCGGTCCATCTCCCCAGGGCCCCAGACCGTGACCAGCTCGT
>CAZQVZ010000646.1:0-2329 GCA_964596895.1 uncultured Myxococcaceae bacterium
GACGGGCGTGTCGGACGGGCCGGACGTCTCAGGCGGGCCGGACGTGCCGGGCAGGATCGGACATCCCGGCGCAGAGAACGTGCCGGAGCGCCGCGCGAGACAGCCCTACGGGCCTCCTGGGAGCCCACAGGGGCAATTCCACGGCCGCTACGAATGCAGGCACCCGCCCCTCGCGCGGCTCCTGGGGCCACCTGGGGGCCCCAGGCGCGATTTTCGCTCTCCAGAAACCTCCCGCCACGGCCCCCGCGCTACTGCGGCAGCGGCCTGGACGTCATCGGCACGAAGCGCACGGGCAGAAGCCGCTCGACCTGCACGTCCTCTCCCTGTTTCCGGACGCGGATGACGTCCTGGTCACCGTGCGTGGGCCCCACCGGCGCGACCAGCCGCCCGCCGTCCGCGAGCTGCTCCAGCAGGCTCTCCGGGAGGCGCTCCGGCGCAGCGGTGAGCAGGATGGCGTCGAACGGCGCAGCCTCCGGCCAGCCGCGGTGCCCGTCTCCCTCGCGCAGGAAGACATTCTCCAACCCGAGCCGCTCCTTCAGCACGCCCCGCGCCCTCACCGCGAGCTCCGGGACTATCTCCACCGAATAGACCTCGCGGCACACCGCCGCCAGCACGGCCGCCTGGTAGCCCGAGCCGGTGCCAATCTCCAGCACCCGCTCCGTGCCCTTCAGCTCCAACGCTTCGGTCATGAACGCGACGACATACGGCTGGCTGATGGTCTGCGCGTACCCAATGGGCAGCGCCGTGTCCCAGTGCGCCTCATGCGCCTGCGCTGGTCGCACGAACAGCGTGCGGTCGAGCGAGGCCATGGCGCGCAGCACCCGCTCGTCGCTTATCCCGCGCGTCCGCAGCTGCTCCACCAGCGCCGTCATCGGATCCATGCCCCAAAGCTAGCCCCGCCAACGGCCTTAGCCCACCCGCGCCAGCGACAGCCGACCTTCCCAGCGTTCTTCCAGCGCGCGGACCAGTGGTTGGTTCTCCGCTCGCTTCAGGTCCCCGTCCGCGTCCACCACCGCCCTAGCCTCCTCGCGCGCCACCGCGAGCAGCTGCGCATCCCGCGCGAGGTTCGCCACCGCCAACTCCGGAATCCCACTCTGCCGCGTCCCCAGAAACTCCCCGGGCCCGCGAATCTCCAGGTCCCGCTCGGCGATCACGAACCCGTTGGTGCTCTCCTCCATCACCTTCAACCGGTCCGAAGACTCCTTCGACCGGGCGAACCCGGCCACGAGGAAGCAGTGGCTCTGCGCGGCCCCACGGCCCACCCGTCCGCGCAACTGGTGAAGCTGCGAGAGCCCGAACCGCTCCGCAGACTCGATGACCATCACCGACGCGTTGGGCACGTCCACGCCCACCTCCACCACGGTGGTGCACACCAGCACGTGGATCGTCCCGTCCCGGAAGTCGGCCATCACCGCCTCCTTCTCCTCCTGCTTCATCCGCCCGTGCAGCAGCCCCACCGTCCAGCCCTCGAACACGCCGCTCAGGGTCTGCGCGCCCTGGGTCGCATCCGCCAGATCCAGCTTCTCGGACTCCTCCACCAACGGGTACACCACGTACGCCTGGTGCCCCTTCTGCAACTCCCTGCGCACCGCCTCGTAGACCTTCGGCCGCGCGCGGTCGTTGTAGACGCGGGTGGCGATGGGCGTGCGCCCCGGCGGCAACTCGTCGATGAAGGAGACCTCCAGATCTCCATACAGCGTCATCGCCAGCGTGCGCGGGATGGGCGTGGCGGTCATCACCAGCACGTCCGGCCGCTTCCCCTTGCTCATCAAGGAGTGGCGCTGCATCACGCCGAACCGGTGCTGCTCGTCGATGATCACGAGCCCCAGCTTCTGGAACTCCACGCCCTCCTGGATGAGCGCGTGCGTGCCCACTGCGCAGTGGATCTCGCCTGCGGCCAAGCTCTCGCGCACCTCCCGCTTCTGCTTCGCGGTGCCGCCTGCGGAGACGAGCCCGGCCCGAAACCCCATGGGCGCAAGCCACCTGCCGAAGTTCCGCGCCAGCTGCTCCGCGAGGATCTCCGTGGGCGCCATCACCCCCACCTGGTAGCCGTCCTGCAACGCCAGCGCCGCCGTCACCAGCGCCACCGCCGTCTTTCCGGAGCCCACGTCTCCTTGCAGCAGCCTGTTCATGGGCTCGGGCTTCTGCATGTCCCGGGCGATCTGCTTCACCACCCGCCCCTGCGCCGCGGTCAACTCGAACGGCAACAACTTCGCCGCCCCCTCCAGCCGGTCCGCGGACGCGTTGAAGGCGATGCCGGGGATCACCTTCACCCCCTGCCGCTTGAGCGCCATGCCCAGCTGCAGGAAGAACAGCTCGTCGAACGCGA
>CAZQVZ010000647.1:0-2329 GCA_964596895.1 uncultured Myxococcaceae bacterium
AGGACCAGCTTCGCCACTACCGGATCCCCGCGGAGCCGCCGGAGGGCGAGGAGCCGTCGGGGCCCATCCCGCCGGTGGGGACGGTGCTGGAGGAGCGGATGGCCAGGCGGCCGGGCGTCAGTTGCCCCGAGACCGGGAGCTTCAACCCCGAGGACTGCGTGGAGCAGCCCGTGTACCCGGGCAGCCTGGACGACTGGTACACGATGCTCGGGCAGGGCCGGAAGGTGACCGGCGTGGGCAACAGCGACTCGCACGACGACGAGGACGAAGCAGGCCTGCCGCGCACGTACATGTGGCTGGGCAGCGGCGCTGACGGGAGCATGCGCAACCTTGGGGAGGGCGCGGTGGTGGAGGCGCTGCTCGGGCAGCGCGCGGTGGTGACCAACGGCCCGTTCGTGGAGTTCACGGTGGACGGCCAGATGGTGGGCAGCCGGGTGGTCGCGCCGAGCGGCGAGGTCACCGCCCAGATCCGTGTGCAGGCCGCGCCGTGGGTGGACGTGGCGAAGGTGGTGCTCCTGCGCGGCGGCCCGGACCGTACCCGCGGCCCCGAGGTGCTGCAGACGTGGGAGCGGGACACCCTGAGCGAGGGGCTGGTGCGGTTCGACGGCACCTGGACCGGCGCGGTGCCAGACGGCAGCTTCCTCACCGTGGAGGTCACAGGGGAGAGGTCCATGTGGCCGGTGTTCACGCCCAGGGAGATCCCCTCCATTGCCATTGGCGAGGCGGTGGGCGCCATTGGCTCTGCGTTCGGGTACTCGGCGCCGTATGGGAAGTACGCGCCGGTGCAGACGCAGGCGGTGACGCCGTTCGCGTTCACCAACCCCATCTGGGTGGACTACGCGCTCAGGCAGCCCCTGGCGAAGCCTGCGGCGCGGGCGCTGCCCCTGGGCCCCAACGCCGACCCCGCTCAGCCTGAGCGGGCGCCCCGGAAGATTGGCGATTTGCGCAAGTTGCTCGGCGCGTTCCACGGGATGTAGCCGTGCGCGCGGCAGGGTTCATGGCGCTCGCGCTGCTCTGGGCGCTGCCCGCGTTCGCGCATCCGCAGGGCTTCCACAAGCACGTGCGGGTGGTGGTGCACCCGGACCGGGTGGAGGCGCTGGTGGTGATGGACGTGGACGCAGGCCGCCGCTCGCAATTGCTCCGGGCAGGCGTGGACAGGGACGGCAACGGCCAGCTCGACGCAGAGGAGGTGGAGCGGCTGCGGGCGCAGCTCTCCCGGTTGGCCACGTCGAAGCTGAAGGTTTCCTTCTCCGGGCACCCGGTGGGGCTCTCTATAGAGGAGGCGAAGCTGAACCTGCGCGGAGAGCGGACGAGCTCGGAGGCGGCGTTGAGCGTGGCGGTGCTGCTGTCTTCGAAGCTGCCCGCGCCGGTGCGGGCGGGGATGGAGCTGGTGGTGGAGGATGTGTCGCCGGACCGGTCCCACGTGAAGGTGGAAGCAGAGCAGGCGGTTGCAGACGGCAGCGCGGATGGCCGGCCGCCGTACGGGCAGAAAGAGCTGCGACCGGGCGAGCGTTTCTTGCTGAAGCTCGTGGCGGCTCCTTCCCTTTGACGCTCAGGGGCGCATGTGTAATGTGCGCGCCCTTCTCAAAGAGGTACCTCAGTTTGAGTGACGACAAGCAGGGTCCGGGTGACAAGCGGAAGCCGAAGGCCACCTTCGGCGACGTGATGCTGGGCATTCCTTCTGGCGGGGCTGAAAGGCCTTCGCGCAAGCCGGAGGAGGGCGGCGGGGCCGATCGTTCGTCGCCGAAGCCGCCGGAGAAGCGCAGCAAGGGGCCTTTGGTGGTCGTCAAGCGCGCCGCGCCGCCGCCGGGGGGTGCGCCGGTGGAGGCTGGCGCCGAGACGTCTTCGGACGAGCAGGCTGCCGGAGAGCCTTCTGCGCCCGCGCGCTCGCCGGACGAGTCGCTCTTCAAGGAGGTGCCCGAGGCGCAGTCCTTCGCCGAGATGTTCGAGGAGGACCAGAAGAAGGAGCCCGTGTCTTCGCGGAGGATGCCGCGGGTGGGCGAGAAGGTGATCGGCAAGATCTTCCAGTTGGGCGCGGACACCGCGTTCCTGTCGCTCGGTGGGCGCACCGAGGCGATGATCGAGCTGCGGGAGCTGAAGGACGACGAGGGCATCCTGCGCTACGGCGTGGGGGACGAGGTGGAGGCCCACGTCATCCAGACCGGCGCCAAGGGCGTGGTGCTCTCGCGGATGTTGTCGAAGGGGAGCGCGTCGTTGGCGTTGCTCACCGAGGCGCGGCAGAGCGGGATGCCGGTGGAGGGCATGGTGCTCGCAGCGAAGAAGGGCGGGCTGGAGGTCGCCATTGGTGACCTGCGCGCGTTCTGTCCGC
>CAZQVZ010000648.1:0-2323 GCA_964596895.1 uncultured Myxococcaceae bacterium
GCCACGTCGCTCGGCGTGCACGTGCACGAACCGTCCTCCTGTCCCCTGCGGCGGCGGGACCGGCTGGTGTCGCAGCGGGGGATAGACCCAGGTCAGGTCGAGACGCTCATCGGCCAGCGCAACGCGGCGCGCGGCCGCAAGGACTTCGCCGAGGCAGACCGCCTGCGCGCGTCCCTGAAGGATCTGGGCGTGGAGATCATGGACACGCCCGCGGGGACGCAGTGGAAGGTGACCGCTTGAGCGGTGGCGTTGCCCGCTTCGCCGCGCTGCTTTCGTGCGCGATCCTGCTGGCCCCGGTGCTGGCCTCGGAGGTGTCCTTCGCCCAGGCTGCGCTCCCGAAGCCGGCGAAGCTCACGGCGGCAGAGAAGCGCGCGGTGGCGGCCATCTCCGAAGGCGAGTTGCGCGCGCACACGCGCTTCTTGTCGCACGACCTGTTGGAGGGGCGCGGCCCCGGCACCCGCGGTGACCGGCTGACGCAGGAGTACCTCTCCGCGCAGTTCGAGGCGGTGGGCCTCCAGCCCGCAGGCGACGGGGGCACCTGGCTGCAGGCCTTCGACCTGGTGGGGATCACCGGCAACCCGAAGACCCTGGCGCTCGAGGGCCCGAAGGGGAAGGCGGCCCTCGCCTGGCACGACGAGTTCATCGCCGGGTCGGGGCACCAGAAGGCCCAGTCGAAGGTGGAGGGCGCCGAGATCGTCTTCGTGGGCTTCGGCATCGTGGCGCCGGAGTACGACTGGGACGACTACAAGGGCGCGGATCTGAAGGGGAAGGTGCTCCTCTTCATGAACAGCGATCCCGAAGACGACCCGAAGCGCTTCGCCGGGCGGACGCGGCTTCGGTACGGCCGCTGGGACTACAAGTACGAGATGGCCCAGCAGCAGGGAGCGGCGGGCGCCATCATCATCCACACCCGCGACTCCGCGGGGTACGGCTGGAACGTGGTGCAGACGTCCTGGAGCGGCGAGCAGTACGAACTGCCCGCGGGCGACGGACACCGGATGGAGGTGAAGGCGTGGACCACCGAGGCCGCGAGCCGCAAGCTGGCGGGGCTCGGCGGACATGAGCTGGACGCGCTGCGGAAGGCGGCGCTCTCCCCGGACTTCAAGCCGGTGCCGCTGGGGGTGAGGCTCTCCACCTCCTTCACCAACAAGGTGACCCAGGTGAAGACGGCGAACGTGCTGGGACTGCTGCCGGGGACGGACAAGGCGCTCTCGCAGGAGATGGTCGTCTACACCGCCCACCACGACCACCTGGGCATGCACCCCGACGGCGACGGGGGCGCGGACACCGTGCACAACGGCGCGGTGGACAACGCCTCAGGGGTGGCGGCGATGATCGCCGTGGCGCGGCAGATGGCGCAGATGAAGCCGGGCCCGCGCCGCTCGGTCCTCTTCGCGGCGGTGGCCGCGGAGGAGCAGGGGCTTTTGGGCTCGCGGTACCTCACCCGATATCCGCCGGTGCACCCGGGGTACCTCGCCGCCAACATCAACATCGACGGCATGAACTTTCGCGGCCGCACCAAGGACACCACCAGCATCGGGTTCGGCAAGAGCACGCTCGACGACGTGGTGGTGCCGCTCGCCGCCTGGCAGGGCCGGGTGGTGAAGCCGGACCAGATGCCGGACCGCGGGTTCTTCTACCGGTCGGACCAGTTCAACTTCGCGAAGCTGGGCGTGCCCGCGCTCTACCTGGGCAGTGGCATGGACTACGTGGGCAGGCCGCCCGGGTGGGGCAAGGCGCAACGGGAGAAGTGGGAGCAGGAGCGCTACCACCAGCCCGCGGACGAGTACGACCCGTCGTGGGACCTCTCCGGCGCGGTGGAAGACGTGCAGCTCTACCTGCTCACCGGGTACCGGGTGGCCAACGCCCCGCAGATGCCCAGGTGGCGCCCGGGCGACGAATTCGAGCACCCCCGCCAAAGGATGCTCGAAGACCGCCACGAGGCGGCGAAGGGTGGCGCGGGGGCCCGGGGCGGGCGCTGAGCGGCCGGGCAGCCAGCTTCGCGACAGCAGCGGGAAGACCGCCCCTTTGTTAGAGCGAGGGCCGTATGCCGCCATTCCGGATCCACAGTGAGTACCAGCCGCAGGGCGATCAGCCCCGCGCTATCGCCGAGCTGACCGAGGGGCTCAAACGCGGAGACCCGTACCAGACGCTGCTCGGCGTCACCGGGTCCGGCAAGACGTTCTCGGTGGCCAACGTGGTGGCCAACGTGCAGCGGCCCGCGCTGATCATCGCCCACAACAAGACGCTGGCGGCGCAGCTGTACGGGGAGTTCAAGGACCTCTTCCCCGACAACGCGGTGGAGTACTTCGTCAGCTACTAC
>CAZQVZ010000649.1:0-2321 GCA_964596895.1 uncultured Myxococcaceae bacterium
GCTCGATGGAGTCGATGCGGTTGGTGCCGTGCGAGTACAGCGAGCCCACGTGGCACGACGTGCACTTGTCGATGTCCACGATGGCGCGGCGCGCGTTGAGGGCGTCCGGCAGGGCCCCGTTGGCGACCATGAACTCCCGGGTGGGGGAGGGGACGCGCGGGCGGACCAGCCGGCCGTTGGCCTGGAGCTTGGGCATCCCCTGGAGGGCGATGATGCCCTTGATGGCCTGGGTGTTCTCCAGCGTCCAGGTGGTGGTGGCCACGTCGTTGGCGCAGGTGGTGTTGGCCGCGCTCAGCTGCAGGGTGGCGCCCGGCTGCCCCGGCTTGGTGCCGATGCCGTCGTTCAGGTAGTCGTCACCGGTGGCGTACGCGCGCAGCATGTTCAGGGTGTTGCTGACCGGGGGGCCGGGCTCGGCGATGAACACGGGGCCCATGGCGAGCTCCGTGTTGCAGGGGGCGTAGGCGGTGCCGTCCGCGGGGTTGTACGCGCGCCACTTCACGGTCAGCGCCCCGCCCGGACCCGCGGCGGTGATCTCGGTGATCTCCATCCGGATGGCCTTGCCGAGCTCCAGGCGCTCGTTCTTGCCGTCGAAGTAGACGCCGCCGCCGGCGCCGTTGTGGAAGTCACCCACGGTGCCGCCAATGGCGCTGCCCGCGGTGTGGCACTGGCCGCAATTCGTGGTCGCGTTGAGCGCGCTGTGGTCCACGGCCAGGGTCCCGAAGGACTCCCACTTGTCGTGGCAGCTCATGCAGGTGGAGTAGTTCACCGGCTTGGCCAGCACCGCGTCCAGCCGCTGCTGGGTGTCGTGGCACACGCTGCAGTCCGCCATGCTGGTGGGGTAGCCCACCTCGAACACGCTGTTGGCGCTGCGCTGGTACTTGTGGTCCGGCATGTTGTGCGAGTTGTGGATGCCGTGCACGTACGCGGTCAGCCGGTCGCCGGGGACGCCGCGGCTCTGGGAGTCGCGGGTGTGGCAGATCACGCACGACTGGACGCCGGCGGCGTTGGCGCTGTGGTGGTTGCCGTTGAAGACCGTCTCGCCGTGGCAGTTCTTGCAGCTCTGGTCGGAGACCAGATCCCGCGGGGCGGTGGGGTACGAGAAGACCACCATCGCCTGGGGGTAGGAGACCCCCGGCGGCGTCAGCCGCAGGCCGATGGTGTTCGCGAGAGAGTCCGCCGGGAGCACCGCCTCGTACTGACCGATGGTGGCGAGCGGGGTGACCGTGAAGTCGGTCGTCGCCAGCGTGACCCGCTCGAACTCCCCGAGCTTCGTCGGATCGGTCTTGACGCGGTGCCGATGCCCGCCGACCTTGTTGGTGAAGTCTGCGCGCGCAACCCCATCCACCTTCACGACGAACTTCACGGTGAGCTGGCCTGCGGCCGGCGCATCCGGGGTGATGCTCAGCACCTCCCAGGTGACCTGGTTCTCGAGCGCGTGCTTCGCGTTCACGTCCGAGTAGCGGCCCGCGCCGTGGCACACCGCGCAGGACTCCACCATCACCACCGGGGCGTCCTTGCCGTCGGAGCCGTCCTGCCCATTCTGGCCGTCGGTCCCGTTCTGGCCGTTCTGGCCCGCGGTGCCGTTCTCGCCATCCTCACCGTCCTGCCCATCCTGCCCCGGCAGTCCCTGCGGCCCCTGCTCACCAGCGGGCCCAGGCGCACCCTCCGGCCCCGAAGGGCCTTCAGCGCCGGTACATCCACCCAACACGAGCGCGGCGGCCACCAACGTGGCCCCGACGCCCCTGAACCATTGTCTGCAATCCATCTGTTCTCTCCTTGAAAGGTCCCCGCAGCGCCCGCTGCCGGTGTGGCCCAGGACCACGGAGCGCACGGTAGAGAGTCCAGAACAAGCCAAACTGATACAGGTCACGCGCGCGTTCGATTTTTCTAATGACCTGAGGCAAGGGGGGGACGAAAGCGCTGCGCGTGCGCAGCTTCTGCCTCGGAAAAGATGGAGAAGCCTTCCCAGCGCAACGCGTGCGTCCGGGTCCGCGGTGCGCGAGAGAACAACCTCAAGGACGTCGACGTGGAGTTGCCACGCGACGCGCTGGTGGTCTTCACCGGCATCTCGGGCTCGGGGAAGTCATCGCTCGCGTTCGGGACGCTCTTCGCGGAAGCACAGCGCCGCTTCTTCGAATCGGTGGCGCCCTACGCCCGGCGCCTGCTGGATCAGGTGGGCGTGCCGGAGGTGGACAGCATCGAAGGGCTGCCGCCGGCGGTGGCGCTGCAGCAGCAGCGAGGCGGGACCTCGTCGCGGTCCTCGGTGGGCAGCGTCACCACGCTCTCCAACTCCCTGCGGCTGCTCTACTCGCGCGCGGGGC
>CAZQVZ010000650.1:0-2303 GCA_964596895.1 uncultured Myxococcaceae bacterium
GCCGCCGCCACGCCCACCACCGGCCGGCGCAGCACGTGCCGCAGGATCTCCTTGCCGGTGGTCAGCACGCCTTTGGGAAGTCTGGAGAGGAGCATTTCGTGCTGCTCGTAGCACGAAGCGCGTGACGCGCGGTCTGGGACCTAGGGGGGGCCGTCGTCCTCTGTCGCGTCGTCCATCGTCTCGTCGTCGTCCGGGGCCTCGTCTGGTTCGTCCACCAGCGCGGCGCCCTGGGCTTCGTACAGCGCGTTCGACTGCGCGAAGAACTCCAGGAAGCTCCCGGCGGTGAAGTAGACCGCGTCCGGGTCGTGCTGGAAGGCGATGATCTGCCCCGGCTTGCCTTCGGGGCCCGGCGCGCCGTCGAGGAGGACCGTGGTGCCGAGCCCGTTGAACTCGGCGAAGGGCAGCCACCTCGGGTGCCGCAGGAAGGGGCCCACGCGCGGATCCGAGTTCAGGGGCCGGCCCGCCCACTCGAAGTGCTGCTCGGGCGAGACCTCCAGAGGTTCGAGCTCGGTGAACTCGAGCACCTCGTCCGGCGGCATCAGCTCACACAGCGCCAACTCGTCGGTGCGCACGCAGAACCAGGGGGTGCCGGAGGCGGAGCCCTGGGTGAACCTCCAGAGCGCGCGCAGGTCTGGATCCAGGGGCAGGCCGTACGCGGCCTCCACCTTCGCCAGCGCGGCGTCGTCTACACCCGGCAGCGGATCCCACTTCTGGCCGAGCGTGCGGAGCACCTGGTGCAGCCGGTCCAGCTCGGCGCGAAGTTCTGCGCGCATGGCTAGAAGCGCCGGTCCTTCCCGCGCCGCTCGGGGACGAGCCCGCGGGCGCGCACCCAACCTTCATGGGCCGCCGCCGGCAACCCCTCCGGCTCCCACCCCGACTCCGCCAGAAGCTCGCCGAACAGCGGCGGGGTGGGCGCGCCTTCGCGGCGGTCCTGCTCGCGACGGGGCTTCGGATCCTTGAAGACTTTGCCGGTCATGGCGCGATTTGTCCCCCCGCGGCGGGCAGGGTCAAGAAAGCGACCGCGCGTGTGGCATGGTTGCCCGTCATGTCCCACCGGATCCCGGTCAGCCTCCTCTTCGTGCTGGTGGCGGGGGGCACAGGCTGCCCACAGCCGATTGAGCAGGATCCAGATACCGGCGTCGATGCGGGCCTCCGGCCGTCCTCCCCGGACGCGTCGGTGATGACGGACGGCGGCGGGACGCCGGATGCGTGTGTGCCGCTGGGCTGCGCGGACGTGCCGTCCGGCTGTGGAGAACTCCCGGATGGCTGCGGCGGCACCGTGACCTGCCAGTGCGACGTGGCCCGGGAATGCAGCGCCGCGCCGGGGATGGGCGCAGGGCTGTGTGACTGTCCGGACAACGCCTTCATCTCCCGCGTCGCTGCCAGCGGGACCACCGGGTACATCGGCCTCTTCAACGATCTCGAATTGGATGCCGCAGGCGGCGCGCACCTGGCCTACGTGGCCGGGACGGACGGCATGCGCTACTTGCACCTGCCGCCCCGAACGGCGCTCTTCTCGCCGGGCATCGAGGAGATCGCCACCGGCTTCGAGGGAACCGGCACCCAGCTCGCGCTCGACGCAGAGGGCGGCGTCCACGTCGTCTACTACCGCTGGCAGAACAACGGCGGGAACTTCTGGTTGGGGCAGATCCGCTATGCGCGCCGCGCGCCCGGCGGAGGCTGGACGGATGCGTTGGTCGTCAATGGCGGCGAGATGCTCCAGGTGCGGGTGGACTACGCGGACGTGCTGGTCGAGCCGTCCGGTCGGGTGCACCTGCTCTACTACCTCTTCGACGTGGACCGCGCGGACCTGTGGCACGCCTACAGCGACTCCGGCGCGGGGTGGATCACCGCGCGCGTGCACCAGGGGGCCATTGCGCCCACCTGGACCAACACCGGGAACGTGCGGCTCGCGCGCGCCTCCGACGGCACCCTGCACGCGCTGCACTTCGACTACGCCACCAGGAGCCTGCGCCACGCCACCCGCGCGCCCGGCGGTGACTGGGTGAGCCACGCCCAGCCTGTCGCCAGTCCGGCGTCGTCCGGGCAGTGGGCGGGAATCGCGTCGTCTTTGGCCTTTGATGCCCACGGGGCGTTGCACGCCACGTACTCCACCAACCAGACCGGGGAGATCCTCCTGTGGCACGCCACCTGGGAGGGCTCGGGGTGGACGGCCGCCCGGCTGGACCCCCCTTCGGGCAGCGCGCTGCGCGGGTACTACAACGACCTCGTCGCGGACGCTGAGGGTGGGCTGCACGTGGCCTACTGGGACTCCGCCAATGCGGACCTTCGCTACGCGTACC
>CAZQVZ010000651.1:0-2301 GCA_964596895.1 uncultured Myxococcaceae bacterium
GGCCGCGAAGAAGGCGCCGGCGAAGAAGGCCGTTCGGGCGGTCACGAAGAAGGCGGGCGCGAAGAGGAAGTCCCCCGCGAAGAAGGGCGCTGCCCGGGGCGCGGCGAAGAAGCCCCTGAAGTCGGCGAAGCGGGCGGTGAAGAAGGCGGCCAGGAAGGTGTCGAAGACGTCCGCTCGCAAGACGCCTGCGCGCGCGCGTCCGGCCGCCCGGAAGAAGTAGCCGGACCCTGCGCGGCGACTTCGTCTGGAACGAGCTCGCCACGGACGACGTGGAGCGAGCGAAGAAGTTCTACGCCCGGACCCTGGGCTGGACCCTCGAGCCTTTCGACATCCCGGAGGGGGCCTACTTCGTGGCGAAGCAGGGGGGCCGCTAGGTGGCCGGCATCGGTGGGCCGAAGCAGGCAGCTGTGCCTGGCTCCCCACCGCACGGGTTCAGCTTCGTCGAGGTGGACGACGTGGACGCGCGCGTGGCCGCCGCGGTGACGCTGGGCGCCCAGGTCCTCCGCGCCGCCGCGGATGTTCCCCGGGTGGGCCGGGTGGCGGTCATCCGGGATCCCACCGGGGCCGCGCTGGGGCTGATGACCTCCGCGAAGCAGGGGCGCTGTGCCCACCGGGCTGCCGGGCGGCCGTCAGCACCGTTTGCATGGTCGTTTACCTCGGGGGCGCAGGGTGTTAGGCACGCGCGCGCCCTGCCGCCCGGGGCGTCCCTTCGCATGCCCGCCGACAACGCCCACATCCGCAACTTCAGCATCATCGCCCACATCGATCACGGGAAGTCGACGCTGGCGGACCGCCTGCTCGAGTTCACCGGGACGGTGACCAAGCGCGAGCAGCAGGACCAGTTCCTGGACAACATGGCGCTCGAGCGCGAGCGCGGCATCACCATCAAGGCCCAGTCGGTCCGGATGCCGTACAAGGCGAAGGACGGGAAGACCTACGTCCTCAACCTGATCGACACGCCGGGGCACGTGGACTTCGCCTACGAGGTCTCCCGCTCGCTCGCCGCCTGTGAGGGCGCGCTGCTGGTGGTGGACGCGACGCAGGGCGTGGAGGCGCAGACGCTCGCCAACGTCTACATGGCGCTGGACCACGACCTGGAGATCATCCCGGTCATCAACAAGGTGGACCTGCCGTCTGCGGACCCCGAGCGGGTGCGCACCGAGATCGAAGACGTCATCGGCATCGACGCGTCGTACGCGGTGCCGGCCTCCGCGAAGGAGGGCATCGGCATCTCGGAGATCCTCGAGTCGGTGGTGGCCCGCGTTCCGCCGCCCCAGGGGGACCCGGCGGCGCCGCTCGAGGCCCTGGTCTTCGACTCCTGGTACGACAACTACCGCGGCGTGGTGATGCTGGTCCGGGTGCTGGAGGGCACGCTGTCGGTCAAGCAGCGGATCATGCTCTTCAGCAACAAGAAGAAGTTCGAGGTCAACGAGCTCGGCGTCTTCAGCCCCAAGGCCCGCCCGGTGCAGTCGCTGATGGCCGGCGAGGTGGGCGTGCTCGTGGCCAACGTGAAGGAGCTCGCGGACGCGAAGGTCGGTGACACCATCACCGAGGAGCTGCGGCCCACCCAGACCCCCTTCCCGGGCTTCAAGGAAGTGAAGCCCATGGTGTTCTCGGGCGTCTTCCCCATCGACTCGGCGGACTACGAAGACCTGCGGGACGCGCTGCACAAGCTGAACCTCAACGACTCTGCCTTCACCTACGAGCCGGAGACGTCCACCGCGCTGGGGTTCGGGTTCCGCTGCGGCTTTCTGGGGCTGCTCCACATGGAGATCGTCCAGGAGCGGCTGGAGCGCGAGTACAACCTGCAGCTCATCAGCACCGCGCCCTCGGTGATCTACAAGGTGTTCGACTCGGCGGGCACGGTGACCATGGTGGACAACCCCGCCAAGCTGCCGCCGTCCCAGGAGATCGAGCACATGGAGGAGCCCATCCTCACGTGCAACATCCACGTGCCCAACGATCACCTGGGCGCCATCTTGAAGCTGTGCCAGGACCGGCGCGGGGTGCAGAAGGATCTCAAGTACCTGGGCTCCTCCGGCAAGCGCGTGCAGGTGACGTATGACCTGCCGCTGGCGGAGGTGGTCTTCGACTTCTTCGACAAGCTCAAGAGCGTCAGCCGCGGCTACGCGTCCATGGACTACGAATTGGCCGGGTTCGTCACCTCGGACCTGGTGAAGCTGGACATCCTCATCAACGGCGAGCCAGTGGACGCGCTCAGCGTGATCGTCCACCGGGAGCGGGCGTACCAGCGGGGCAAGGAGATCTGCGCCAAGCTCAAGCAGGTCATCCCGCGGCAGA
>CAZQVZ010000652.1:0-2299 GCA_964596895.1 uncultured Myxococcaceae bacterium
GGGACAGGTGCGCCCAGCCATCCAGCTGCCCCGCCCACAGGCCCAGTTCGCCGAGCAGGCGGTGGGCATGGGGGGGCGGGTCGGCCTCGAGGCGGCGCAGGTCGTCGGTGAGGACGTCCACGCGCTGCGGGCAGAGGCAGACCAGCGGCCGTTCGGGGGTGAAGGCCACGCTGCCCGCTGTCGGGGAGAGCTCCCGGGCCAAGAGGCGCAGGAGCGTCGTCTTGCCGGCGCCGTTGGGGCCGACGAGCCCCGTCCAGCCGGGCGTGAAGGTGAGGTCTACGTTTTCGAAGAGGGGACGGGCGTCGGTGTACGCGAAGGTGACGCGCGAAAGGCGCGCGGTGCGGGCTGGGGCTGACACGAGGGCACTCCGGAAGGTCGAGGTCGACTTCGGCGCGCTCCGAGATCACCCCTCACGGGAGGGGGAGGGAGGAGCGCGCGGGACTCAGACGATCAGGCGTGCAGGCGCAACGGCGTCAGGCCTCCAGAGACGGTGCAGACGGGCGGGAGATAACCCCGGGGACGATCAGATGCAACAGGGATGGACCCCTCACCCCGGCCCTCTCCCAGAGGGAGAAGGAGTGCGCGTTGGGGCCCTCTCCCAGAGGGAGTGCTGGTGCCTCCCGGGAGGGAGAGAGAGCTCAGCCCTGCTGGGCGGCTTCGTTCTCGCGCTTGCGGTCCCGCTCGACCTTGTAGCGGTCGTTGGCGGTCAGCATCTTCTTGCGCAGCCGGATGGACCTGGGCGTGACCTCCACCAGTTCGTCCTCGGCGATCCACTCCAGCGCGCGCTCCAGGGACATCTCCCGCGGCGGGGTGAGGATGACGTTCTCGTCGCGGCCGGCGGCGCGGATGTTGGTGAGCTTCTTCTCCCGGCACGCGTTCACGTTCAGATCCGACGGGTGCGCGTGCTCGCCGATGATCATGCCCTCGTAGACGGGGACCTGCTCCCTCACGAAGAGGTAGCCGCGCTCCTGGATGCTGAAGAGCGCGTAGGGCACGGTCTCGCCGGCGCGGTCGGAGATGATGGCGCCGTTGGACCGGCGCGGGATGTAGCCGAACCAGGGCTCGTAGCCGTCGAACTGGCTGGACATGATCCCTTCACCGCGGGTGATGGTGAGGAACTCGTTGCGGAAGCCGACGAGCCCGCGCGCGGGGATGCGGAACTGCAGCCGGGTGCGGCCGGAGCCCAAAGGCCCCATGTCCACCATGCGGCCCTTGCGGGGCCCGAGCCGCTCGGTGACCACGCCCACCGCGGTGTCCGGGATGTCGCACACCATGAGCTCCATGGGCTCGTGGAGGACGCCGTCCACCGTCTTGGTGATGGGCTCCGGGTTGGACGCGGTGAGCTCGTAGCCCTCGCGGCGCATGGTCTCGATGATCACCGCCAGCTGCAATTCGCCGCGGCCGACCACGCGGAAGGCGTCCGGGGTGTCGGTGTCCTCGATGCGGATGGCCACGTTCCGGTAGGCCTCGCGGTAGAGCCGCTCGCGCAGGTTCCGGGAGGTGACGTACTTGCCCTCCTTGCCGGCCAAAGGTCCGTCGTTGACCTTGAAGACCATCATCATGGTGGGCTCCTCCACCGTGATGCGGGGCAGGGCCACCGGGCGCTCGGGGTCGCTGATGGTGTCACCGATGGAGAGGTCTTCGATGCCCGCGAGGCTGACGATCTCGCCCGGGCCGGCGTCCGGGATCTCCACCCGCTTGAGGCCGGCGTACCCGAAGACCTTCACGATCTTGCCCTGCTCGACCTTGCCGCCGTCGCGGATGACGGCGACGGGCGTGTTGGCGGCGACGCGCCCGGAGTGGATGCGGCCAATGGCGAGCCGGCCCACGTAGTCGTCGTAGTCGAGGTTGTCCACGAGCAGCTGCAGAGAGTCGCTCTCGCCCACGCTCGGGGCGGAGATGTGGCTGATGATGGCCTCGAAGAGCGGCTGCAGGGTGGTGCCGGGCTCGTCCAGCGAGGTCGACGCCTGGCCCTGCCGCGCCACCGCGTAGATCACCGGGAACTCGAGCTGCGTGTCGTCCGCGCCGAGGTCGATGTACAGCGAGTACACCTGGTCCAGGATCTCCCGGGGGCGGGCGTCCTGCCGGTCGATCTTGTTGATCACCAGCACGGTCTTCAGCCCCATGGCCAGCGCCTTGGAGAGCACGAAGCGGGTCTGGGGCAGGGGCCCTTCGGCCGCGTCCACCAGGAGCAGCACGCCGTCCACCAGCCGCAGGGCGCGCTCCACCTCACCGCCGAAGTCCGCGTGGCCCGGGGTGTCCACGATGTTGATGTGGTGCCCCTGGTAGGAGACCGCGG
>CAZQVZ010000653.1:0-2296 GCA_964596895.1 uncultured Myxococcaceae bacterium
TTCCTCTCCCGCCCCACGCCGATGTCCTCCACCGGCACGCGGATCTTCACCTCGCGCCCGTCCACCAGCCGGGTCACGTTGGTGTTGTTCTTCGCCGCCAGCTTGGTGAACCCGCCCGCGAGCGTGATGGCCTGGATGACCGACATGTCCGCGTCGAAGGGGAAGGTGCCGGGCTTCTGCACCTCGCCGAAGACGAAGATCTTCCTGGAGGTGAACTCCCGCACCAGCACCGTCACCTCGGGCCGCCTCAGGTACCCGTTGGCGAGACACACCCGGAGCGCGTCCGCGGCCTCGCTGGAGGTCCTCCCCTCCAGCGTCACCTTCCCGCACAGCGGAAAGTCGATGGTGCCTTCGGAGGAGAGCCGGTAGGCTCCGGAGAGATCCGGCTCCTGGAAGACGCGGACCTCGAGCAGGTCCCCGGTGCCCAGGGTGCTCGCTTCGGGCCGGGTGTTCTCGCTGCCTGCGCGGGCGTCTGCCTCGAACTGGCGGGCGGTCACCGTGTTGCCGCCCCGCGAGGCGTCCGTGCCCCGGCACCCCCCGGACGCGAGGGCTGCGGCCAACGTCCACAGGCACAGCGCGGTGAGGGGGAGGGGAGGGCGCATCTTCGGGGTCAGCCTGGGCAATCAGTACGACAGGACGACCCGAAGATACCCTTCGTGCCGCGCGTAGTTGAACGTCTGCGCCGCGGACTGCGAGGACGCTCGGGTGGTGAGCAGGTAGCCGCCGCCCACCGTGAGCCAGCGCGTCACTGCGTACTCCGGCCCCAGGTCCAGCCGCACCTGCGAGTCCGTGCGCGACGTTTCCCAGAAGGTCAGCAAGTCGAAGCTGGCGTAGCCGCGCAGCGTCAGCCGCCCGCCTACCAGCGCGCGCCCCTCCAGGTAGCCGCGGTCATCCACGTACGAACCGAAGAGGGCGATGGGCTCGAGCCGCCGCAGATACCCGACCTTGATGTTCGCGGTCTGGCTCACCAGCCACGTCAGCTCCAGCGTCCCGACGATGGAGCGGACGAACTCGGCGCGGTAGTCGTTCGCCCAGCCGGCCTTCGCCAGCAGCGACACCTTCGGTGACAGCAGGCCGGACAACCCGCCGGTGAGGACCAAAAGCCGCGAAGACCTGCTCCCGGCGTTGAAGTAGTCGCGGAAGTTATACTCGGCGTCCACCACCACCGCGGTCTTCGGCAGGAAGCGGTAGCTCCCCTGGAGCTGCAGGGCGAGGTTGCCGTAGTTCAGCGCGCTCACCTGCGAGGTGGAGCAGAGCGGATCCGTCGTCGGGCAGCCGGGGATGATGCCCACCGAGATGGGGCTGAAGAACTCGAAGGTGTAGCTGGCGCCGGGGGTGATCTCCAACGCGCCGCCGCCCGGCCGGATGGGCACCTCCAGCTCGAGCTGGTTGTACAGGCTCACCACGCCCACGCCCACCGCGGGGTTCGCCGCGTGGTCCGAGCGGATGAGCCGGTCCGACAACCGCACCTCCACCACCCCGTTGGGGTTGGCGGCGATGTCGAAGGAGCCCTGACCCTGCACCCGGGAGAACCGCTGCGAGCCCAGCGTCAGAAGGCCCGTGTACCAGAGCAGGTCGAGGTGGCCGCCCAGCCCCAGCGCCAACGTCTCACTCGGCACATCCAGGGTCAGCCCCGGCCGCACGTGCAGGATGAACTCGGGGTGGAGCTGCGGCGGCTGGCCCACGCTGTGCGGGTTGAGGAACCCCGCCGCGGAGTCCACGCGGGTCTGCAGCTCCAGGGAGGGGTGCAGCCGCCCGTCGCCTACCTTCACGCCGTTGGCACGGGGCAGCGGACTCTGCGCGGCGGCCAGCGCCGGGAGGAGCGCGCACACGCACGCCCACCCGCGTGCCTGCTGCGTGATGCGCCTCCTCATGAGCTGACGGACTGCCTCCAACAGAACGGCCCTGGCGGGCGATTAAGCCCCGCGGCCCCAGGCCGGTAAACAAAATTGGCGCCCACTAACGCGTGGGGCTGGCGGGCGGCGGGCGCACCGAGACGCGCGGCTGCGGCGCGGGGCGCGTGGGGTCCTCCGGCAGGTTGTCCGGCTCGGTGACCTCCACCAGCATGTTCTCGTCGGTGCGGAAGGCGAGCTGGCCGATGCACTCCTCGGTCTCCGCGCGCAGCTGCTCCACCTTCGCCCGGGCGATGGTGACCTTGGTGAACTGGTGCTCGGCCGCCGACTGCTCCCGCCGCGCCACCGCCTCCCGCAGCGCCACGTCGGACTGCTCGGAGATGCGCACCAGCCCCTTCACCTGGGTGAGCTTCTCGTTCACGCAGTTGAGCTTCACCACGTCG
>CAZQVZ010000654.1:0-2286 GCA_964596895.1 uncultured Myxococcaceae bacterium
GGCGTCTTCGTCGACAGGGACTCTGCGCTACCCGGTCTCCTCCTCGGGGAGCCAGAGCAGGGAGAGGTCGAGTTCGACGGCGTCGAAGGGCGCGGCGCGGACCTTCTCTGCGCCCATCCACGCGCCCAGCTCCACCCAACTCCCTTCGCGCAGCGCCAGCGCCTCCAGGGTCTTCGCCGCGGGATCCACGTACCAGAGGTAGCTGACGCCCTCTCGCGCGTAGATGTGCTTCTTCGCCACCCGGTCGATGCTCGCGGTGGAGGGCGAGAGGATCTCGCAGACCCAGTCCGGTGAGAGCTCGAACTGCGGCACCCTGGGGATGGTGGGCATCCGCTCCTTCCGCCAACCGGCGAGATCTGGAACGAGGATGTCCCGACGCAGCTTCAGCTCCGGCTCGTCGAGGATCCACCAGCCCCCCGGCCCGCCCGACGCGTGCTGGAACCCCGGCAAGAGCAGCGCCCCGAGCCCGCTGGACGAATACGCGTGCGGCGACGCCGGCCGCGGATGCGCGTACAGCTCCCCTTCGATGATCTGCCCCACCATGTTCGCGGGGAGCGCGCGCAGATCTTCGTACGTGGCTGGCTGCCTGGTGGGCTTCCTCATGGCGGACCTCCACCTGAAGTCTACTGCCGGCGCGCGCAGACGGCACCGCGCAGCCTCATCCGCGCGCCGAAGGAAGTCACCGGGTCCACCCGGCGCCCCCGCTCAGACGAGGTCTGCGTGCAGCCTGCGGGTCAGCTCCGGCAGGTGCCCCTTCTCCACCAGGACGCTCAACTGCAGCGGCGAGGTGTGCACGCCCAGCACCTTCGCGCCCAGCCCTTCCGCCTGCGCCAGCACGCGCCGCAAGACGCTCCAGTCCGAGTCCAGGCCCGCGCCCACGCAGGTCACCGTCCCGTACCCCAGGTGCAACGTCGCCTTCCCTTCGAACCGCGTGGCGAGCTCTTCGCCCAGGCGCTCCGGCGCGTGCACGTCCTGCAGCGGCACCGCCACGAAGCCGCCCGGCGTCCCCTCCCCCGCCCCCGTCCCGTCATACGCGAAGAGCCGCCCGCGCACGCCGCGCGCGTCGAGGAACTCGAACAGGGCCATCAGGAGCGCGCCGCCCTCGCGCACGGACACCACCCCCAACTCGCCTTCGCTCGCCACCGCCTTCACGCGCGACGCCGCGGTGGGCGGAACCTCCCGGACCTGGGTGCCGGTGCCGCCGCCGAACGACGAGCGCGCCATGATGACGATGCCCTTGTGCCGCGCGAACTCCACCGCCTGCGCGTTGAGCACCCGCGCGCCCGCAGAGGCGAGCTCCTGCATCTCCTCGTAGGAGAGCGCCTCCAGCTTGCGTGCGTCCGGGACCACCCGCGGATCCGCGGAGAAGATCCCGTCCACGTCCGAGTAGATCTCACAGGCCTCTGCGTCCAGCGCCGCCGCCAGCGCCACCGCCGTCGTGTCCGAGCCGCCGCGGCCCAGGGTGGTGACCTCGCGCTTGTAGGAGACGCCCTGGTACCCGGCGACGATGACCACCTTCCCCTTCTCCAGCTCGTCCTGGATCCGGAACGGCCGCACTTCCACGATCCGCGCCTGCGAGTGCGCGTCGGTGGTGATGATGCCGCTCTGGCTGCCGGTGAAGCTGATGGCGGGCACGCCGATCTCTTGAAGCCCCATGCTCAGCAGCGCCATGGAGATCCGCTCGCCGCAGGTGAGCAGCATGTCCAGCTCCCGCCGGGGGGGATCCTGGGCCACCTTGCGCGCCAGGCCGAGGAGCTCGTCGGTGGTGTCGCCCATGGCGGAGACCACCACCACGAGCTGCGCGCCCGCGTCCCGCCGCTCCTTCACCTTGCGAGCGACCTTGCGGATCCGCTCCACGTCGCCCACCGAGCTGCCGCCATACTTCTGTACGATGACCGCCATGGCGCGCCCTCATATCCCAGCGCCGAGGAAGAGGGCGGACCAGAGAGCGGTTCGAGGTGGCCGCCTTGACACCGATCGATCGGCCCCTATAACCGGCCGCACCAAAGGAGACCCTTCACGATGCCGATGATCGAGGTGGCAAACCTCACCAAGCGGTACCGGGACCGGGTGGCGGTGGACGCCCTCACCTTCTCCCTGGACGAGGGACAGGTGCTGGGCTTCCTGGGCCCCAACGGCGCGGGCAAGAGCACCACCATGAAGATGCTCACCGGCTTTCTGCCGCCGTCCGATGGGGTGGCGAAGGTGGCGGGGTTCGACGTCTTCGAGCACCGCATGGAGGTGCGCCGGCGCATGGGCTATCTGCCGGAGACGCGGCCGCTCTAC
>CAZQVZ010000655.1:0-2261 GCA_964596895.1 uncultured Myxococcaceae bacterium
TCTTCCCGGAGTCGACCTCGACGGTGAAGACGTCGAAGGCGTTGCGCTCGTCGCGGGCGGTGAAGGCGATGAGGTCCCCGCGCGGCGACCAGCTCGGGGTCTGGTTGTAGTTCCCCTGGAAGGTGACGCGCCGCACGCCTGAGCCGTCCGCGTTCATCACGTAGATCTGCGGCGAGCCTCCGCGGTCCGACACGAAGGCCAGCCGCTTCCCATCCGGGGACCAGGATGGGCTGGAGTTGATGAAGAACTGGGTGTCGGTGAGCTGCTTGGCGCCCCCGCCGTCCGCGTTCGCCACCCACAGCTGCGTGCCCTGGCCCTGCGACTGCGCCCACGCCACGCGCTTGCCGTCCGGTGAGAACGCCACGCCGGTGGCCATGGCGCCCGCCTTCACCAGCGGCGCCGACTTGTTGCTGCCTTCGCGGCGCACATAGATGTCCGGCTGGCCGCCCCGGTACGAGGTGTAGGCCACCACGCCGTCGGGGCCCACCGCGGGCAGGAGGTTGATGCCGTCCGCCGCCACCCGCTCCGCGTAGTGGCCGTCCCAGTCGGAGGTCCAGACCTCGCGGTCCGCGCCCGCGCGCTTCACGAAGGCGATGCGGCTCTTGAAGGGGCCGGGCTCGCGCGTGTAGTGCCGGTAGACCTCGTCCACCAGGTGGTGCGCGAGCCTGCGCGCGCGGTCCTTGCCCACCTGGTGCTCCACCTTCAGCTCTTCACGGCCGGTGGCCACGTTGAACAGGCGGAGCTCCGCGCGCAGCTGGTCGCCCTCCATCCGGAGCTGGGACTTCAAGAGCGCGTCCGCGCCCACGTCCATCCAGCGCGGGAAGGCGATGGCCGCGGCCGTCATCCCTTCGTTGGCGTCTGCGAGGAAGCCCTTGCGGTCCAGCACCTGGAAGATGCCGGCCGCGCCCAGATCCAGCATCAGGGCAGCGTCGAAGTCGCTCGCGGCGTCCTTCGGCACGTCGCCCTGGAGGTGCGGTGAGGGCGCGGCGAGGGGCAGGGGGCGGAAGTTGGCGCCGGAGATCTCCAGGCGGACCTGGGCGTGGGCGGCGGCGCCGAAGAGGAGCGCGGCCGCGAGGAGCGTGCGGGTGGGATTCACGGTCTGAACTCCAGGAGGATGCCGTCGGCCTCGAGGTCCGAACGGAGGTGGTCCGGCGGGGGCGAATAGGGCGCTGCGCGCTTCACCGCGCCCAGCACCGCCGAGTCGAAGAGGTCATTGCCGGAGGCGCGCGCCAGCTTCGCGTCCAGGAGGTTGCCGCCTCGGCCAATGCGGATGACCACCTCCGCGCGCAGGTGCAGCCGCTCCTGCTCGGAGAGGGTGCGGGACACGTCGTAGGAGCGGCGGACCTGCGCCCTGAGCGCGCCGTAATAACGTTCGCCCTCCTGCGTGGCCGAGTCCCCGAACGGATCACCGTCTGCGGCGCCCTCCAGCTCCTCCGGCTTCGCGGAGGCCTTGTTGATGGCGTCGAAGAGCGAAGACTTCGTGGTCTCCCCGGTCTTCGCGCCCGGCTGGGGCGCGGGCGTGGGCGCAGGCTGCGGTTTGGCCACGGGGGAGGGGACCTTCGCCGCCTCCGGCGGGGGGGTGGGCGCCGGCGTGGGCGGCTGGGGAGGGGCCTTCACTTCCTTCGGTGGAGGCGCGGCCTTTTCGATGCGCGGCAGGAGCTTCTGGTCCCGCTCCTTGCCCAGCCGCACCAGGGAGGCCTTGATGGGCGTCTGGTCGATGACCCGGGTGGGGCTGCGGTCGAACTTGCCGAGCAGGACGCCCAGCACCACCACCGCCACGTGCAGCCCCACCGAGACGCCCACGAAGAGCCCGAGCGCCTTCGGTGGACGGCTCAGCAGCAGGGTCTGACCAGGAGGCGTCACCTTCTTCCCCTCACTTCTTCGCGCGAGGCTTCGACGCGGCAGGGTCGGTGATCATTCCCAGGTTGGTGACGCCGGCGCGCTGGGCCGCGGCCATCACCTCCACCACGATGCCGTAGGGGATGGCGCGGTCCGCGTGCAGGTAGAGCTCCTTGTCCGCCTGCGCCTTCGCGTTGGCGCGCAGCTTCTCCTCCAGCGTATCCAGCGCGACCTCCGCTTCGCCGATGAAGACCCGCTGCTGCGCGTCGATGGAGAGGACCAGCTTCTTGTCGGTGGCCTCCACCGGGGCCGCGCGCGCCTCCGGCAGGTCCACCTTCACGCCCTGCTGGATCAGCGGCGCGGTGATCATGAAGATGATGAGGAGCACCAGCATCACGTCCACCAGGGGCGTGACGTTGATC
>CAZQVZ010000656.1:0-2250 GCA_964596895.1 uncultured Myxococcaceae bacterium
GGCCCCCTGGGCACGGAGGCGGAGTGCTCCATCGAGGTGGAGTTCAAGCCGCAGGCCCGGGGCAAGGTGACCGCCACGGTGAGGGTGAAGGACTCGCACGGTCCGGAGGTCTCCTCGCTCCTCACCGGCGCGGGCGGCGCCCCGCCGGATGAGGTCCTCCTGGCGGCGCCGAAGTTCCTCCTGCTCGGAGACTGCGTGCCGCTCTCCATCGAGGCGCTCGACGACGCCGGCCAGCCAGTCGCGGTCCTGGCCCCCATTCCCCTGTCGCTGCAGGTGGAGGGGGACGCCCAGGAGGTGGGCCTCTACGCCGCCGAGGATGAGCACTGCGAGGGCACGCCCCAGAACGATTGGGTCCTCGAGAGCGGCGAGGAGCGGGTGGCCTTCCGCATCCGCTCGCTCCAGAGGGACCAGGTGC
Source organism: uncultured Myxococcaceae bacterium (assembly GCA_964596895.1). Lineage (GTDB taxonomy): Bacteria > Myxococcota > Myxococcia > Myxococcales > Myxococcaceae > JAFAFL01. The sequence goes on from CAZQVZ010000656.1 coordinate 416, forward strand.
GGGTGACGGGCACCGGTCAGGGCCAGCATCAGCCCTACACCTGGGAGGTCATCTTGCCGGTGGCGGCGCAGGCGCGCAGCCAGTCATGCCCTTTCGCCTCGGGCGCGACGGTCACCACCACCACCCCGCACCACCCCGGCTGCGCCCTGGTTCCCCCGGTGGACCCGGGGCGCACGCTGCTGCTCTACCAGGCGGCCGGGAAGGACTTCAGCTTTGGCCCCTCCACCATCCGCTGCCGCCTCTTGCCAGACGGCGGCGCCGTGGAGTGTGACCGCGCGGTGGGCGGCGCACCCGTCGACGTCCAGGTGTGGCTCCTCGAGCGTCCCCGGGGCCTCCGGGTGCAGCACCTCGAATGGGCCTGCGAGGACGTGGAGCGCTTCGCCACGTCGTTCGCCGCCGGCACCGTCTCCATGCATCCGTACCTCGAGGCCCCGGTGGATCCGGACCGGGCGTTCCCGCTCTTCGGGATGAAGGGGCCCGGTGCCCTGTCTTCGCCCGCAGTGGACGATCTGCGCGCAGTCTCCATCGAGCCGGACGGGGGCGTCTCCCTCACCGTCACCAGCGCCGGCCCCGCCTGCATCATCCCCCAGGCCTTTGCGCTGCAGGTGGTGGAGATGGACGAGGCGCAGGTCACCTCCGGCGTGACCGCGCTGGATTCGGACGATGGGGAGCGGACCGTCACCGGCCTCGCCTCCCCCGAGGCCCTGCTCCTCTACTCCTGGCGCGTCGCGCACGGCGTGGATGTGGGGACCTGCCAGATGGCGCTCAACGCGGAGGTCACGTCGGGGATGATCCGCTTCTCCCGTGGCTGCACCGGGGTGGGGGTGCCGGAGGTCCGCTACCAGGTGGTGCAACTGCCGCCCTGGGCCGAACTCTCCCGCGCCACCGTCACCGCCACCGGCGACGAGGTGGTCGTGCAGCCCGCGACCCTGCCCCTGAAGCCGGACCACGTGGTCTTCGCCGGCGGACAGCCCGGGCCCGGAGGGCAGACCTTCGGTGCCTCTGATGCGGGGGTGGGCGGCACCGCGTCGAACTTCCCGCCGGGGGTGGCGCAGATGCGCTTCTCCACCACCGCCGAGCTCGGGAGCTACCGGCTCGACGCCCAGCGAGAGTACGAGAGCGGCGGCGCCGCGGCCGAGGTCCAGGTGCTCTCCATCTCGCCCGACTAGGGCTCGGGCCCTGGCGCCCGGGTGTCCTTGGGGTGGGCGCGCCCCGCGGGCTATGCTCCGCCGCGCATGCCTCAACTCACCCGTGATGCGGTCAGCGGCGAGGCCCTGTTCATCCTCAAGAATCTCAGGGAGAACACGCGGCTCGGCCGGAGCAACAAGTTGGCGGACGTGAAGGTCGCGCTCGAGCCTGCGGTCTCGCTCGAGTTCGACACGTACTTCTTCTTCCTCCGCAAGTTCCACTACCTCACCATGGACCGCGAGGCCCGCCTCGAGCTCACCGGCGAGGGCGAGCGCGTGGTCTCCGGCGACGAAGTGGCGCGCTTCACCACCGAGGTGGGCGAGTTCTTCGCCGACCAGCTGTTGGCCGGTGAAGAGGCCACCCACGGCGGCTTCCGGGTGGACTCGGTGGGCCCGGTGGACGAACCCTTGTTCCCGCCTTCGCCGCCGCCCACCGACATCGACCTCGAAGACCACGAGACCTTCGTGCCGGAGAAGGCTTCGTTTCCGCCGCCTCCGAAGAGGCGCCCTTTGGGCGCAGGTCAGACCCCCACGCTGGATGAGCCGTTCTTTTCGCCGCCGCCGCCGTCACTGGGCCAGTTGCCGCCTTCTCCTCTCTCCGCCGTCCGCCCCGCCATGCCCCCTGCGCCCGCCGCCGCGTCTGCCGAG
>CAZQVZ010000657.1:0-2250 GCA_964596895.1 uncultured Myxococcaceae bacterium
ACCATCCTCAAGGGCGCCACCCTCGTCGAATTCGAGCCCGCGACGGTGGAGCTCGCTGATCTACGAATCGAAGGTTCGCGCATCGTCGCCCGGGCTCCGGAGCTCCTCCCGGAGGAGGGCGACGAGGTCGTTCCCCTGGGCGGGCGCATTGTGATGCCGGGGTTGGTGTCCGCGCACCACCGTTCGTGCCTCACGCTGGGCCGGGGGATGGCCCGTCCGCCCGAACGGCCGACGGACGTGCTGGCGTTCGAGGCCGCCACCCGCTGGCGCCTGGAGGACGCGCTGGATCTGGACGCCATCCAGGCCGCCGCGGCTGCCAGCGGGCTCGAGGCCCTGTGCAGCGGCACCACCACCCTCTTCGACCAGCTCGCGGCGCCCGCGGCGGTGCAGGGCTCGCTGTTGCGCTCGGCGCGGGGGCTCAATGAGGTGGGGCTGCGGGGCGTCCTCTCCTGGGAGATCTCAGACCGCGCGGGTGAAGCCGTCCGGGAGGACGCGCTGGTGGAGACGGTGGGCTTCCACCACAAGGCGAAGGGGCGCTTCCGGGCCATGCTGGGGGCGGCCCCCTCCTGTGAGCTGTCCCATGACGCCATGGAGGGGCTGGAGGACGCGGTGAAGGCCACCGGGTGCGCCCTGCACCTGACCCTCGCCGAAGACCCCGTCGACGAGCGGCTGAGCTTCACCCGCTGGGGCGAGGTCCCGGTGGCGCGCTGGGTCAGCCGCGGGCTGATAGGCCCCCGCTCCCTGGTGGCGCAGGTGGTCCACCTCTCCTGGCCGGAGCTGGCGCAGGTGCTCGGGACGGGCGCGTGGCTCGTCCACAACCCGCGCGGGAACATGGAGAAGCAGGTCGGATACGCCCCGGCCGGAAAGTTCGGCGCGCGGGCCACGTTCGGGACCGGTGGCTTTGGTGGAGACGTGCTCGCCGAAGCGCAGCTGGGCAGGCTCCGGGCGCTGGACGCAGGGCAGCCCCTCTCCATGTTGCGATACCTCGCCAACGGGCACCGCATCGCCTCCGAGGCCTTCGGTGAGGAAGTGGGGCCGCTGCGGGAGAACGCGCTCGCGGACCTGGTGGTGCTCGACTACCGCCCGCCCACGCCGCTGACGCCGGACACCCTGGAGCTGCACGTGGCGCAGGGGCTGTCGTCGCGGAACGTGGAGTCGGTGATGGTGGACGGCGTCTGGCGGCTGTGGGCGCGCCACCCCCTGTCGGTCAATCCGGACGCGGTGTTCGCCCACGCCCGCGAGGCCTCGGTGGCGGTGGCTGCACGGATGGCCGAGACCGCCGTTGCCGACGAGGCCGCACGCGGTTAGTTCCCCCTCCATGACCGCCCTGCCACTCGCACTCGCGCTGTTCGCCGCCACCCCCGAGGTGGGCCAGCCCATCGCTGACTTCACCGCCACCGACACCGAAGGGAAGACGCACTCGCTGACGAAGGCGGTGGAGGAGCGCACCGTCGTCGTCGCGTTCTTCCCCAAAGCGTTCACGCCCGGCTGCACGCGGCAGATGAAGGCCTTCCGCGACAACCAGAAGGAGCTCGACGCGAAGGGCGCCACCGTGTGGGCGGTCTCCATGGATGATGCGCAGACGCTGGCGCGGTTCAAGAAGGAGCTCGGCGCGAACTTCGTGTTCCTGCCGGATCCGGACGGCCGCATCAGCCGTCACTTCGGCGTGGCGAAGGAGGGCGACAAGACCGCGGACCGGAAGAACTTCGTCATCGGGGAGGGGCGCAAGCTGCTCGCGGTGGAGTCCGGGATGTTCGCCATCGATCCGGATGACGCCATCGCCGCCTGCCCGATGCGGAAGAAGTAGGACGCGTCACTCGAAGATGGGCGGGCCGCTGCGGCGCGCGGCGTCCAGCATGTCCGTCATGCCCATGGCCAGCTCCGCCGGGAGCTCGTCGTCGGTGAACAGCCGCACCTCGCGGATCTCCGCCGGGTTGACCGGCGCGCGGGTGGGCTCCCCCACGCGGACCTTCACCACCACCGTCACCGCGTGGAAGCGGACGTCCCGGTCCGGCCGGGAGAACACCCCCACCAGGTCGCCCACCTCGCACCGCTCCACGCCCGCCTCTTCGAGCAGCTCGCGGTGCAGCGAGGTGCGCAGGGGCTCGCCCCACTCCACGGTGCCGCCCGGCAGGGCCCAGGTGCCCGTGTCCGCTCGCCGGATGAGCAGCCAGCGCCCGTCGGGCGTCTGGGCGGCCGCCGCCACGCCCACCACCGGCCGGCGCAGCACGTGCCGCAGGATCTCCTTGC
>CAZQVZ010000658.1:0-2245 GCA_964596895.1 uncultured Myxococcaceae bacterium
GCGGTGGCGCTGATGTTCCTGCTCTTCACGCTGCTCTTCGCCGCGGGCGCGAAGCTGTCCTACCTGGTGGGCTCGGTGCTGGTGGCGCTGCCCCTGGCGTACCACCTCGTCGCCTCCTCCCCGTACCGGCTGCGGCGCATCACCGCGTTCCTGGATCCCTGGGGCACCCGCCACGGCGAGGGCTACCAGGTGGCGGAGTCCCTGCTCTCCATTGGCTCCGGCGGCCTCACCGGGCTGGGCCTGGGGGACGGGCGGCAGAAGCTCGGCTTCGTCCCCGAGCAGCACACCGACTTCATCTATTCGCTGATTGGCGAAGAGCTGGGGCTCCTGGGCATCAGCTGCGTGCTCGTCCTCTACGCGCTGGTCATCTGGCGGGGCATCCGCGCGGCGCTGCACGCCTCCGAGCCCTTTGGCACCTACCTGGCGCTGGGCGTCACCTCGCTGTTCGCCTTCCAGGCCATCGTCAACATGTGCGTGGCGTCGGGGTTGCTCCCCACCAAGGGGCTGACCCTGCCGTTCATCTCCTACGGCGGCTCTTCCCTGGCGGTGATGATGGCGGCCGCGGGCGTGCTCCTGTCGGTCTCGGCCAGCGCCCAGACGGCGAAGAGCCCCGCGCGTGCGGCCAGGGCGCCCAGAGGCGCCGGGGTGGGGCGGGAGGCGGCCGCGTGAGAGTGATGATCGCCGGCGGCGGCACGGGCGGGCACCTGTTCCCGGGCATCGCGCTCGCGGAGGAGGTGCTCACGCGCCACCACCGCAACGAGGTCGTCTTCGTCGGCACCCACCGGGGGCTCGAGGCGCGCGTGGTCCCCGCGGCGGGCTATCCGCTGGAGATCATCCGCGCCCAGGGGCTCAAGGGGATGGGCCTGGTGAAGTTCGTGAAGGCGCTCGTCGCGCTGCCGCTCGCCTTCTTCGAATCCATGTCGCTGCTGCGCAAGCACAAGCCGGACGTGGTGGTGGGGGTGGGCGGGTACGCCTCCGGGCCGGTGGTGCTGGCGGCCTGGCTGTTGGGCATCCCCACCGCGGTGCAGGAGCAGAACGCGTACCCGGGCTTCACCAACCGGACCCTGGCGCGCTTCGTGGACATGGCGTTCGTGTCCTTCGAAGAGGCGAAGGCGCACTTCCGGCCGGGGCGGGTGCAATTGGTCGGCAACCCCATCCGCCGGGCGCTGATGGACAACTACCTGCGCTCCACGCTCGCGCATGACCGGTTCACGGTGCTGGTCTTCGGCGGCTCCCTGGGCGCGCGCACCATCAACCAGCGGATGATTGAGGCGCTGGGGCACCTCGAGGATCTCAAGGACCAGGTCCACTTCGTCCACCAGACCGGCAAGAACGAACCGGACGCGATGCGGAAGGCCTACGCGGACCGCGGCTTCTCCGCCGAGGTGCTGGAGTTCATCGACGACATGTCGAAGGCCTACGCGCGCGCGGAGTTGGTGGTGTGCCGCGCCGGGGCGACGACGCTGGCGGAGCTGACCGTCTGCAAGAAGGCGTCGATCCTCATCCCCTATCCGCACGCCGCGGACGACCACCAGGTGAAGAACGGTCAGGCGCTGGTGGACGCGGGCGCAGCGGTGATGTTCCGCGAGAGCGAGTTGACCGGGGAGAAGCTGGCCCAGGAGATCCGCGCCCTCATCACCGACCCCGCGCGCCGCAAGAAGATGGAGAAGAGGGCGGGGCTTCTGGGCCGGCCCGAGGCCGCGAAGGAGCTGGCGGACGTGCTGGTGGAGCTGATGGTCCAGAAGTGGGGACCGGACGGGAGGAAGCGGGCGTGAAGCGGCTCTTCAAGACGCGGCACTCGGCGCAGGTGCACTTCGTGGGCATCGGCGGCATCGGGATGAGCGGCATCGCCGAGGTGCTGTTGAACCTGGGGTACGCCGTCTCCGGCAGTGACCTCAAGGCGTCCGACTCCACCCGCAGGCTGGAGGGGCTGGGCGCGCGGATCTCCCTGGGGCACCGGGCGGAGAACCTCACCAGCGCGGACGTGGTGGTCACCTCCTCCGCGGTGAAGCGCACCAACCCCGAGGTGGTGGCGGCGAAGGCGCGGCAGATCCCGGTCATCCCCCGCGCGGAGATGCTCGCGGAGCTGATGCGGCTGAAGTACGCCGTGGCCGTCGCCGGCTCGCACGGGAAGACCACCACCACCTCCATGGTGGCCACGGTGCTGGCGGCGGCGGGGCTGGACCCCACCGCGGTGGTGGGCGGCAAGGTCAACGTGCTCGGCTCCAACGCCAAGCTCGGCAAG
>CAZQVZ010000659.1:0-2235 GCA_964596895.1 uncultured Myxococcaceae bacterium
CCCAGACCTCGCCTTCGTGCTCCACCCGCACCTGCGCCGAGCCCAGCACGTGGCCGGCAGGGTGCAGAGACACGGTGACCTCCCCCACCCCGAAGCGCTCCCCGTACGCGTGGGGGACGAGCACCGCGTCATCACCGAGCCGCCGCCGCAGGACCGGTACCGCTTCCACGGAGCAGTGGTAACGCGCCGAGCCAGGCCGGGCGTGGTCGCCGTGGCCGTGGGTGAGGACCGCCTCCATCACCGGCAGCCACGGATCGATGTGGAAGCCGCCTTTCGCGCAGAGAAGGCCGCGTTCATCTGCCCCAATGAGGTCCGCCACAGCCCGAGTGGTAGCCCCGGGCCGGCTGCCGGCTAAGGGTGCGTCATTGCTCGAAGTTCAGCGGCCGACGCAACTTCCGGCAGGTGGTGGGCGACAATCCTACATCTCGTACCTGGAGGCTTCCATGCCGCTGCTGCCCACCACTCCGAAGGCCGTCACGTTCGCCGATGCCTGGGCGAAGAAGTTCGAAGAGGTGCTGCGCCAGGGCGCGGGCAAGGACGGGCGGCTGACGGTCACTGAGGCGCGGCGCATCGCCGAGCGGGTGGATGGCGGGCGCTTCTTCAGCGACAACGCGGTGAACTGGCTCAACGCGAAGGGCCAGAAGTCGGTGGCGGTAGGCAAGCTGGTGGAGGAGGGCCGCAAGTACGCGCTCGCCCAGGCGACGCAGGCCGCGGGCAAGGACGGGTGGGTCTCCTTCCCGGATGCACAGAAGATGCGCTCGGACCTTCGGGATGACTTCCTCTACCTGCGCGGGAAGATCGTGGACCCGAAGCAGCCGACGCCTGAACAGTTCAAGACGGACGTGAAGGACGTGGTGCTGCGGGCGTTCGACAACGAGACCGCGAAGAAGCTCCCCGGGCCGCCGGCCATCGTGAAGGGCCGCAGGGAGCTCATCGAGCACCTGCCGCACGCGCCCACGCAGACCAACCTGCGCACCTGGATCGCGGACGGCCGCATCTACGTGTCGCGCGCGGCCAACCGGCCGACGCCGCTGGTGGGTTGGTACGACGTGGGCCCGATGCCGACGAGGTCGCAGATGTCCGATCTGCGGGCGAAGTTCGAGAGCGCGACGAAGGACCTGTGGCTCACCAGCGAGAGCGACGCGCAGGTGAAGTACATCGCCTCGGCGGTGCCGGTGTCGGGCGCGGTGACCGCGGAGCTGGTGAAGCAGCACCTCGGTGTCACGCATGATGCGCTCGGGCCCACGCTGTACGGCGCGGCGAACCCGAACTTCGTGAAGCTGGCCGACCGCGCGGAGGTCGAGGTCCTCAACGGCTACCAGTGGCTGGACGCGCAGGCGGAAATCCACGACCCGAACGACGCCGCAGCCGTGGAGGCCGCCGGCCGCTGGGCCAACCTGGCTTCGCTGGTGCGCAGCGAGCTCTCGGACGTGTGGGTCGTCCGCTTCGGGACCGTGGACATCACCACGATGCTCGTCGGCCAGACCCGGACCGGGGAGCTGGCCGGGTTCATGTCCGCCGTCGTGGAGACCTAGGCGGGTTCGGAAGCGAAGCGGCGCCTGTCGCCCTCGCAGAACGGTGTGCCCGGGCGCTGGTGGCGCACTGGTGGCACCGAAGGCGGGCGGCGCAGCCAGTCCGAGGAGGTCCGTCGCCGGACCTCCTGGCCGGACCTCTCGGGCGGTTCGGGGGCGAACCTGTGGCCGCTGGAGAGTCGTCGGGGCTCGGGCGGCGGCAGGTGGGCGTCAGAGCAGGGCAGACGTTGCTCTGCTTCGAGGTTTGAACTCCCTGCCCAGCACGCCCCTCCCGGGTTCCTGGCGATGGTCGGTGGGACACGCCGGAGGGTGCGGAATGCCCGTGGGGCGTCTGTCCCCGGCTACGTCTTGCCTGTCCACGCCTGCGCCCCGGTCGCACGGAGACTGCACCTCCATTGTGGAGGTGGCCGACAGCGAGACAGAGACAACGACCTCACGGGCGTCTGCGCCTCCGCCGCGGAGGTCCCGGCGAAGACCACGCCCGGGCGAGGTCGGCACCTCCAGACTGGAGGCGGCCGAGATGGCGATGGCGAGTGCGCGCCGTGCGCTTTCCGCGCCTGGGGGATTCAGGGACTGAGGCCGAAGCCCGCCGCACCCGCCACCACCTCCAGGATGGAGGTGGTCGACGCGGATGACGCGTGCGTGGCTGCACGAACCTTCGCGATGGCGATGTCGCACGGTGTGCTTCGGCCCGGTTCGCGAC
>CAZQVZ010000660.1:0-2228 GCA_964596895.1 uncultured Myxococcaceae bacterium
CCTGGACCTGTCGCTCACCGAGTTCCGCCAGCGGGTGAACGCGGAGCTGGTGAACAACGTGGGCAACCTCGCCAACCGCGCGCTGTCGCTGCTGGCCGGGCCGCTGGAGAAGACGCTCGCGCCCGGGGGGGAGGGGCCGGGCCGGAAGCTGGTGGAGGACGCGCTCGGGCGGGCGGCGGAGGTGCGCGAGGCGTTCGAGAAGGTCGAGTACCGGGTGGCCATGAAGGTCGTCGGTGAGATCGCCGGGGCGGCCAACGGCTTCCTCCAGGCGCAGGCGCCCTGGGCGCAGGTGAAGCGGGACAAGGAGGCGGCCAGACGGGACCTCTCGGACGCCGCGGACGTGGTCTACCTGCTCGCGGGCCTGCTCGCGCCGGTGGTGCCGAGGCTGTCGGAGCGGCTGTTCGAGCAGCTCGGCGCGCCGCCGCTCACCTACGAGCAGATCGCGAAGGCGAAGTACCCGCTGTTGGAGCGGAAGAACCCCATTGGAACGCCGGCCCCGTTGATTGGCCGGATGGAGCCCGAACAGGTGGAGAAGATCGTGGTGCCCACGGCGCCGGCAGAAGGTGAGAAGGCGAAGGGTGAGGCTGGCGCGGCCCCGGCAGGGACGCAGGCGTCGGCGGGGGCGGGCGGCGCGGCCGCGGAGATCGACTACGCAGACTTCCAGAAGGTCTCGCTCAAGGTCGGGAAGATCCTCACCGCCGAGCGGATCCCCAGGGCGGACAAGCTGTTGAAGCTCACGGTGGAGGTGGGGGAGGGGACGCCGCGCACCATCGCCGCGGGCATCGCCGAGGCGTACGCCCCCGAGCAGCTCGTGGACCGCCACGTCGTCGTGGTGATGAACCTCAAGCCGCGGACCATGCGCGGCATCGAGTCGCGCGGGATGCTGCTCGCGGCGGGCGGCGGCGGGAAGGACCTGTCGCTGGTGGATCCGGGCCCGCTGCCGCCGGGGGCCGAGGTCAAGTAGTGCCGGGCTGGCAAGCCGAGCGGGACGCGGCGCTGCTGGCGCTCGAGCGGGCGAAGAAGCGCGAGGAGCGCGTCAACGCCGCGCGGACGCTGGTCCGGCTCGCGGTGGAGGATGGCGCGCGCGGCCCCGTGCTCGCCGGGCACCTGCCCCGGCTCCTGGATGACCGGGACGTGCGGGTGCGGCGGGCGGGCGTGGCGCTGGCGGCGGCGGCCCTGCCGGTCGAAGAGGCGGAGCCCTTCCTCACCGGCCGGGTGGCGGACCCCGAGTACGAGGTGCGCCTGGAGGCGGTGGGGCAGCTCGCAGATCTCGCGCGGCCTTCGTCCCGCGGCGCCTTCGCGGCTGCGCTGGAGGACCCGGCGCTGGAGGTCCGCTTCGAGGCGGCCCGCGGCATGGCCGCCCTGCAGCACACAGCCGGGCTGGAGGTGCTCGTCGAAGGGCTGTCGTGGGATCACCTGCGCTTCCGGGCGCTGGGCGCGCTGGCGGAGTTGGGAGATCCCCGGGCGAAGGCGCCCATCGAGAAGGTCTTCGGGCGTTGGCTCTTGCCTTCGTTCGAGCGAACTCAGGCGGCGGGCGCGCTGGTCCGGCTGGGAGACCCCTCGAAGGTGGCGTACCTGCTCACCCGCAGCCGCAAGAAGTGGAGCACCGACCGCGCGCTGGCGGTGGAGCTTCTGGGCGAGGTGAAGGCCGAGGGCGCCCGCGCGCGGCTGGCGGAGATCCTCCGGGACAAGAAGGACACCTGCCGGGGCGCGGCGGCGAGGGGGCTGGGGCGGCTGGGAGATTTGGGCGCCGCCGAGGACCTGGCCGCGGTGCTGGAGGCCGAGGACACCCCGGAGGACGTCCTGCTCGACGCGGCGGAGGGGCTGTGCCTTCTGGGCGGTGCGTCCGCGCGGGCGAAGGTGGAGGCCGCGGTGGAGCGGGCGCAGGACCCTGCGTTGAAGGAAGAGCTTCGGACCATGCTGGAGGACTACCCATGATGCTGGTGGACGCGCACTGCCACCTCGAACCGAAGGACTTCCCGGATCCCTCCCTCCCCATCGCCCGGGCGCGGGCGGCGGGCGTGGTCCGCGCGGTGGTCGTCGGTCAGTTCCATGGGCCGGGGGACTTCGGCCACGCGCTGGCGGTGCGGCGCGCCCACCCGGACTTCCTCGTGGCCACCTTGGGCGTGCACCCGCACGAAGCCGCGCGCTGCACGGAAGCGGACTGGGAGACCCTGGCGCGGCTGTGCGCGGGGGAGGACGTGGCGGCGGTGGGCGAAGCCGGGCTC
>CAZQVZ010000661.1:0-2228 GCA_964596895.1 uncultured Myxococcaceae bacterium
CCCATCAGGGCCGCCGCCACGCCCACCACCAGCAGCACCGCCACCACCGCCGCGCCACCGATGGCGACCAGCCGCTTGCGCGGATCCGCGAGCAGCGCCGCGAGCCCTCCCTGGCTGCCCCCTGCGGCCTTGGGGCGCCGCTGTGGCGCCGGGACCGCGCCGGTCACATCCTCCGGAGCGGGGGTCTGGTCGTCGTACCCGTCTCCGTCCGCGTAGCCCTCATCTGCCCAGGCTTCGTCCGCGTAGCCCTCATCCGAGTAGCCTGCGTCCGAACCCTGTGGATCGTCGCCGTATCGCGCCTGATCCGAGGTCTCGTCCGCCGCTGCGGCGTCCCCGCGCGCGTCGTAGGCGCTGTAGTCCGGCGCCTCCATCATCCGGGTGGACTGGTGCGCCTGCGCGTCCTGGGACGGGTCGTAGCCGCCGTCGTCGGTGTGCTCGCCGCCGTTGAGCGCAGCCAGCTGGTGCGCCCCGGTGTCGTCCGGATCGAACCGGTGATTTCCGGTGTCGTCCTCCTCCATCCGGTGGCTGCCGGTGTCCTCGGTCTCGGCCAGCGCGCTGGGCGCCGGGCCGATCATGGTGGCCCCGCCGTAGGCCTCCGCCTGATCCCCGATGACCACCTTGGGCCCGCTTCGCCGAGCGCCGGCCGGCGACGAAGGCGCCACCACCTCCTCCTGGGGCGAGGTGCCAATGGCGTTGGGGTTCGTCCCTTCGGCGGCGGCGAGGAACGCCTCCGAGTCGGAGACGATCTGCGTCTTGTCCGCGCCAGCCCCATCCATCTCCGCCAGCTCCTCGGCGGACGGCGGCGGGATGTACGGCGCAGCCGGGGAGAGCGACGGCGCAGGGACTGCCGCCGGCGTCACCGCCGCGGCAGGGAGCTGCGGATTGGACACCCGGGCCTGGGGCACCGCCGCCCGGTCAGCGATGCTCTGCCTCCGCGAGGGGCGCGAGGGAACGGGCGCAGCGGTGATGCCCGAGGTCTCGATCTGCTCGGGGCGCTCCACCGAGGCGTAGCGCTCCATCTTCTCGGCTTCCCGCGCCAGATCCTCGGCGAAGGCCTCCTTCATGAAGGCAGACAGGTGCTTCGCCGAATAGATCTGATCGCCGGCGAGGAGGAACCGCATCAGGTCCTCCTGCAGGTCACTGCCCCACTGGTAGCGGTCCTCCGCCTCCCGGGCCAGCGCCTTGAGCACCACCTTCTCCAGGCCCGGCGGGATGCTGGGGTTGAACTGCGTGGGCAACGGCACGTCCGCGTTGCGGACCTTCTCCAGCGTCGAGAAGTCAGACTCACCGACGAAGAGCTTCTCCCCGGTGAGCATCTCGTAGAGGATGACGCCCACCGCGAAGATGTCGCTCCGGCGGTCGATGGGCAGCCCCCGGACCTGCTCCGGGCTCATGTACCCGAACTTGCCCTTGAGGATCCCCGCCTGCGTCTTCTGGCTCCGGTTCGCCGCCTTGGCGATCCCGAAGTCGATGATCTTCACCTCGCCCTCGTAGGAGCAGAGGATGTTCTGCGGCGAGACGTCCCGGTGGATGATCTGCAGCTCCTGGCCGCGCGCGTCCTTCTTGCGGTGCGCGTAGTCCAGGCCTTCGCACATCTTGGAGGCGATGAAGACCGCTTGCGCGGTCGGCATGATCTCCTTGCGGCGACGGTACCGCTCGAGCAGCGAGCGGATGTCCTTCCCCGCCACGTACTCCATGGCGATGAAGTAGTTCTCGTCGTGCCGGCCGAGTTCGTGGATGTGCACGACGTTGGCGTGATTCAGCTGAACGCTGATCCGCGCCTCGTCGATGAACATCGTGATGAACTCGTCGTCCTCCGCCATCGTCGGGAGGATCTTCTTGATGGCCAGGATCCGCTCGAAGCCTTCAACGCCGAAGGCCTTGGCAATGAAGACCTCTGCCATCCCGCCGACGTTGATCCGCTCCAGCAGGAGGTACTTCCCAAAGATGGTGGGCTTCTTCATCGAGCGCTGAATTGTCTTTGATTCCGGGGGCTTGCTCGCCCCTCCGGCGTCGGAGACGAACAGCCACTCTAGTCGCAAGGACCTTCCGCAGTCAAACGAACCGCGCCCAGGGCTCGGCGCCTTTCGCGCCGCGCGCCCAGACCCACGCCTGACCCGCAAAGGCGAAGCCCCCGCCACCTCTTGACGAGATGTGCGGGGGCTTCAAAAAAGATCCGGCAGCGACCTACTCTCCCACGCGGTTTCCCGCGGAGTACCATCGGCTCT
>CAZQVZ010000662.1:0-2222 GCA_964596895.1 uncultured Myxococcaceae bacterium
CCCTCTGCGACGGTCAGGGCGGGGCGCGCCGAGGACGAGGCCTTCGAGGTGAGCGCCCGCTCGGTCCGGCCGGCGTCCTTCGCCGCGCGCAGCGCTGCCTGCGCGGCCGCGAGCCGCGCGACGGGCACCCGGAACGGCGAGCAGGAGACGTAGGAGAGCCCCAGCTTCTGGCAGAACTCGACCGAGGCCGGGTCTCCGCCGTGCTCGCCGCAGATGCCGAGCTTCAGGTCCGGGCGGCTCCTCCGGCCCCGCGACGCGGCGATCTCCATCAAGCCCCCCACCCCGCACACGTCGAGCGACACGAACGGATCGCGCGGGAGGATCTTCTCCTCCACGTAGGTGTGCAGGAACTTCCCCGCGTCATCGCTCGAGTAGCCGAAGGTGAGCTGGGTCAAATCGTTGGTCCCGAAGGAGAAGAACGCCGCGTCCTTTGCGATCTCCTCCGCCGCCAGCGCCGCGCGCGGGACCTCCACCATCACGCCCACCTGGTAGGGGATCTTCACGCCCCGCTTCTTCATCACCTCGTCCGCGGCGGAGGTGATGAGCGCCTTCTGGCGGGTGAGCTCGGCCCGCGTTCCCACCAGCGGGATCATCACCTCCAGCTGCACCTTGCCGCCTTCCCCCACCACCCTGGCCGCGGCCTCGAACATGGCGCGCGCCTGCATGCGGGTGATCTCCGGATAGGAGATGCCGAGCCGGCAGCCGCGGTGGCCGAGCATGGGGTTGAACTCATGCAGGCTCTCCACCTCCGCGAGCAGCGCCCGGCGCCGCTCGAGCCTGGTGCCCTCGAGCATCTTCGCGGCGTCTCCTCGCGCCAGCAGCGCGTCAACCTCCTGGAGGCGCGCGGCCGCAGGCTTGCCCATGCCCAATTCAAGCACCGCGCGGGACAGCTCCTCGCGCGACGGCAGGAACTCGTGCAGCGGCGGGTCCAGGGTGCGGATGTTGACCGGGTGCCCGTCCAGCGCGCGGAACAGCCCGTAGAAGTCGCGCTTCTGCAGCGCCTGCAGCTTCGTGAGCGCCCCTTCGTACGCCGCCACGTGCGGGCCGTAGGTCTCCCTCGCCTCGCGCAGGGCGCAGGCCAGGTGCGGCGTGCCGCCCTTGAGGGTCTTCGGGCTCCCGCCGGACTTCTTGAAGCGGGCCTCCAGCTCCGCGAGCTTCACCTTCCCTTCGCGGCCGCGCTTCGCGGAGAGGATCATCTGCACCACGTGGGGCAGCCGGTCTTCGGCGAAGAACATGTGCTCGGTGCGGCACAGGCCAATGCCCCCCGCGCCAAACGCCAGCGCCATCCGCGCGTCTTTGGGCGCGTCCGCGTTGGTCCGCACCTGCAGGGTCCGGAACTTGTCCGACAGCCGCATCAGCCGGTTGTAGACGTAGAAGGAGCGGCTCTTCCCCGGCGACAGCTTGCCCTGCAGCACGCGGATCACCTCCGACGTGGTGGTGGGGACCTTCTGGGCCAGGACCTCGCCGCTCGTCCCGTCCAAAGAGAGCCAGTCGCCTTCGCGCAGGGCCATCGCGCCGAGAGAAAGGGTCTTCGCGCGCTCGTCCACCCGCGCCGCCGTGCAGCCCACCACGCAGGGCCGCCCGAGCTGGCGGCCCACCACCGCCGCGTGGCTGGTCATCCCGCCGGTGGCGGTGAGGATCCCCTGCGCGGCGATCATCCCGTGCACGTCGTCCGGCACCGTCTCCTTGCGCACGAGGATCACCTTCTCCCCGCGCCGGGCCCACGCCACCGCGTCCTCCGCGGTGAAGACCACCCTTCCTGTGGCGGCGCCCGGGCCCGCCGCCAGCCCCTTCGCCGCGGCCTTCGCGGCACGCCGGGCCTTTGGTTCGAACACCGGATGCAGGAGCTGGTCGAGCGACGAAGGCTCCACCCTCATCACCGCCTCTGCCTCGCCCAGAAGCCCCTCGTCGAGGAGGTCCGACACCCAGTTGAGCGCCGCCAGCGCGGTGCTCTTCGCGTTGCGGGTCTGGAGCAGGTAGAGCTTGCCGTCCTCCACGGTGAACTCGAAGTCCTGCGGCCAGCGGTAGTGCTTCTCCAGCCGCGTGGTGATCTCCTTGAGCTCCCGGAACGCTTCGGGAAGGACCTGCGCCATCTGCGAGATGGGCAAGGGGGTGCGGATGCCGGCCACCACGTCCTCACCCTGCGCGTTCACCAGGAACTCGCCGTAGAAGACCTTTTCGCCGGTGCCGGGGTCACGGGTGAAGCCCACGCCGGTGGCGGA
>CAZQVZ010000663.1:0-2221 GCA_964596895.1 uncultured Myxococcaceae bacterium
CCTGCGGCTTGAACTCCACCTCGATGGAGCACTCCGCCTCCGTGCCCAGGGGGCCGCCGCCGCAGTCGTTCCGGGTGATGGAGTAGGCCCCGGTCTCTCCCTCCAGGGTCACGTCGAGCAGGCCGGTGGGGACGTCACCCCGGTTCTTGAGGACGAGCTCGGCCACGGCCGACGCGCCCAGCGCGACGCCCCCGAAGCGATGCTCCTGGGGGACCAGGAGCAGCTCCCGGTAGGGTTGGCCGCCATCCGGGAGGCCGCCGTCAGGCTGCACGCCGGCGTCTCGCGGCGCACCTGCGTCCGGGCCCAAAGCGGCCTCGCACCGCCCTTCCCGCTCGCAGTGGCGCCTCGCCTCGTCGAAGTTCCAGCAGGCAGCACCCAAGGGCAGGGCCAGGGCTGCGAAGAGGAGGAAGGCCGCACGGAACCGAGCCATCAGGACGCCCTCCGAAGCGCTGCTCATTCGATGCGCAAGAGCTGCTTCACCGTCTGAAGCACCTCGACGAACCGCACCGGCTTTCTCAGGTAGATGTCCACGCCAAGCCCCAGGGCCCGCTCCTGGGCGTCCTTGCCGCCAGCGGAGATGGCCACCACCGGGATGTGCTTGAGCGACTCTTCGCCCCTGATCCGCTCCACCAGCGCGAACCCGTCCATCACCGGCATGTAGAGGTCGGTGAGGATCAGGTTGAAGGACTTCTCCCGCAGCTGCTGCAGGGCGCCGTGGCCGTCCGGGGCGAAGTGGACCTCGAGCGGGACCTTGCCCTGCAGCTCCCCCGAGGCGAGCTTGCGCAGGACGTAGCTGTACATGTCGATGATGTGCGGGTTGTCCTCGACGATGAGGATGCGGTACCCGTCCACAGGGGCGCTGCCACCCGTTTGCAAAAGCTCGCTCAAGCGCTTCCTGTCCGAATCCGGCGCCGCGAAGGGCCCTGCCCCCGCGCGGCAATGCCGACGATTTCTAGCGGATCCAGAAGGCCCGGGAAAGAAATGGGCAGAAGGGCCTCCCCGCACAGGCGCGCGCAGAGCCCGCCCGGGCCCAAAAATCACTCTGAAATCGCAGGCATAGGTTCCGAGGTTTTCGTTGACAACGAACGGTACCGAGCCTACGAAGCGCGCCGCCATGCCCGACCCCGCAGGTTCGGAGGGGAAGCCCCTCTTCACTCCCGAGGAGCAGAGGAAGTTCGATGCTGGCCTCGCGGAGATCCTGAGCCACTATCCGGATGACCGGAAGAGCGCCGCGATGCTGCCGGTGCTGCGCCTTCTGCAATCCATGATCGGTTGGCTCCCGCCGGAGGCCCTGCGCATGGCGGCGAAGGGCTGCGGCACCACCGTGGAGCGCGCGTACGAAGTCGCCACCTTCTACGTGATGTTCCACACCGAGAAGCCGGGCAAATACGTCATCGACGTGTGCACCAACCTCTCCTGTTCGCTCCGGGGGGCGGAGTCGCTCCTGCGCTATCTGGAGAAGAAGCTGGGGATGCACGCCGGGGAGAACAACGAAAAGTTCCTCCTCCGCGAGACCGAATGCCTCGCCTCCTGCGGCACCGCGCCGTGCCTGCAGGTCAATGAAGACCACCACGAAGACCTCACCCGGGAGAAGGTGGACGCGCTCCTGGAACGGCTGACATGACGCCCTTCGAAAAGCTGATCTCGAAGAACTGGGGCAAGCCCGGCTCGCACACCCTGGCCGCCTACCAGAAGGCCGGCGGATACGGGGCCCTCGAGCGGGCCCTGAAGATGGCCCCGGCCGAGGTGACGGACCTGGTGAAGAAGTCCAACCTCCGCGGGCGCGGCGGCGCAGGCTTCCCCACCGGCCTCAAGTGGAGCTTCGTCCCCAAGGACTCGCCCAAGCCCAAATACCTCGCGGTGAACGGGGACGAGAGCGAGCCGGGCACGTTCAAGGACCGCTACATCCTCGAGTACGACCCGCACATGATGCTCGAGGGCATCGCCATCGCCTGCTACGCGCTCGGGGCGCACCAGTGCTACGTGTACCTGCGCGGCGAATTCAAGAAGGCCGCGGAGGTCACCAACGCCGCCATCGCCGAGGCGTACGCGGCCGGCATCTTCGGCAAGAAGATGATGGGCAAGGACTTCGCCTGCGACGTGTACCTCGTCCGCGGCGCGGGCGCGTACATCTGCGGTGAGGAGACGGCGCTGCTGGAGTCCCTGGAGGGCAAGAAGGGCTGGCCCCGCCTCAAGCCGCCCTTCCCCGCGGTGGTCGGCC
>CAZQVZ010000664.1:0-2185 GCA_964596895.1 uncultured Myxococcaceae bacterium
CGCCCTCGCGGATGTCGCGGAACTCGCCCATGATGGCGATGCCCACGTTGTCCTCTTCGAGGTTCAACACGAGGCCCTTCACGCCGTTCTTGAACTCGACCAGCTCACCGGCGAGCGCGCCGTCGAGGCCGTACACGCGGGCGATACCGTCACCCACGGAGAGCACGGTCCCGGTTTCGGCGACGGTCACCTTCTTGCCGTAGTCCTTGATCTGCTCCCGGATGATTCTGCTGATTTCGTCGGCGCGGATTTCCATGGCGTTCTCGGGGTTTGAAGGCGGGGCGCGTCTAGCACGCACACCCCCCCCTGACAACGCAACAAAGCGCTTCGAGGTCCCCTGCGCCTGTGGGGGCGTGGGAGACGCGCAGGGTGGGCCGGGTGGATCTGCACCGGCCTGCCCGAAAGGTCGGCAGCCGGCCGCGCCCGGGCGGGTGACCGGCACGCCGGCCGCGGGAATCCTCGCGTCCCGGGTCCCGTTGGTGCCGCCGCCTTGCGACGCCCCTCCGTCTCCCTCTTCGCCCTCCCGCTCGCGCTCGCAGGGGCGCTCGCCGTGTTCGGGGCGTGCCAGCCCCCGCCGCGGGGCCCCGAAATGCAGTCCCGCTCCGGCGTCTCTCCGAAGAGGCCCTGGTTCCCGGCCGGCGGCGGCGCCTTTCGGCCCCGCCCGGTGGTCCCTGAACACCTGGCCCCCACCGACGCCACCGTGCACGCGCTGGTGGAGGTGGTGGAGCGCCTGCCCCACGAGGAGCAGGAGGCGCTGCTCGCGCCGTATTGGGCGTTCGGGCCGGCGCCGTCCGTGGGCGGGCCGTGGGCGCCTACCGCGCTGCTGGAGCTTGCCCCCTGGGAGGCGGACACGGTGGATGTGGCCGGGGTGCTCGGCGCGTACGAGACCGCGCTGGGCGCTCGCGAACTGGCGCTGGCGGCGTTCTTCGTGGGCCCGGAGCCCATCGCCAGGGTCCGGGCGCGCAGGTCGCTGCGGAGGCTCGCGCCCGAGAAGCTCACCCTCGCGCGCCTGCGTCCCCACCTGCGGCGAAGCGAGAGAGCGCGGCTGGCGCTGGCGGAGGAGACCCTCTCCCGCGCGGCGCTGCTGTCCCTGCAGTGGCCGGTGGAGCGGACCTTCCGGGTGACCTCGAAGTTCGGGCCGCGGGTGCACCCGGTGAGCGGCAGGGCGCGGGCGCACCGCGGCATCGACCTCGGGGTGCCGGAGGGGACGGTCATCCGGGCGCCGGCTGACGGGGTGGTGCGCGTGGTCGCCCACGGGAAGATGAACGGGAAGTGGGTGGAGGTGGACCACGGCGGCGGGGTGCGGACCCAATACGTGCACCTGTCCGCCATCTCGGTGAAGCGGCGGCAGCAGGTGACGGCGGGGGATGTGCTCGGCCTCTCCGGCGCCACCGGGCGGGTGACCGGGCCCCACCTGCACTTCCAGGTCAAGCATCTGGGGGAGGCGGTGGACCCGCTGCTCCACCGCGTGTCCCCGGCGAGCGCGCGCAGGCTCGTGCCACGCCCGACACCTTCGCAGATCCCAGGTACCCAGACCGCGATGCCGTGATGTGATGCCGCGCCTATGCGCGCTTCGCTCTTCGTCGTCTCGCTCCTCGCCGCATCGGTCGCCTTTGCCCAGGCGCCCGGGACACAGCCCGCCACCGGAGAGGACCTCGTCCGTGTCGACGGCGGCCCCGGCCTTCTGTGGGCCCCTTCGTCGAAGACCTATGGCCTGGGCGGGGTGGTGGAGGCGAAGTACCTGCCCTCCCATCTGTTCGCGGTGGGCGCGCGCTTCGAAGGCGGCGTGCGCGCGGGCGGCAGCACCTCCACCGAGAGCACGTCCATCAACCTCGGCACCGGCGTGGCCGCGCTCGCCAAGGCCGAGCTGCTCTTCCCGCTCGGAGACCTGCGGCCGTTCCTGGGCGTGGCGGGCGGCTACTACTCCCTGACCGGGCAGGGGCTGCAGGGCGGAGGCGGCGGCGGGGCGGCCACCACCGACACCGGCCGCTACTTCGGGCTGGCGCCGCAGGCGGGCGTGGACTTCGGCTCCTGGCGGCTCGGCGCGACGTACCACGCGCTGTTCGGGCCGCAGGACGTGTCGCGCAACTACGTGGGGCTGGACGTGCTCTTCGTCATCTGGCGGTCGCCGAGGCCCACCGGGCAGGAGACGCCGGTGCCGCCCAGGCCGCAGTAGCCGTTGGGC
>CAZQVZ010000665.1:0-2158 GCA_964596895.1 uncultured Myxococcaceae bacterium
CCGAGCCGAGCAGCGCCCGCCCATTGAGGATGATCTTCCCGTCCGCCAGCCGCTCCAGGCCGCCCGGATCGCGCACCTGCGTCGCCTCCAGGTCCGAGAACTTCGCCAGCTCGGACTCGGGCACCGGCACCAGCCGGTCCTTCAGCTTCACGGTCACATAGAAGATGTGCTCGTAGTCCGGCTCTTCGAGCTCGAGCCTCACCCGCTTGTCCAGACCGATCAGGTCCGCCGCGCGATGAAAGATCTCCATCGCCTCGGTGTAGAGGGTGCGCCGCGGCTGCGGATTGGGGACGCGCATGAAGTTCTCTTCAGGGGAGGGCATGGGCGGCTCTTTCTCACCTTCAAAGGCAGGGGTCAACGCGCTCGTGGCAAGCGATTCTTAGAAAAATCTTTGGTGTTTCAAGTGTTTACGCGGTGCGTCGACCGTCCGGAGGCGGCCGGGCGGGCAGGCGTCCGGCAGGCGTCAGGGAGGCCGTGGCGAGCGCGTCCACCGGGGCGTGCGCGCGGGACGTAGATGCCGCTGCGCGCGCGTTAGTTGTCTTTACCGATGGTGGGGCCTGTGGTACCACGCCGCGCGTTTTTGCCGGTGTAGCTCAGTGGCAGAGCAGCTGATTCGTAATCAGCAGGTCGTCGGTTCAATCCCGACCACCGGCTCTCAGAGGCCCCGCCTGTTGAAGGTGGGGCTTTTGTGTTTTCGACGACGCACACGACGCAGATGAGAGATCTCCGGACCCTGGTGAGGCTGGCGGTGCCTTTGGCGCTCGCCCAGGTGGGGATGGTCCTGATGGGGTTCGTGGACGTGGCCATCGTCGGCCGCCTCGGCGAAGTCCCGCTGGCGGCGGTGGGCCTGGGCAACGGGATCTTCTTTGCCATCTCGGTGCTCGGCATCGGCGCGATGATGGGGCTCGACCCGCTCATCTCGCAGGCGCTGGGGGCGCGGGAGCACGCGAAGGCGCGCTCGTTGCTCTGGCAGGGCGGGTGGCTGGCGGTCTGTGTGGGCCTGGTCCTGGCCTTGCCCATCGCGTCGTTGACGCTGCTCCTGGAGGCCTTCGGCGTGGTGCCAGAGGTCGCCCGCGAGGCCCGCCACTACGTCCTGGCGCGGCTGCCGGCCCTGGTGCCGATGCTGGTGTTCGCGGCGCTGCGCAGCTACCTGCAGGCGAGCCACGTGACCCGGCCGCTGGTGGTCGCCATCATCGTCGCCAACGTCGCCAACTTCGCGCTGGACTGGGTGCTGGTGCTGGGCGTGCCAGGCGTGTTGCCGCCCCTGGGGGGCGTGGGCGTGGCGCTGGCCACGGTGGTCTGCACCTTCCTGCAGGTGGGGATCCTCGCCCTGAGCGTGAGGCAGGTGGGCGGCGCCCAGGTGGTGGAGGCGTCTTCGCTCATCTCGCGGCGGCCGTCGTGGTCCCAGATGCGGCGCGCGCTCGGCGTGGGGCTGCCGGTGGGGCTGCAGATGGGCGCCGAGGTCGGCGTGTTCGCGCTCGCGGGGCTGTTGGCCGCGCGCATCGGCGCCACCGAGGCGGCGGCGCACCAGGTGGCCCTGTCCCTGGCCTCCTTGAGCTTCTGCGCGGCGGTGGGCGTGGGCAGCGCGGGCGGGGTCCTGGTGGGCCACGCGGTGGGCGCCAACGACGCTGCGGGCGCGCGAAGGGCCGGCGTGACCTCGCTGTGGGCGGGCACGGCGGTGATGGCGGTGGGCGCGCTGTCCTTCCTGCTCTTCCCGGCGGCGCTGGTGCGGCTGCTCACCGACAGGCCCCAGGTGATCTCGGTGGCGGTGCCGCTGTTGGCGGTGGCCGCGGCCTTCCAGCTCTCGGACGGGCTGCAGGCGGTGGGCGCAGGCGTTCTGCGCGGGGCAGGGGACACGCGGTTCGCTTTCCTCGCCAACGTCGCCGGGCATTGGCTGGTGGGGTTGCCGGTGGCGCTGCTCTTCGCGCACGTGCTCGGCCGAGGGCTTCTGGGCCTGTGGTGGGGCCTTGCGGCCGGGCTCACCGCGGTGGCGCTGGCGCTGGTGGTGCGCTTCCTGATGCTCACCTCCAGGCCCATCGTCCGGCTGGACGCGGCGGGCTCCGGGCAGGCCTGAGGGGCTCTCCCTCTCGTAGGTCAGGCGGGGGCGGGCGGGTTGTTCTCCCTGGACAGCCCGTCCACCACCAGCGTGGTCAGCGCG
>CAZQVZ010000666.1:0-2154 GCA_964596895.1 uncultured Myxococcaceae bacterium
GCCGCAGGCATATCGGAAACCTTCGGCGCGGACTTTCTGAACGCAGCTCTGTTCAGTCAACGGACGGATCATTGAAGCACCTCAGTACTAGGCACTTCGCGAGGCGCCGCCCTCGCGGACGTCGATCTGCGCGGGTGGTGAACGCGATCGCTGGCGAGCACGCCCTGCCAGTCCGGTGTCGCGCTCCAAGAGCACTCCACGGACGCGACGCGCATCCTCTCGCCTGGCCAGGACTCCGAGAAGGTCGCGCCCGTCGCCCGCGCAGGCACTGACGATCTGCGGACGACTTCACCGGCACACCCCCAGACGCATTCCAGGGGCTCCTAGCGACCGGCGGCAATTCTGGATGGGTACCGCCGATGCTGCACCATTGGCTCGTGGACGCGGTAGAGATCGGGTCAGCCTCAAAGCGCTTGCGGCTCAGCGCGGGCGAGGGGGACCCTGGCCTTGAGTACCTGGAGGCGCATCTGATGGTCGAAGGGTTGTCGGCGACGCAGACGGTGTACGCGCACGAAGGTTCGGGGTGGCATGAGCTCGCCGACTTCTTCTCTGGCTTGGCGAACGACTGGCGAGGGTGGCACGGCGTACGGGAGTGGGCATCCATCGAGTCCGACCTCAAGATCGAGGCGCGTCACCAGTATGGCCACGTACAGATCCGCATCACCTTGCGCCACTATGTCAGCGAGTGGGGAAACGACGGGTGGACGGTTTCGGCCGACCTTACTCTTGAGCCGGGCGAGCAGTTACGTCGAGTAGCTGCTGAGTTGCAGGAGTTCGTAGGCGCCGGGTCCTAGCCGATGCGCGGGCGAGCCCTGTTGCCATCAACGTAACTGCGCGGCGTGTGGGATGAGCGGGACAAGCCTCTGATGCACGGAATTGCACGCTTGCCGTGGGAGGGTGCACCAGACGGAGGGAAGAGGCTATGAGGTCGGGGCTTACGTACACGGCGATCACGGCGGCAGCGATTATCTGGTTCGTCGCCGACAGGTGGGAGGGCTCGCGCGCCGTGGCGGCCAGTCTCGTCTTGGGCGGTGCTTTGGCGCTAGCCCTGATTGCAGGAACGCGGCTGAGCCGCTTCGCGTGGGCGCCTTCACTTCTCGTCTTCAGCACGGTCACCTCCGGCGCTTACCTTGTCTATGTCCGGCTCGCCGAGCTGGAGGAAACTGGCTCCACTCTCGGCGGGTCCGGGACGGACCTGATCGTGCTCCTCCTCATCCCCGCGTGGCTCCTAGGGTTTGTCTTCACCGTTGCATCCGTCGTGAGAGATCGGGGCGCGACCCAAGAGCGCGCAGATGTGCAGCCCTGATGACGTTCCTGAGGCGCAGCCCGGGGCTGGAGGCCCGAGGTGACGTGTCGACCTGCGGCACGAGCGTGCGTCCACGCTGCAGCGGCAGGACCGGATGGGTCTGCGGCTGTCCCAGCCCGGAGCGGCCGAACGGACGTAGTGTGGGCCAGATGAGCAGGGATCTGGACCTGGTACCCGACCCGAACGAGGTGGCATCGCTGGTGGAAGGCCTCGTGGGCTCAGAGTGGCCGACGTCCGAGGCACAACGCCTCAGCTGGTTCAACCACCACGAACTCGACGTACGGGAGTCGCGCCGAGGTTGGGGTGACAACGGCTCGGACAACTTCGTCGGAACGGGGCCCGAACGCTGGGGAGGCCCGCGTTTCGGCTGGCACACCTTCGAAGGGGACTTCGTCGGCGTCAGTTGGTTCTTATGGCACGGCGCGCCGCCGGAGGCCGTTCGGATGGCCTCCCGACAGTTGCGTGAAGGGTTATGCGGCTTCGCCGGCCCGCCCGTCGAAGAGATCTCGCGCGACAACGACCCCGACAACTTCACGGCCTTCTGGGAGGTGCAGGGGCGCACGATCGACATGTACCTCCACGGGGGTCTACTCCCAGACGGGTCCTCCCAGCCGGACTCCGTCGTGCAACTGCACGTGGACCACACCGCCAGATCACAACGTGCCGACAAAGCTGCAGACAGGGCTGAGGACCCTCCTTCCCGATGAGATGCCTAAACGCTGTCTGTCCTGGTAATGCTGACCCATTCCGTTGGCGGCTACTAGTTCTATTGACCTCAGGATCGGTGCCCGGCCAGATGAGTGCACTTCGGCCAAGATGGGGCGCATGACGGACCGAGCGGCCATGGA
>CAZQVZ010000667.1:0-2151 GCA_964596895.1 uncultured Myxococcaceae bacterium
ATCGGCGGGGCCCGCACCGCGCTGTTCAACTGGCTGTACGCCCGTCGCCATGGCGGCGCCTTCATCCTGCGCATCGAAGACACCGACCGCGAGCGTTCCACGGACGCATCGGTGCAAGCGATTCTGGACGGGCTGAAGTGGCTGGGCATCGACTGGGACGAAGGCCCGGGGGTGGAGGGGGCCTACGGTCCGTGCTTCCAGACCCAGCGGCTGCAGACCTACGCGGAGCACACCTCGCGGCTCATCGCCTCGGGGAAGGCCTTTCGCTGCTACTGCACCCGCGAGGAGATTGACGTCCGCCGCAAGGCCGCCGAAGCCCAGAAGCGCGCCTACAAGTATGAGGGCACCTGCCGGGAGCTGAAGGCCCCCCCCGAGGGCAGGACGCAGCACGTCATCCGCTTCCGCGCCCCGCAGCGGGACGGGGAGCTGGCGTTCGAAGATTTGGTGTTGGGGCGCATCGCCAAGCCGTACTCGGACTTCGACGACTTCGTGATGATGCGCGGGGACGGCATCCCGCTCTACAACTTCGGCTGCGTGGTGGATGATCACCTGATGGCCATCACCCACGTGGGCCGCGGTCAGGAGCACATCAACTCCACCTTCCCGCAGCTCCTTTTGTACGAAGCGCTCGGCTGGGCGCCGCCGGCGTTCGCGCACTTCCCGCTCATCCTCGGGCAGGACAAGGAGAAGCTCTCCAAGCGGCGCCACCCCGAAGCGGACGTGATGGCGCACAAGCACAACGGCATCCTCCCCGAAGCGCTGCTCAACTTCGTGGTGAGGCTCGGCTGGTCCCACGGGGACGACGAGGTCATCCCCCGCGACAAGCAATTGGAGTGGTTCGACTTCGCGCAGGTGGGCGGCACCTCCGGCGTGTGGAACCCCGAAAAGCTGTACTGGCTGAACCAGCAGTACCTGAAGGCGCTCGAGCCCGAAGCGCTCGCGAAGCTGTTCGTCCCCTTCCTCAATGAGCGGGGCATCGCTGCGGAACCGTCCCCTTCGGTCGTGAAGCTGGTGTCGCTGCTCGCGCCGCGGGCGCGGAGCCTGGGGGAGATGGCGGAGACGGCCCGCTACTTCTTCGGCCGCGGGGTGACGCTCGACGAAAAGGCGGCGAAGAAGCACCTCTCCGCGGAGTCGAAGCCGCTGTTGGCCGCGGCGCGGGAGAAATTGTCACAGGTGGAGTGGACCGCGGCCGCGCTCGATGACGTGGTGAAGGTGGTGAGCGAAGCGCAGGGGGTGGGCATGGGCAAGATCGCCCAGCCCCTCCGCGTGGCGGTGACCGGCAACACCGCCAGCCCGGGCATCGGTGACACGCTGGAGCTCATCGGCCAAGAGGAGTCCTTGCGCCGCATCGACGAGGCGCTGGCCCACGCGCCGTGACCGCGCCCGCGCCGCAACCCGCTGCCCAGACGGTGACCGCGCGCCCTCGCCGTTCGCTGCGCGCGTGGCTCGCGCCCTGGCTGCGGGACCTCGGGGGCGAACCTCTGGTCATCATCGCCGGGTCGTCGGCGGTGCTGATCCTCTCCCACTACAACGGCTCCACGAGCTTCTTCCGCCGCACCTTCGGCAAGGCCATCTCGGACTGGCCCGCCTCGGCGGCGATGCCGTACTTCTACTGGTTCGGGATGAGCATCCTGCTCTACCTCGCGGTGCCGCTGCTCCTCTCCTGGGTGACGCGCGGGCGCTCCGTGCGGCGGTATGGGCTGGGCCTTGGGGACTGGCGGGCGGGGCTGAAGCTGAGCCTGCTGTTCCTCGTGGTGATGCTGCCGGCGGTGTGGGTGGCGTCGAAGACGAAGATGTTCGCCGGCGCCTACCCGCTCGCAGGCCAGGGCGCCTACATGATCAAGGTGAACGGCCAGGCGTCCTTGAGCCTGACCCTCTTCGCCGCGTACCAGGCCGCGTACTTCCTCTACTTCGTGGGCTGGGAGTTCCTCTTCCGCGGGTGGATGCTCCACGGCCTGTTGCCGAAGTTCGGCCGCGGCGGCGCCATCCTCATCCAGACCGCGCCCTTCGCGCTGATGCACCTGGGCAAGCCGCAGGCGGAGGCCCTGGGCAGCATCATCGCCGGGATCGCGCTGGGGGTGCTGGCGCTGCGCACGCGGAGCTTCTGGTACGGCGCGCTTCTGCACGGGGTCATCGCGGTATGGATGGATC
>CAZQVZ010000668.1:0-2137 GCA_964596895.1 uncultured Myxococcaceae bacterium
CGCTCATGGCCACCGCCTCCAGCACGTTGCGGCCGGCGAGGTCGATGGCCGCGGCGCGCGAGAAGTCGAGGTTCATGCCCGCCTTGTCCGCGGAGATGAGCGCGTTCACCACCGCCTCCACCCGCCCGCCGGCGAGGTAGTGCGCTTCGATCACGTCCACGTTCAGCTTGAGGCCGGCCTTCACCGCGGAGATCTGCGCGTTGACGATCTGATCCGGCGGCACCCGGCGCAGCCGCATGGCGATGAGGGACAGCATCGAGACGCCCGCGCCGGAGGCCTTGGCGGCGATCCACAGGCGCAGGGGCACCATGTAGAGGACCACCACCACCGCGATGAACCCCAGAACTCCCAGCCCGATAATCGAAAACTCAGCCACCTGTGCCTCCTGAATAGGCGCCCGAAAGGCCGCCTGAAGTGTCGCTCACCTGTTCCACGAAGACGCGTGAGCCCTCCACGCGGGTCACCCGGACGCGCGCGCCTGCGTCCACGAAGAGGCCTTCGCTTACGACATCCACCTCTCGATGCGCAAACTGGACCATCCCCGCAGGCCGCAGCGGGGTCGCGGTCACGCCCTCTTCACCCACCTCCACGGAGGCCTTCTGCGACGCAGTGCCGGATTGAACCTCGGTGAGGATCAGCGCCTTCCCTGCCCGGGATCTCGGCAGGTACCAGAGCAGCCCGCCGACCAGGGCCGTGGCCACCCCGAAGGCTGCGAGCCCCTCCGGCGCGCCGAGCTTCCACCACGCCGCGCCCACCCCCAACACCAGCAGGATGACGCCCATCACGCCTATCACCCCGAAGCCCGGGATCACGAAGGCCTCGATGAGCAGGAGCAGGATGCCCACCGCGAACAGGGCCACCACGAGGACCAGCCAGCTCATGCGGACCTCTTCCCGTCCGAGGCCTGCTGCGCCAGGGGCTCCGACGGCGCCTCGCGCACCACGCAGCGGCCATCTTCGATGCGCAGGACCCGGACGGCCCCGCCGGCCGAAACGAAGCCGCGCTCCACCCGGGCCTCCACCCGCTTGTTGAGCACCTCGATGCGGCCAATGGGGCGCAGGTCCGTCAACGCCACGCCGGTGTTGCCCACCAGCGCGTCGAGCCCGATGCCCCGCTGGGAAGGCGCAGGGGTCTGCAGCACCGCGTCGAGCACCAGGCCCTGGCCGTAGCGGGTCTTCGGCAAGAGCCTGAGCGCCAGGGCGAGCAGCACCACCGCCGCCAGGACCGAGCCCATCACCGAGGCCGCCGCCCGCGGCAGGAGCCCGGCGCTCCAGGCGACATCGAGGGGCAGCCGGTCCAGGCTGACCAGGGCGAGAACGAGGCCGATGAGGATCAGCTTCAACCCCACCACGCCGAAGACGTGGCCGGGCAGGGCGAACTCCAGCGCGAGGAAGACCACGCCGAGCCCCACCAGGACCAGCTCCACCCAGCCGGCGAGGTTCACGATGTTGTGACCGACGAAGAACAGCCCCAGGCAGAAGAGCCCGAACAGCATCGCCGTGCCCTGCATGGGGTTGAAGATCTCCACGGCGATCCCCGCGATGCCGAGGATCATCAGGACGATGGCCACCGTCGGATCCGAGAGGAACCTCGCCAGCGACTCGGGCCCCGTGGGCCGCGCCCGCTCCACCCGCGGCTGCGGCCGGCCGAGCACGCTCCACAGCTCCGCCTCGTCGCTCGCGCGCCCGTCCACCATGCCGAACTCGACCGCCTTGTCGGTGTCCAGCGTGAGCAGGTGCTCCCCGTCGATGAGCCCGGGGATCTCCACGGTCAGGTCCACCATGGCCTCGGCCACCAGCGGGTTGCGCTGCTGCATCTTCGCGGTGGTGGCCATCTCCTGGCGCATGTAGCTGACCACCTTGGCGTCCACCGCCTTCATCTCCCCGGTGGCGCCCACCTGCACCGGCGTGGCCGCGCCCATGGTCCCGCCCGGCGCCATCACCACGAGATCGCAGGCGAGCGCAACGAGGGCGCCCGCGGAGATCGCCCGGGGGTGAATCCAGCAGACGCTCCGCGCCTTCGACTCCAGCAGCGCGTCGCGGACGATCAGCGCCGCGTCCAGGCGCCCGCCGAGCGTGTTGATCTCCAGCAGCACCGTCTCGCCCTCGTCGTGCTCCTCGAGCACGCGCTTGACGAA
>CAZQVZ010000669.1:0-2126 GCA_964596895.1 uncultured Myxococcaceae bacterium
CGTGCCGGTGACGGAGATGGACTCGAAGCTGCCCTGCGGCAGGGGCTCCTGGCGGTAGGGGAAACACCCTGCGGTGCGCTGGCCTGGGGTGCCGGACTGCTGGCCATAGGTGCCGGAGGATGCGCAGGACGACTGGGCCACGCCCGCGAGGAACATGTGGTCCGGGAGCACCGGGTCGAACTTCGCCGCCGCGCCCTCGCCGTGCCCGCTGCCCGCCGCCCACGTGGCCTGGGCGTAGGCGGAGCCGCCGAGCCGAAGCCGGAGGCTGCCGGCGGCGTCCGGCATCGTCAGCGCCGGAGGGTAGACGTAGTCCGGCGTGATGCCGCCGTTCTGCGCCGTGTCCGGGCTGGACGCGAACAGCAGCGTGCCGTTGGCGGGGAGCACCACGCCCTGCGGGAGCGTGTGCACGAGCCCGCCGCCGAAGTCGAGCTCCCAGCCTGCGAGGTCGTACGCGCGCGCAGCGGTGTTGGTGAGCTCGAACCACTCGCCCTGCGGCGCGGCGGCGTGCGGGTGGGGGTTGACCTCGGAGATGAAGAACGCGCCCGGCTCGATGACGGACGACGAGTCCTCGATCTCGAGCTCGAGGCCGGGCCCCACGCCCACCGCGGAGAAGGTGCCGGGCTGCGCGACGAGCGTCACCGGCAGGGCCGCCTGGCCGAAGAAGGTGAGGGTGTCACCGGCCTCAGGCGGCGGCGCGCCGGCCACCGCCACGCGGCTCATGGTGCCGTCCTGAAGGCCCACGCTCGGTGTCTGCGTGGTCACGCCGGTCAGCGTCTTGTAGGCGAAGACCACCCGGCCGTCCGCGTAGAGCTGGGCCTGGAAGGTGAGGGACGAGCCGGCGACGCTCGCGTTGTTGTGGTCAATCTGCACGTTCTCCCACTGCGCGATGAAGCGGCGCACGCCGTCCACCGTGTCGAGGCGGTAGTAGATCTCACCGTTCACGTCGCGGAGGTCCTCCATGTACGGGAGGATCGCCCACTCGCCGAGCGCGGCGGAGGGCAGCGGCGTGGCGAAGTCGTTGGCGGTGAGGGCGGTGGAGCGGAACGCGAACCAGCCGTTGATGTGGAAGCCCACCTGGTTACCGCCCATGGTGGCGCCGAACAGCGGCATGGTGAAGGACTCAGGGAGGGTGACCATCTTCATCGTGGTGTCCGGGCCGGCGTAGGCGATGCTCACCCCGCCGCTGCCGACGATGTCCACGAAGCCCGTGCCAGGGAGGTTGCGGAGGGGCGCGGAGATCCGGTGCAGCTCGGTGATGGCGGGGACGGTGGTGCCGGTGATGGTCACGTTCGCGCCGGCCGGGAACTCTGCCGGGCTGAACACGAAGCGCGCGGGGTGGGTGACGGTGACCGACACCTCCGTGGTGGCCACGTCCCCGAGGGTGTTGTCCACCACCAGCTCGTAGGTGGTGGCCTTGTTCGCGTACACCGTCGCCGTGCCCTCGTCTGCATCCGCGCCGGTCTCGGTGTGGACCACGCGCAGGGTGCCCTTCTCGCGGATGACCACGTTGCGCGCCTGCGGCGCGTTCCAGGTGAGGGTGATCGGGTCGCCGCCGTTCAGGACCGGGTCCGGTCCCGCGGTGAAGGAGGAGATGCTCGGCACGCCCACCGGCGCCACCGGCATCGACGCCAGGGTCACGCCCCCGCGCGCGTTGGTGGCGCGGAGGGTGACGAGGCCTTCGGCGGCCGGCGTGGGCAGCGCGAAGGCGTGCGCCTGCGCCTGCGCGGGGGTGCCGGACACGAACACCGGGACCCCGTCCAGCGCCAGCTCCACCACCTCTGCGCCGACGACGTTCCAGCTCACCGCGAAGGTGCCGTCCGCGCGGGCGAAGGGGGGGACGTCAAACTCGGTCACCGCCGGGTCGACGCCCACCCACACCGTCAGCTCGCGGGTGACGGTGGCGGACGGGCTCTCGGCGGTGAGCACGTAGCGGACGAGCCCGTTCTGCGCCGGCACGTGCGAGGGGATGGTGTCGGTGAACGCGCCGTCCACGATCTGCCCGCTGGAGGCGGTCTCGAACAGCTCGCCACGGGTCTCGGAGGTGAGGGAGACGCGGGTGGCGCCGCCCGCGGACCAGGAGAGGGTGACTTCGTCGCCCGGCATCGCCGAGGACACGTCGGCGGAGA
>CAZQVZ010000670.1:0-2124 GCA_964596895.1 uncultured Myxococcaceae bacterium
GGTTCTCGTCGTTCGGCTCGTAGAACGGGACGAGGTGGTACTTCCGCGTCAGAAAGCCGGTCAGCTCGGTCTTACCGGCCCCGATGTTGCCGGCGATGGCGATGAACTTCTGGCGACCCACCCTGCCGCCGCTTCTATCCGCCTTCGGGGCCTCCATACCAGCGCCACTTGCCGTCGCTCGCGCGCTGCAGGGGCCTGCAGGACAGCCGGCCAGGCGGGCTCCCTCTGCCGGTTCGCCCCGGGCGGCCCTGCGCCCCGCCGTGCCGTGGTACGAATCGACGGCGATGAAGCACGTGTGGCGGATCCTCTGGCACATGTTCGTCCACGCCACGTGGATCACCCTCCTCTTCCCCTTCGCGGTGGTGGCCACGCTCGTCCACCCGAAGAGCGGCGCGGTGTGGATGGCGCGCGACCTCTGGGCGCCGTTCCTCCTCTGGATGAGCGGGGCGAAGCTGGTGATCCACGGCGCGGACAACGTGGACCGCCACAGGCCCACCGTCTATGTGTCCAACCACCAGTCCACCTTCGACATCCCGGTCATGTTCATGGCCCTGCCGGTGAACTTCCGGTTCGTGGCCAAGCAGCAGCTGCGCTGGGTGCCGGTCCTCGGCTGGTACCTGTGGCTCGCCGGGCACGTGCTCATCGACCGGTCGAACCGCGCCCGCGCCATCGCCAGCCTGCAGAAGGCCGGCCGGAAGATCCGCCGCGGGACGAGCATCCTCATGTACGCCGAGGGCACCCGCTCACCGGACGGCCGCATCTTGCCCTTCAAGAAGGGTCCGTTCGCGCTCGCGCTGGAGGCGCAGGTGGCGGTATGCCCGGTCACCATCGAGGGCACGGGCAGGCTGATGCCCAAGAACTCGTGGCGCATCGAGACCGGCGGGGAGATCCACGTGAAGATCGGCAAGCCCATTGACGCACGCGCCTACGGGCCCCACGAGCGCGAGCGCCTCACCCGCGACGTCCGGGCGGTGATCATCGCCCAGAGCCTGGAGTTGGGCGGCAAGGGCGGTGACCTCGAGGACGCGGTCGCGGCCCCCGGCGAAGAGGGCCTCGGCCGGCACCGGCAGAGGATGAGCGCTTGAGGCGCACCGGCTGGGGCGCCGCCGCCATCGCCGTCGCCGGAATCCTCGCGCTGGCCGTCGGAGGCTGCCGTCACGGCGGATCCGGGCCGAAGCTCTCCGCGCGCGAACAGGCCCAGGTGCACCTGGGCAACAAGGCGTACGCAGACGCGCTGCCGCTGCTGGAGAGGCTCCACCGGGAGGACCCGGCGGATCTGGAGACGGCGCGCGGGCTGGTCGAGGCGCACGTGCGCACCCACCGGGCCCAGGCGCTGATCGCCCGGCTGGAGGCCTCCGACGAAGGCCGGCCGCCCGCGGTCACGGCCTACATGCTGGGCCTTTCGCGCTTCGCCGGCCCCGCGGACGCAGACCGCGCCATCTCCGACTTCCAGCGCGCCGCCGAGCTCTCGCCTGCCACGGCGGAGTTGCACTACCGGCTGGGGCTGGCGCTGCTGGAGTCCGAACGCTACCCGCAGGCGCTGGGCCCCCTGGAGACCGCGCACCAGCTGGGGCCTGACCGGCGGGACGTCCTGCTCCCCCTGGCCAAGGCGCGCGGCCGGCTCGGGGACCGCCCCGGCGCGGTCTCCGCGTTGCGCCGCCTGGTCGAAAGCGGCCCTTCGGTGGGCGAAGTGCAGACCGCCCGGGCCCTGATGGAGTCCCTCTCTGACCCGTTCGAGAAGCTGCCCCAGTCCGCGCGCGGGCGGCTCGAAGAGGGCATGGTCTGGCTCGAAGAGCGGGACGTGCCGCAGCAGGCCATCGTCACCTTCGAAGGGCTGCTCCGGGACTTCCCGGACGCAGCCGTGGTCCACGCGCTGTTGGGCCTCTCCTGGCAGCGGGTGGATGACGCCGGGCGGGCGGTGGAGGAGTTCAAGCGCGCCATCGAGCTTGCGCCCTGGGATGGCCGAAACCACCTGTACCTGGGGCTGCTCTACCAGTCCCGGCAGCGCCCCGAGCAGGCCCACACCCACTTCGAGCGCGCGCTGGAGCTGCACCCGCTGCTCGACGAGGCCTGGCTGCACGTGGGGGACGCGGCGCTGGAGCGGCGCGAATTGGACCGCGCCCG
>CAZQVZ010000671.1:0-2116 GCA_964596895.1 uncultured Myxococcaceae bacterium
AGGCGCTGATGCAGTACCCGTGGATCTACCAGGGCGTGTTCGTGGTGATGGTGCTCTTCTTCACGTTCTTCTACGTGTCCCTGACGTTCAAGCCGGAGGACGTGGCGGACAACATCAAGAAGCAGGGCGGGTACATCCCCGGCATCCGCCCGGGCCGCCAGACCGCGGACTTCATCGAGCGGGTCCTCAACCGGATCACCACCGGCGGCGCCATCTACCTCGCCACCATCTGCGTGATCCCCTTCGCGCTCTCCTCGGTGGTGGGCGTGCCCTTCCAGTTCGGCGGCACCGCGCTGCTCATCGTGGTGGGCGTGGCGCTGGACTTCGTGCAGCAGGTGGAAGGGCACCTCATCTCGCGCAACTACGAAGGCTTCGCCGGCCCCCGCGGCCCGCGGATCCGCGGACGGATGCGCACGGCGACCACCTAGGCCCCCAATCCACTTCGACCCCGCGCAGGAGGGCGGACGATGAACCTGATCTTCTTCGGACCCCCGGGCGCGGGGAAGGGCACCCAGGCCAAGCGGCTGGTGCAGACGCTCCACGTTCCGCACCTGTCTACCGGGGACATCCTCCGGGAGGCGGTGCGCCAGGGGACGCCGTTGGGCCAGAGGGTCAAGCCCCTGATGGAGAGCGGCCAGTTGGTGCCGGACGCCCTGGTGATCGGGCTCGTCGAGGAGCGGCTGGGCAAAGACGACGCGAAGGGGGGCTTCGTCCTCGACGGGTTCCCCCGGACCATCCCCCAGGCCCAGGCCCTCGAAGGGGTGCTCGGCAAGCTGGGCCGCGGGGTGGACGCGGTGATCTCGCTGGAGGTCCCGGACGAAGAGATCGTCGAGCGGCTCGCGGGGCGAAGGAGTTGCCCTGCGTGCGGCGCGGTCTACCACGTGGTCTCGGGCCCGCCGAAGCAGCCCGGCGTGTGTGACGCCTGCGGCGCGGACCTCATCCAGCGCGAAGACGACAAGCCGGAGCAGGTGAAGGAGCGGCTTCGGGTCTACGCGCAGCAGACCTCTCCCCTGAAGGCCCGGTACGGGGATCAGGGGCTCTTGCGGGCCATCCCCGGCGTGGGCAGCCCAGACGGCATCTTCGCGGAGATCCGCAAGGCGCTCGGGAAGTAGCGGGCGGCAGGAACGTGGGGGCGGTGTCGCTCAAGGGCCCGGAGGAGGTCGCGCGGATGCGCGAGGCCGGGCGGATGGTGGCGGAGATCCTCGCGGCGCTGGAGAGGCTGGTGGCCCCGGGGATCAGCACCTGGGAGTTGGACCAGGAGGCGGAGAAGCGGACGCTCGCCTTCGGGGCGCGGCCGGCCTTCAAGGGCTACATGGGGTTCCCCGCGTCCCTGTGCGCCTCGGTCAACGACGAGGTGGTGCATGGCATCCCTTCGAAGAAGCGGGTCCTCCTAGAAGGGGACCTGATGAAGCTGGACTTCGGCGTGGAGTATGCCGGCTTCTTCGGGGACAGCGCCCGGACGGTGAAGGTGGGGAAGGTGTCGAAGGAGGCGGAGCTGCTGGTCCGCGCCACGAAGGCTGCGCTGCAGGCAGCCATCCGGGCGATGGTGCCCGGCGGCAAGCTGGGAGATCTGGGCGCGGCGGTGCAGGCCGAGGTGGAGCCCAGGGGCTTCAGCGTGGTGGAGGACTTCACGGGGCACGGCATCGGCCGGAGGCTGCATGAAGCGCCGCAGGTGCCGAACCTCGGCCGCGCGGGGAAGGGGATGACCCTGAAGGCAGGGATGGTGCTCGCGGTGGAGCCCATGGTGAACGCAGGGACGGCGGACGTGGACGTGCTCGAGGATGGGTGGACGGCGGTGACGGTGGACGGGCGGCTCTCGGCGCACTTCGAGCACACGGTGCTGGTGACCGAAGACGGGCCGCAGATCCTCACGCAGGTCGGTTGAGCGCAGGGCAGGCGAGGCGGGGGCGGGGGCCGGGGCGGCAGATGACGGGCGGGGCGCGGTGGGTTACACGAGGCCCCTTCCGGTGCCGATCCGCTCGGGGGACTTGCGCGCCGTACGACAAGGTGTTATCCGGCCGCGCTCCGCAGGGCAGGCCGCGCGCGGGACGGTTGGAAACCAGGAGAGTCTTGTTTGCCGAAGGATGATGCCATTGAAGTCGAAGGGACCGTGATG
>CAZQVZ010000672.1:0-2116 GCA_964596895.1 uncultured Myxococcaceae bacterium
AGAGCGCGGACTGGGTGGTGGACCTCGGCCCTGAAGGCGGCGCCGGCGGTGGCCAGGTGCTCGCGGAGGGCACGCCCGAAGAGGTGGCGCGCGTCGGGGAGAGCCACACCGGGCGCTACCTCAAGCAGATCCTCGACAAGGGAAAGAAGCGCAGGCTGGGACGCGCCGGCTGAAGGTCTGCACACTTGGGCGAGCGGCTGGAATACGGTCGCAGACCGGACGTTCAAGGTGCAGTGGCGGTTCGAGGACCAACCTCCGCTTGACCGCGGCCCATGGGATCGCGGGAGAATGTGGCCGTTCACCCATGCTTCACCGCTCGAGGAGCCGTCTTCATGCTCGCAACTGACTTCGCGCCCGCCCTGCCCGCCGCCCTCGACGCGGGGGAGTGGATGCTTGGGACCGCGATGATCGGAGGCCTCGGAGCGCTGATCGCCCGCCTGCTCGGTTGGCTTCGCCCGCAGCCGGTCCCGGTGCCCATCCCCGTGCCCGCCCGCGGTGCCCGCCGCCCGCTCCCGCGCCGTCGCTAACCCTTTCCCCCACTCCCTCTGGGAGAAGGCCGGGGTGAAGGTCAGCCGCTACGGCCCCCGCACCGCGTACCCGAGCTTCTCCACCAGCTCTTGTGACGACAGCTCCCGGTAGCCGCCTTCGGGAACGTCGAGTTCCAGCGTGCCCAGCGCCTCCCGGTGCAGCCGCATCACTGGGAGCCCCACCGCAGCCAGCATCCGCTTCACCTGGTGATACCGCCCTTCGGTGATGGTCAACTCCACCTGACCATCCGGCCGCACCTTCGCGCGGGCCGGCCGCGCCTGCTCCCCGGCGCCCAGGGAGACCCCGGTGCGCAGGGGTGCCAGTCTCTCTTCCGTCGCCGTGCCTTGCACTTCGGCCACATACCGCCGGTCGAGGTGCGTCTGGGGTGAGGTGGCATGCGCCACCAGCCGCTCGTCATTGGTGAAGAGCAGCAGCCCCGTCGTGTCCCGGTCCAGCCGCCCCACCGCGTGCCAGGTGTAGGTCTGCAGCGCGTACGGCATCACCGCGTACAGCCGTTAGAAGACGGTGCCCTGCGCCGCGTCGTCCCTTGTGGACGTCACCACCCCCGCTGGCTTGTGGAACATCAGGCAGCGGGTCTGCGGCGCCAACGAGACCACCCGCCCGTCCACCGCAATCGGTAAACCTTCCTTGACCATGGCCAGGGGCTGCCGGACCACCCGGGTCCCCACGCGGACGCGGCCGTCGCGGATGGCGGCTTCGGCCTCCGACAGCGGCATCAGCCCCGAGCGCGCCAGGGCGCGCGACAGCCAGTCCGGTCCGGCCTCCAAGGCGCGGGGGGCGGGCTGCGGCGGTCTCGAGCCTTTGACGGGGGATGAACGTGCGCCCTTCGTGGCGGACGCGCCGCGAGGCGGCCTACCGCCGCCGGTCCCGCGGGACGGTGTGCGCGGTGGGGAGGCACCGGGGTGGCCCCCTCGCGGGCCTCTGGGCGCGCGCGAGCGGGCCACGACGCGCTACCGCACCCCGTGCATCCACTTCTTGAGCACGGGCACCAGAAGGAGCAGCACGCCCGCGGTCCCCAGGGACACCCAGGCCAGACTGCCGAAGACCTCGGTGTACAGGGGCAGGGTCTCCGGCGCCGAGAGCACGGTGTTCTCATCCACCTGAGGCGGCGAGGTCAGCGCGGCGATGAGGCCACCCACGTTGTGCGCGAAGGCCGAGGAGAGGAACCACACCCCCATCAGCAGGCCCACCATCTTCAGCGGCGCCAGCTTGGTCACCATGGAGAGGCCGACAGGCGACACGCACAGCTCGCCGGTGGTGTGCAGCAGGTACCCCACCACCAGGTAGATGATGGGCACCATGCCGTCGCTGCCAGCGGCCTTCGCGCCGGCCACCATCACCCCGAAGCCCAGCCCCAGCTGCAGGATGCCGAGCACGAACTTGAAGGGCGTGGACGGCTCCTTCCCGCGCCGTGACAGCCACACCCAGAGCCCCGCGAAGATCGGCGCGAAGATGAGGATGAAGCCCGGGTTCACCGACTGGAACGTCGACGTGGGGATGACCGCGCCCAGGACCTCGCGGTCCACGTTGCGGTCGGTGAAGAGGCTGATCGAGGAGCCGGCCTGCT
>CAZQVZ010000673.1:0-2114 GCA_964596895.1 uncultured Myxococcaceae bacterium
CTGGAGCGGGAAATGGGATTCGAACCCACGACATTCAGCTTGGAAGGCTGACGCTCTACCATCTGAGCTATTCCCGCAGTGTGTACCTTGGAGGGGGCTGGATTCGAACCAGCGAAGGCCGGAGCCGGCAGATTTACAGTCTGCTCCCTTTGGCCGCTTGGGTACCCCTCCGTAACCGACTTCTCCCTCTTACTACTGCTTCGCCCCGCCCACCACCACCGACTTCAGACTTCTGCTGCCACTTCCCGGGCCTGCTGCCCGCCGCTGCCAACCTGGCCGGCGGCGGGGATCGAACCCGCGACCTTTCGCTTACAAGGCGAGTGCTCTACCAGCTGAGCTACACCGGCAGCCCGAAAGGCGCCGCCTTCTAAGGTCTCGCTTTTTGGAAGTCAAGCCTTTGCCGAGCCACCTCGTACAGAAGCAGCGCCGCCGAGACCGACGCGTTGAGGCTGGCGACCTGACCTTCCATGGGGATCCGCAGCCGGAAGTCGCAGTGCTCGAGCACGCCCCGCCGGATGCCGGGGCCTTCTGCGCCCACCACCAGCGCCAGGGGCCCATCCAGCTTCGCCTGGTGCAGCGCCTGGTCGCCCTCCGGGTCTGCGGCGGCCACCCACACCCCCGCCTCCTTCAACTCCTCGAGCGCCCGGGAGACGTTGGTCACCCTGGCCACCTTCGTGTACGCGGCTGCGCCGGCGGAGGCCTTCACCGCCGTCCCGGTCACCTGCGCCGAGCGGTCCCTGGCGATCACCACCCCGTGCGCCCCGAGCGCGTGCGCGGACCGGATGATGGCGCCGAGGTTCTGCGGGTCCTGCACCCCGTCCAGAACGACGATCAGCGCCGGCCGGCCGGACGCCTTCGCCGCGTCGAGCAGGTCCTGCAGCTCCGCGTATTCGAAGCCCTTGACCTCCAGCACCACGCCCTGGTGGACGCCGCCGTCTGCCATCTGCTGCAGGCGCTCCCGGGGCAGCTTCTGGGTCTTGATGCCGGCGTCCCGGGCGCGGGAGAGGATCTCCGCGGCCTGCGCCCTGGGCACCATCCCGTCGGCGACGTAGAGGACCTCCGCCTGCTCCGGCCGGGCCCTCAGGATCTCCAGCACCGGGTTGACGCCGTAGATGAGGTTCTGCGGCTCCCCTTCCCGCCCGCGACGCAAGGTCAGTTCACCTGGACCGGGACCGAGAGGTCTCGCTGCTGGCGGACGCAGAGCCTGGCGGTGCAGATGAACAAGGTGGCCTTCACGTCCACCTGGCCTGCGCCCTTTTCGCCCGCGGTGAAGGGGATTTCGAACGTCGGGTCCGGCGGGGGCTTTTGGCCCTCCTTCTTCGTGAGCGAGTCCGCGTAGGTGATCTGGTCTTTGGCCGGCGTCAGGTTCTTCCCCGACAGCTTCAGCCGCAGGGGCGCTTCGTCCGAAATGTAGGCCCCGTCCACGGTCTTCACCGAGAACACGAAGGTGCCCTTCTCCCCTGGCGTGAGCTGCTTCGTGGTGCCGTCGGTGGACAGTTCGTAGAGGGTGGTCACGTCCACGTCGTCTTCATCTGCGCGCGCGACGCCGGTGGCGAGCAGGCTGGCGAGGAGGACGAGGGCGAAGGATCTGGACATCATGGCGTTCACTCCGAAAGGGCGGTCCTGGTGGACCGGACGCGGCTGCGCACTTTGCCATTCACCGGGCGCTGCGCCACCAGGACTTCTGCGCGTTGGATGATCCGGGTGGCGAGGTCCAGGCCCGTGGCCTCTTCCATGGGGCAGATGGCGGGGGAGGCGTTGACTTCAAAGACCCTGGGGCCGCCCTTCACGTCGAGCAGGTCCACCGCGCACACCTCCAGCCCCATCAGCCGGGCGGCCTTCACCGCCGCGCGCCGCTGCGGCGCGGTCAGGGTCACGCCC
Organism: uncultured Myxococcaceae bacterium; assembly: GCA_964596895.1. Taxonomy (GTDB): domain Bacteria; phylum Myxococcota; class Myxococcia; order Myxococcales; family Myxococcaceae; genus JAFAFL01. The sequence continues at coordinate 1,882 of CAZQVZ010000673.1, forward strand.
TCCAGCCGGGCACCGCGCAGGAGCGTGTGGGCCATCCGGCCTGCGCGAGGCAGCCTGCGGACGGCGGCCACCGCCTCTCCGCCCACGACGACGACGCGCAGGTCCTGGCCCGCCTTCCTCACGTACTGCTGCACGATGATCTGGTGACCCAGGCCCAGGACCGCCTCCAGCGCCGCCTCGAGCGACTGCAGCGTTTCGCAGACCATCATCCCGCTCTTGTCCTGGCCCTGCAG
>CAZQVZ010000674.1:0-2106 GCA_964596895.1 uncultured Myxococcaceae bacterium
CAGCGCTCGACACGTCCGTTCCAGGACCTGGGTCGTCGCCCGCGCCCGCTCGAACGCAATCGCCCGTGCCTGAAGTGACGCTGGGTCATACGCGTTGGGACGGCTTTCGGGCTCCTCCTTCTCGAAGAGCCGAAACTCCTCACCCGCGAAGTACTCGAGGCAGGGCACGCTCAGAGGTGACCGCCACCGCGCCTGGAAGAGTTCGGGGGACCTCCACTCGAGCACCAGCCCCCCGAACGGCGCCACGCCCGTCGCGGCCCGCACGCCCCGCTCTATCGCCGCGTCGATGCGCTCGAAGAGCCACTCACGAACGCGCGGAAGCGTCGCTTCAATCTCCGACGCGATCGCGCCGAGGTCGAACGCGAGCGGCCTCAGCTCCACGCAGCGCTTCTTGTCGACCGCAGAGACACCCGTCGCGGTGAACGCCAGGGCGCACGCCTCGAGCGAGTCGCCGTGGGGGCCCAGCAGCATGATCTGACGGGCCTGCGCCGCCTCAATCACGGTCACGCTTCCCCGGTTGAAGAATGCCCACTGTGGCGACGCGGCCCACTTCGGATGCGAGTCGCAGCGAATCCTCGCGGTGCAACGAAGGTCGTCCTCCCCTTCGACGATCCAGACGTGGTCCTCGTGCTCGAGCGCGGCGCGACCCTGACCGGCGTGCAGCACCGTGAAGTCTCCATCCCACCGGCGCAGCGCGACCGGGTGCTCGGGCGTGCTCACGTCGACGAGCAGGGACTCCGCTATCGCGGAGACCAGCAGCCGCTTGTCGGAAAGGAACCCGAGCCCGCCGATGAGGGGCTCGAGCGCGGTCTTCCCGGCACCGCGCAAACACCCCAGCCATTGCAGCGTGCTGGAGGTCACCCGGTACAGGTGAAGCACCTTCGAGGCGGCGCAGGCCAACAGGTCCCCCTGGACCGCCAGGAGGCATCTCCCCGGAGACGGAAGCGCCGCCGTCGCGAGCGGCGCGCCCTGGTCGTTCACGAGCGTGAGCTGATTTCCCTGCGCAATGACGACGCCCGCCGGCGTCTCCGCCAGGGCGTCTATCGCCCCAGGCCAGGTCGCGAGCAGCTTCGGTGCCGCGTCCGGAGCGGGCAGCTCGAACAGCCGCCCCTGCCAGTCAGCGGCCCACCAGGTGGTCTTCCTGTGCAGGGCGACCTTGAATTCCCAATCGGGTTCCTCCGCGTCCTCTTCCTGAAGCTTCGCACCGAGCATTGCGGCAGGCGCCACCAGCGGCAGCTCCGGGGCGTCACCGGGCTCCAGAATCGAAGGAGGGAGCTTCGCGCACGCTTCCCGACTGGCCGCGAGGGCCACCTGGAAGGGCGTCGGGTCCGCGGGAAGCGCGCGAGGCGGCTTGGTGAAGCGCTCCAGGACCCCCTGGCGTTCGAAGAAGGCCTCGAGCGCGTTCATCACGTCCCCGGATTCAGGCCCGCCCTGCCTCTCCCGGGTGTGGCCGTCACTGAATTGGACGTCGAACGGCTCTCCCTTGAAGCGCAGCAGCAACTCGCGGACCTCGTCCGTCGTGCGCGCGGACTCGATCGTCTCGTGCGTCCAACTCCGGATCGCAGGAGGGCCGTCACCGTCGACCCCTTCCCCCTCCGGATAGAAGAGCGTGAGCTGATCCCCGGCGAACGACGCCTCTGGGTACACGCTGTCGTATCCGTGCTCCTTGCGGTGCTCCGCCACAGGCCACAGCGGTCCGCCGCGCTCGTGGCAGAACGCGACGAGCCCCGCCTCCTCATCGCCCAGGGCGACGAACACGCCGACGGGCTTCTCGAACTTCCCCGCCAGGTGCTGCGTTCCGAGCTCGAGCGCGGTCGCCGCCAGCGCGTCGTGGAGCTGTCGCCAGCAGGCCTCGTAGGAGGCGTCCGTCGTGGGGTCGGCGAAGCCGATGTTGCGATGCGGCTTCCAACCCGAGACCGCAGGCAGCGTCAGCTCGCCACGCGCAACGCGGTCCACCAGGTCCAGCCACGGCGCCAGCGGTATGAACCCAATGGCGTCCGACTCGTCTCCGGCAACCGGGTACGAGCTCCATTCGAGCCCCAGCCACACCCCGAGCCGCAAGCGGTTCTCCGTCGGCGCGATGACGATCGTGCGGAGCTCGGAGGA
>CAZQVZ010000675.1:0-2075 GCA_964596895.1 uncultured Myxococcaceae bacterium
GTTCGACCAGAAGCTGCGCGCGCTGACCCTGCTCAATGACCCGCAGCGGAACCTCGCCATGGGCCCCACCGAGCAGGAGCCGGGGTCGCGGGTGCCGGGCACGGGTGACAACCAGTTCGCGCGGCTGACCACGTCGGAGACGCCGGCGGTGATGACGTCGCGGCTGGACCGGCTGTCCGCGGAGGCCACGCGCCAGGAGCAGAACCTCCAGGAACTGCAGGCGTACTTCCAGGACCAGAAGTCGCTTTTGGCCTCCATCCCGTCGGTGTGGCCGGCGCGCGGGTGGGTGACCTCGGACTTCGGTCACCGGCTGGATCCGTACACCGCGGACCGGGTGATGCACGGCGGGATGGACATCGCCGCGCCGCACGGCAAGCCGGTGGTGGCGCCGTCGGACGCCACGGTGGTCTTCGCCGGGTTGGAAGGCGGGTACGGCAACGTGCTGGTCCTCGACCACGGCTACGGCATCAAGACCCGCTACGCGCACCTCGCGCACATCCTGGTGAAGCCGGGTGACAAGGTGGCGCGCGGTCAGCAGGTGGCGGCGGTGGGCAACACCGGCCGCTCCACCGGGCCGCACCTGCACTACGAAGTGCGCGTGAACGGCGTGGCGCAGAACCCGCGCAAGTTCATCCTCGAGGAGTGAGGGGCGCTTCACGCTCGCGGGGCTCACCGGCCGCCTGGACTCTTCGGAGACCGGCGGCCGTTGTCGTTGCGGGGTGGGGTGTCTCGCCCTTCCCCGAGGGACGACCACGGCTGTTCGTTCATGGCCTGACGCGCCCGCCGCCGCTTCGGTCGGGCGAGCAACGGTAAGCGTGGGAAAAGGCGGCGGGTGCGCCTGCCCCGCTCGATGGAGGGCCTCTCGCGGCGTCCAATGGCCTCGCCCACCCCCCCGGGAGCCCAGAATGTCGCGAATGGCTGGCTTGAAGGCTGCTCTCTCTCTCTCTCTCTGACGCTCGTGCCCGGGCTGGCCGCTGCGAGTGACCCGCTGGACCCGGTGCTCATGCCCGCCATCGTGGCACCGGCGCTTCACCCCAACGTTCGCCTCAGCCATTCGCTCACGACGCAGAAGGTGCTGAAGGAACGCGCTACGCCGCTGGACGCTGGCGAAGGAGGGGCTTCGACCCTTCACCTCTACTCGGGGCGAAATGAGTTCGAGGCCTTCCAGGTCCACGTCACCAACACGACCGGCAACCCTTTCACCTTCACCGGGATCACCGTCACGGCGTTTGGGCACCAGAACGGCGTCGACAGCATCGCCGCCTCGAACGTGGAGGTGTCCCGGCAGGGGTACATCCACGTCAGCACGCGCTCACAGGACCCGAACTCGTCCCAGGACCTCGGTCACTATCCGGACGCGCTGATCCCGGCCACGGTTGGCGGACAGGCCACCAACGCGTTCACGAAGCCCCCCGCCACTGGCGAGACCCAGCGCTTCTGGGTCGAGGTGTTCGTGCCGCCCACCGCGGCTTCCGGCTACTACACCGCCAACGTCCAGATCGCGGTGCCCGGCCAGTCGCCGCTCATCTTTCCGATCCTCTTGTCGGTCTGGGACTTCGAACTGCCCTCAACCTCGTCTCTGCCCTCTGCCTTCCACCTCAGCCACCAGGCCTTCTGCGAGCAGGTTCAGAAGGATGAGGGGTACGGGGTGACGAACAGCGCCTGCGCCCACTACCCGGATCCCGACTTCCCAGACACCAACCCGACTCAGGGCGCCCTCGAGCAGGCGGCGGAGGTCGGGAACGAGCAGTCGCAAATCGCCATCGCGAAGATGTTCCTGGACCACCAGATCACCATTGCCAACGCCGTCTACGCGAAGGAGACGAGGGACTGGAACGCGCTCGGGGCGAACCACCTGCCGCTCCTGAACGGCAGCGCGGGAGGTCTCCGCCTTGCTGGCGCGAAGATGACCTCGATTGGCTACTCCGATCCGAACGCGCTCCATGCTCAGAACGGCGTCGTGAGCGAGGCTGGTCGCGCGCAGCTTCGTGACCGCTTGCGCGCTTGGATGTGGCGGGCGGAGCAGCAGGGGTGGAGCAAGCGCCTGCACTTCTACCGCTGTGACGAGCCACCGG
>CAZQVZ010000676.1:0-2054 GCA_964596895.1 uncultured Myxococcaceae bacterium
CTGATCCTGGGGGCGGTGGCCGCGGGGGGGGTGGCCGCCGGGAGCGGCGCGCGCGGCTGATGCACGCCCCCTCCCCCCCTGGGAGCGGGCTGGGGTGCGGGCGCGGCGTGCATGACGTGCGCCCGGCGGGCAGCCGTGCTAGCTCGCGACCTCTATGAAGACCTCCACGCTCCTGCTTTGCACCTTCCTCGCCGCCGGCGTCGCCAGCGTCATCGCCACCGGCTGCGGCCCCAGCGACGACGAAGAGTGTTCCGTCTCGACCTGCCCCACCGGCTGTTGTGATGACAAAGGCGTCTGCAACAACGGCCTGACCAGTGACGCCTGCGGCGTCGGCGGCGGGGCCTGCCAGACCTGCTCGGGCGATTTGACCTGCCAGAGCGGCACCTGCACCGGGAGCGGCGGCGGGAGTGGCACCAAACCCGGCGCGAAGTGGTGTACCGACTACGTGACCGCCTACTGCGACTACCAGGCCCGGTGCGGCACGGCCGTGTCGGTGGAGGCATGCCGCGCGACGGAGGGCCTCCTCTTCGAGTACTTCTGCGGTCTGACCATCGCGCCCGCGCTCAACGACGGCCGCATCACGGCAGACGCCCAGCTCACCAACACCTGCTTCACCTTCATGTCCGACACGTTCTCCTGCGAGGCGGGAGATGAGGACCCGATCTACGAGAACCCGGACTGCGCGGAGCTGCTGGCCGGCAAGGTGGCGCTCGGCGGAGACTGCTACCACGACGCCGAGTGCGCCAACGGTTGGTGCGATGACTCCGCTTCCTGCCCCGGCACCTGCGTCGCCAGGGTCGGGCTCGGCGAGCCCACCTCCTCCGACGCGGCGTGCGAGGACGGGCTCTACCAGTACTACGGTGACGACACCTGCCAGGTGCCGGTCGCCGCCGGCGAAGACTGCTCGGGTCTGCCCCCCAGCTCGACCCGCCAGGGGTGTGTCCCCGGCCACTACTGCGACGGCACCAACTTGACGTGCACGCCGAAGGGCACCGCGGGCGACTCCTGCGCCGATTCCGACGCCTGCATCCCTACCCTCCTGTGCCTCCTGGGCGAATGCACAGCCCGAGGCAACGTGGGGGACCCCTGCCTCGGCCAGACCTGCATGAACGGCCTGTTCTGCAACGCAGCCCTTCCAGGGTCCGCGGGCCTCTGTGCCGAGCCCGGAGCCGAAGAGGCGGCGTGCTACCAGGCCAGCGACTGTGAGGGGAACCTGCTCTGCCTGGGCGCGGACCCGCAAGGGGGCACCAAGGGCCAGTGCACCGCGCCCGTGGCCGAAGGTGAGGCCTGCGCCGACTCCTCCGTCTGCGCCGAGGGCCTGTATTGCGCGAGCGGGTCGTGCGAGCAGACCAAGCCGGACGCCGAGACCTGCACCGACAACGAAGAGTGTGAGAGCGGCTACTGCGACGCGGGGGTCTGCGGCGCCTTCTTCGGGATCTGCTTCGACCCGACGCCGTAGGGGCGCTGCCTCTCGCCGTTTGAGGGGCCGCGCCAGACGCGCGGGGGCTCGGGTGGGCTCGGTCGTGGTCACGGCCGCGCCGGCCTCCCTCCTCCGCGCGCGGCAGCGCGAACTCCTCAAGAGTTGGAGACCAGTTCTCCGAGAGTTCCGGCGCCCGCGCGCGGGCGAAGTCTCCGGAAAGGCAGCGCTCCTGCGGAGCACCCTCACCCCCGCCCTCTCCCCGAGGGAGAGGGGGTCAAGGCAGGAGGGAGGCGCGGCGCTGGTGCAGCTTCAGGTCCAGCGCGTCCAGCCGCAGCGCGGCCTCCACGGCTTCCAGCGCGCCGGCCTTGTCGCCGCGCGCCTCCCGGTCGTCCGCCTTGGCGAGCACCGGCCGCAGCATCAGCGAGAGGTTCGGCCGCGCGGCGAGCAGCTCCGCGTGCGCCACCTCCACGATGGAGGTGTCGATCCCCTCCGCAATCAACTGCGCGACGCCGCGGAAGTTGCCGAGCCGCCCGTCAATCCGCACCCGCTCCGTCGCTGACGAGAGCTGCGAGCCCGACAGCGCCACCTCCGCCAACACCTCCCGCAGCCGCTCGCCGTGCGGTGACGACGCGAC
>CAZQVZ010000677.1:0-2053 GCA_964596895.1 uncultured Myxococcaceae bacterium
CCAGGCGCCATTGATGCCCCTTGCAAGCTCAGGTTTGACCTGCTTGACGGTGAAGGCGGTGAAGATGGTGTAGGTCAGCAGCGCCCAGAGGACGATGCCCAGGATCCAGAGCAGCAGGCCGAGGGTGATGTTCCCCCGGAGGATGACGAACTGAGTGCCCAGGACGCAGGTGGCGGCCACCATCGTGAAGTAGCCGACGCCGCGATTGTGGTCGATGAGGTCGGCGAAGAAGTCCGAGTGGTGGCGGACGATCCGCACAATCGTGAGGGCCCAGAGGATGAGGAAGCAGGCGACGTTGAGCCAGAGCAGGAGATGGGGGAGAAGGGGGATCTCCAGCAGATCGGCGGCGATCGAGACGATGCCGGTGGCCATCACCAGCGAGAAGTAGGCCGGGTGCAACCTCTGGAGTCCGCCGCCCCCCGGCGGGGCCGCGCCTCCGGTAGGCGCGGGGCGGCTCATCGGCGCTCCATGGCGTAGAGGTACCACACGAGGCCGATGTTGAGCGCGAAGCAGAAGAGGCTGGCGATGGCGGCGGGCCAGATCACGGAGTCATCTCCGCCGAGATAGGCGTTCATGGTGGCCATGAGCAGCCAGAGCTGGCAGATGACCAGGATGATGACGAAGCAGAGGATGCCGTAGGTGATCGTCAGCCGCTGGCTCCTCGAGAACGGTGGCTTCTGCGCGGGCCCGGAGATGGGGTTTGCCGGTTGGTTGGTCTGGTAGTGGTTCATGTGCGCAGCTCCACTCCGGTGGCGTAGATGGTCCCCTCCCGCACTTCGAGCAGGATCCTGGGGAGTGGCCGACGAGGCGGGCCCGCGGTCGGGGCGCCGCTCATCAGGTCGAAGTATCCTTCATGGCACGGGCAGACGAACTGGCTGTTTTCGAGGTCCGGAAGGACGGCACAGGCCAGATGGGAGCACTTCTGGTTGTACGCGAGGTAGGTCTGCTCATCGGGGCGGACGAGGATGCAGGTGTCGTGCTCTCCGGGGTAGCGGAAGGAGAGGACGGTGCCGACGGGCACATCCTCCACCCTGGCGATCGGCATCTCCGCCGGGGCAGGTTGGCGACGGCGCAGGGCGCTTTTGATGCCGATCCAGAGGTGCCCGACGACGAAGGCGCCGCTGGTGAGGGTGAGGAACTTGACGAAATCCCGCCGTGCGACGTACTCCGCCTGGGCGGTGTCGACGGGGAAGTCCTGCCGCCACTTGGGCTGCATGTCGCGGGGCAGTCCGTCGGGCATCCTGCTGTCTTCGCTGCGTTCGCGGGCCATCAGCGGGCCTCCTGTCCTGTGGGGTCGGATTCGTCGAAGATCGCGTCTCCCAGCACGTCGAGGCTCAGCGACTTGCCGACGGTGTCCTCTCTCATCGCGCTGGTGACGTCCAGGTACTCCGGCTGGCCGTGCCGGGGCATCATCATGTTGACCTTGGTGGTGATCTCCTGATTGCCGAACTGGAATCGGTTGATCGGGATCGTTCGTGGCCGCAGCCGCTCCATCTCCTCGCGGGTGCCGAAGGCCAGGGCCCCGCTGGGGCAGACCGAGGCGCACCACGGCTTTTTCCCGACGCTGGTGCGGTCGTAGCACATGTCGCACTTCATCATCAGCTCGAAGTCGGTCTTCATCTTCGGGACACCGAACGGGCAGGCATAGACGCAGTTGTTGCAGGCGATGCACCGCGGCTTGCGGGCCGTCTGTACGACGCCGTCGCCGGTCTTCTTGATCGCGTCGGCGGGACAGACTTCCGCGCAGGTTGGCGAATCGCAGTGCATGCAGATCACCGGTACGGTCTGCGGTGAATCGCCACGGTCGATGTGCTCGAGGTGGATCATCGAATGCCCCTTGTGCGTATCGCACTCCGCACACGCCTGGACGCACGCCTGACAGCCGATGCAGCGGTTGGGATCGATGAAAAAGAACTGATTGTCCGGTACGGGCATGGCTTTCTCCCTGAGGCGTGGTTGGCGCCTTACTGCTGCGGTTCGAGTTCCTGTGCGTAATCCGGCGGGGCGTCGGCCTTCTTGAGCCTTGCCGCGCAGACCTTGTATTCGGGGATCT
>CAZQVZ010000678.1:0-2041 GCA_964596895.1 uncultured Myxococcaceae bacterium
TCATGAAGACGTGGCGACTGGTGGGCGTGGGCGCGCTGTGCGCGGCCTTCGCGTGGGGCTGTGACGAGCGGCCGACGAACCCGGACATGTCCGCGCCCATGGGCGAGCGGAGCGCCGCCAGCGGCGAGAGCCTGCGGCAGGAGGAGCTGAGCCGGACGCAGGACGACGTCGCGAATCCGGCGGAGGTGCCGGGGGCGCGGCAGGCGCGGCGCAACGCGGAAGACGTGAGGCCGGCCCAGGCGGAACAGCCAGCGGGGCCGCAAGGGACGCAGGCCCGGGCGCAGCCGGCCGAGGAGGCCCAGGAGGCCCGGCAGCAGCAGGCGCAGCCGGGACAGCAGGCGCAAGCGCCCAGCCCCGAGGAGTCCCGGGCGGTCCGCGACGAGCAGACCACGGTGATAGTCCCCGGGGACGGCTTGTCCCAGGAGGTGGTGCAGGACGCCGAACGCGCCACCGAAGAGGCCCGCGGGGCGACGAGCGACGAGCGCATCGCCGTGGCCAACGTGGAGTTCGAAGGGCGGCTGCAGCGGGTGGGCAACGGCCGCGTGGTGGTCCGCGACGGCGAGGGCAACGAATACGAGGCCCAGCTCGAAGAGGACAGCCGGGTGCTGCGCGGCCAGCGGCAGGTGGCGGTGAACCAGCTTCGTGCCGGCGCCGAGGTGCGCGCGTCCTTCGACCTGGTGGAGGGCGACTTCGTGGTGAAGGAGCTCGAGCAGCTCTCGGGCCGCCGTCAAGGACGCAGCGGGTCCGGGCGGTAGCCGTTAAGCTCGTGGGGCATGGCGAAGAAGCCCGACCCCTTCCACAACCCGTTCAAGGGGCTGAAGCTCAAGCCCGCGGAGCCGGCGAAGAAGCCGGAGCCTCCGCGGGCGCCCGCGCGTCCGGTGCAGCCCGCGCTCCCCCGGGCAGAGGGCCGCAGTGAAGGCCCCCTGGACGAAGAGGCAGAGCTCTTCCGCCGGCACGTGGGCGGCGTGGAGCGGGTGGTGAAGGGTCCGAAGGTGGTGACCAGGGCGCCGCCGCCGCTGGATGCCGTGAAGATCCGCAACGAAGAGGAGGAGGCGCTCGAGGAGCTGGCCCTGCTGGTCGCAGGGAACGGGCCGTTCGACATCGCCTCTTCGCCGGAGCGCATGGAAGGGCACGTGGCAGGCCTGGACGCGAAGCTGCTCAAGCGGCTGCGCGCGGGCGAGTACCCGCGGCAGGGCAGGCTGGACCTGCACGGCCTCTCCCTGGCCGAGGCGAAGGGGCAGGTGGAGCGCTTCATCATCGACGCGCGGCGGAGCCAGAAGCGGTGCGTGCTGCTGGTGCACGGGCGCGGGCTGCACTCGGAGGCAGGCCTGGCGGTGCTCAAGGAGGGCGTGCAGCAGTGGCTCTCGAAGGGCCGGCTGGCGCAGCAGGTGCTCGCCTTCTGCAGCGCCCGCTCCGAGGACGGCGGCACCGGGGCGGTGTACGTGCTCTTGCGGCGGTAGCGAAGGTGCGGAGCCTCGCGCCTTGCGGCTACTGCGCCTCCTGCTCCGCCACGTAGCGCGAGATGAGCAGGCGGATGCGCTCGGCGTCCCGCTGGGCGTGCAGCCTCGCGGCGAGCGTGGAGATCCCCGTCCGGGAGGGCTCGGGGAGAGACTCCCATTCGCACAGCAGCGCCGCGCCCAGGCGGGCCAGGATGCGCAGTTCGCCCTCGTCGAGCGACTGTGCAGGCTGACCCAGCGTGCCACCTTCACCTTCCCACCGCGCCAGCGCCTTCGCCCTCAGGCGCTCGGCCTTCGCGGCGTCACTCGGGTTGCTCGAGGACATGGATTCTCCGTGGTGCGTCCGGTGCGGCTTCCGGCCATGCGTAACGCCCCCGTGGGATAGCGCGTAAACTCCTGGCCGGCCATGGACTTCCGCACGCCCGAAGAGGAGCTGTCGTTCCTGCGCGCCCTGGTGCGCGTGCAGCAGATGGCGGACGAGGTGCTCGAGGACTGCATCGACCGCGGGCTGGGGCTGGCGGCGGCGGTGGACGTGTTCCTCGCGCAGACGGCGCGGATGCTCCACGCGCGCGCGGGCTTCGTGC
>CAZQVZ010000679.1:0-2038 GCA_964596895.1 uncultured Myxococcaceae bacterium
CCATGCCCGCGTCCGGCTCTTCCATGCCCGCGTCCGGCTCTTCCATGCCCGCGTCCGGCTCTTCCATGCCCGCGTCGACCGGCGGCGGGGGCGTGTCGCTCGGCACGCAGTAACCATCCACCGAAGGTTGGTTGTTGCTGGAGTACTGCTCGCAAACATAGCCGTCACGGCAATTGCTCTGGCCAGCCCCGCCCGCAAGACACTTATCGAAGCACAAGCGGGTGCCGTCTCCAATGCCCAGGCAGATGCCCGTCGTCCCGCACTTGCCGCTGATGTTGGTGCAGTCCGCCGAGCAGTAGCCATCCCACCACCCGGTGGCGCCGCCATCCACAGTCTCAGCGAAGCAGAACCCTTCGGGGAGGGTATCCCCGACCTGGCAGGCCGAGTCGTCCGCGCACGGGGAGCCGACGAGGTCAGGCGGGGCGACGATGCCTGCATCGAACATAGGCGCCGGCGAAATCCAGCAAGCGCCCACGCTGGTGTAGCACTCGTAACCAGGGGTGCGGCAGTCCGCGTTGCTGGTGCACTTCGCCGCGCACACGGCGTCGAACTCGCCGAGACCGCCGGCATTGATGCAGATGGCGCTGGCGGGACAGTCCGTCGTGCCGCACAGCTTGGTGCAGTAGCCACCCTGGTAGTCGGCGCCACCCGGGTTGGTGGTCAGCTTGCACACCGCGCCCTGGCCAATGGCCGAGCAGTCAGCGTCGGTGGTGCAGGCGGTGCCGTAGGGGTTCGGGGGCGGAGGCTGGCAGGCGCCGCCGGTAGCGATCGAGGTGCACTGGTTGGGGGAGGTGCAAGCCGAACAAGCCTGTCCGCCGGAGCCGCAGTTGGACGCGGTGACACCGCCCAGGCAGGTCGTGGTGTTCCCACTGGTCGCGCAGCAGCCGTTGGGGCAGGTTTCGGGGCCACAGCCGGTGACGCCCGTGTCAGGGCCGGCATCTGTCGGGGTCGTGCCCACGCAGGTGCCGTTGCTGCAGCTCTGGTTGGCGCCGCAGGCGGTGCACGTCTGGCCGCCGGTGCCGCAGGCGTCCGCGGTGGTAGCGGACGCTTCGATACACGCGCCTTCCGCGTCGCAACAGCCGTTACAGGTCTCCGCGCAATCATCCGACTGACCGCACGAGGGGGACAGCGCGAACAGGAAGCCGACAGCAGCTCCCAACGCGAGTGCTTTGTAGTTCATGTGCTTCTTCTCCAGGCGCCACACCAGCCCGTGGCGCAGTGTCACAGCAGTGAGTAAATCCAGATCCCGGGCGACGGGAGGGGGGCGGCAGACTGCTCGAACGCCTGCCCACATGTCAACCTGTTCGTCTACCCCACAAGGAAAAGGCCGGCCGCTTCATTAAAGCGACCGGCCTCGCCTGGATCAGGTTGTCGCCTCGGAGCGTAGACAGTTGCCCCGCGCGCTGGCAAGCGCCCCCTAGAACGGGATGTCGTCTTCGCCGCCCTGCGGGCCGGGGCCGGGGCCGTCATCCATCATCCCGGGCGGCGGCGAGCCGTAGTCCTCCGTCATCCCGTTGGAGCGGCCAGCGCCGACCGGCGCGCCTTCGCCCTTGCCGCCGAGGAACTGGACGGTCTGGGCCACCACCTCGGTGGTGTAGTTCTTCTTGTTCTCCTTGTCCGTCCATTCGCGCGTCTGCAGGCGGCCTTCGACGTAGCACTGCCGGCCCTTGGTCAGGTACTGGCCGCACAGCTCCGCCAACTTTCCCCAGACCACGATGCGGTGCCATTCGGTCCGCTCCTGCTTCTGGCCCGACTTGTCGTTCCACGTCTCGTTGGTGGCGAGCGTGAAGTTGGCCACCGCCTGACCCGAAGGCGTGAACCGCACCTCCGGCGCCTTCCCCAGATTGCCGATCAGGATGACCTTGTTGATCCCACCTGCCATGACACACGTCCTTTCATTTCGAGGACCCGACCGTTGCGGTCAGGTTGTCGCCGCTTCTAGCAAGGACGTCTGACAGCGCGAAACCGAACGGGGGTGGAAGACAGGGGAATCGCATCTCACCTGGGGGCACCGATGCCGAGCAGGCGGGCGAGGTAG
>CAZQVZ010000680.1:0-2034 GCA_964596895.1 uncultured Myxococcaceae bacterium
GTCACCTGCGCGAACCGGGCTTCCGCTTCGCGGTGGGTGAGGGCGTGGCGCCGGACCCGCTCGTCATAGAGGCCGCGCACGAACTTCAAGGCCCTGCCCGCCGCTGCGTCGTCCCGCTCCTTGATGCGGACGGGGATGCCCGCCTGCGCGGAGACGAAGGCGATGCCGCCGCCCATCAGGCCCCCGCCGAGCACGCCCAGCTTCTTCACCGGGTGGGCCTTCGCCTCGGGGTTGTTCGTGCCGTTGTCCTTCTTGAGCGCGGTCGTGGCGAAGAAGATCTCCACCAGCCTCCGCGACACATCGCTCACCACCAGGTCGCCGAAGAGCTTCGACTCGGCCTCGAGCCCGCGCTCGAAGCCGCCCTCCAGCCCCGCGCGCACCGCCTCCAATGCCCGCTCCGGCGCGGGGAACTTGCCGCGGGTCTTCTTGAGGACGCCCTTGCGGGCCTGGTCGAAGAGGACCTTCCGGCCCAGGGGGTTGTCCTCCAGCGCCAACTCCGCCCACTTCTCCTTGTCGGAGAGGCCGCGGAGGATGTCTGCGAACCCCTTGCCCTTCCCCGCGGCCCTGCCCGCCTGGCGGCGCCGCTCCGGCTGCAGCTTCCCGGACGCCATCTCCCGTGCGCGCCGCTTCGCGACCTCGAGCAGGATGGGGGACGGGACCACCTCGTCCACCACGCCGAGCTTCTTCGCCCGGTGCGGCTTCACGGTGCGGCCGGTGAGGATGAGGTCCAGCGCCGCCTGGGTGCCGATGAGCCGGGGCAGGCGCTGGGTGCCGCCGGCGCCGGGGATGAGGCCCAACTGCACCTCCGGCAGGCCGAGCGTCGTCTTCGGCGAGTCGGACGCGATGCGCAGATCACACGCCAGCGCCCACTCCAGCCCGCCGCCCAGACACACGCCGTGGATGGCCGCCACCACCGGCTTGGGAAACGCGTCCAGCCGGTTGAAGCCCGACTGCGCCTTGCGAGAGATGGCCTGCGCTTCGGACGCGGTGCGCAGGGTCTGCAGGAAATCTATTTTCGCGCCGGCGACGAAGCTGTCCTTCTTGCCGGAGGTGAAGACCACTGCCTTCACCGCATCGTCCTTCTGGGCGCGGTCCAGCTCGCGCTCGAAGGCCTCGCCCGCCTCGGGGGAGAGGGTGTTCACCGGTTCGTCCGGTGCGTCGAAGGTGATGACGGCGACGTCGCCGTCGGTCTCGTAGCGGAAGGGCCCCATCACGCACGCTCCAGGACGACCGCCGCGCCGAGCCCGCCGGCCGCGCAGACGGTGCAAAGGACGGTGTTCTTGTTGCTGCGGCGAAGCTGCGCCAACGCCTGCGCCACGATGCGCGCGCCGGTGGCCCCGAACGGATGGCCCAGGGAGATGCTGCCGCCGTTCACGTTCAGCCGCCCGCGGTCCACTTCACCCAATGCATGGGCGCGGCCCAGCTTCTCGGCGAAGCCCTTCGACTCGAACGCCTGGATGTTGGAGGCCACCTGCGCGGCGAAGGCCTCGTGCATCTCGATGTAGTCGATGTCCGAGAGCTTCATCCCGGCGCGGTCCAGCGCGATGGGCGCCGCGTACGCCGGGCCCTGCAGCAGTTGGTCGGCCGGGTCGGTGGCGGCGAAGGCGTAGGAGCGCAGGTACCCCAGAGGCTCGTAGCCCAGCGCCTTCGCCTTCTCCTCGCTCATGATGAGCAGCGCCGCCGCGCCGTCGGTCAGGGGTGACGCGTTGCCGGCGGTGACGGTGCCGTACTTGCGGTCGAACACCGGCTTCAGGTTGGAGAGGGCCTCGAGGCTCGTGTCCGCGCGGACGATGTTGTCCGTGTCCGCGACCTGCGAATACTTCGGCGGCACCGGCACGTGCATCACCAGGTCGTCGTAGAAGCCCTCCTTCCACGCGCGCGCCGCGTTGTGGTGGGACGCGAGCGCAATGTCGTCCTGCTCCTTGCGGGTGATGCCGTTCTCCTTGGCCATCTTCTCCGCGCTCTCGCCCATGGTCATGCCGGTGGAGTACTCGGCGATGGCCGGCGGCACCGGGAGCAGGTCCTTCGGCTTGA
>CAZQVZ010000681.1:0-2034 GCA_964596895.1 uncultured Myxococcaceae bacterium
CCAGGTTCGGGCCGCCGTTGCCCACGAAGAGCCGCACCGTCTCGCCCACGTTGGCCTTGAGCGAACCTTCGCCGGTGAGCGCGCCGTCCCGGCCATTGAAGAGCACGTAGGTGGCGTTCTCATCCACCGCCTTGTCCTGGCTGAACGGCTGGTGGCCCTTCTCGCCGTACTTGCCCTCCGTGTAGTAGTCCCCCTGCATCACGTAATACTCGCGGTCCACCGCGGGCAGCCCTTCGGGCGGCTCCACGTAGATGAGCCCGTACATCCCGTTGGCGATGTGCAGGCCCACCGGCGCGGTGGCGCAGTGGTAGACGTACAGGCCCTGGTTGAGCGCCTTGAAGGTGAACTGGGTGCGCTGGCCAGGCGCGGTGAAGCTCGCCGCCGCGCCGCCGCCCTGCCCCGTCACCGCGTGCAGGTCGATGTTGTGCGGCATCTTCGAGGACGGGTGGTTCATCAGGTGGAACTCCACCGTGTCCCCCTGCCGCACCCGGATGAACTTGCCGGGCACCTTCCCGCCGAAGGTCCAGAAGGTGTAGGTCACCCCGTCGGCGATGGGCAGCTCCGCCTCGACGACCTCGAGCTCCACGATCACCTTCGCCGGGTAGTTGCGGCCGGTGGGCGGCGGGACCACGGGCGCGTCCGTCAACGTCGCGTAGAGGGGTTCGCCCTGCGGCGGGCCGAAGTCACCCTTCGAAGACCCGCCGGTGTCCGGCGCCACGAAGGCGCGCGACATGGGCTGGGGCGCAGGCGGTGGAGGGTCGTAGCAACCAGCGACGGCGAGCGTCGCGGCGGCAATCATAAGGGACTTGCAGGTACGTTGAGTCATGGCGGCTCCTTGTGCGCGCGTTTCTGTGCACGGACCGCACCACGGCCTATCTCAGTGGATTCATACATCTATTGAGTCACGCCGGACGCACGCATTGCGCGCGCCTTGATCCGCCCCGGAGCGCGGGGACAGGCAATTCGGGTCAGCCGCGTGCGCACAAGCCACCTCGCGGGCACGTCTCGCCTCGGGCGCACGCCGCAGCGCATTGCGTGCGGGGCCTTGAGAGCGCCCCGCAGGACCTGCGCGGGCGACTTGCGCCAGATCATGCGGGTGAGACCGGCCTCAGCCCAGCTGTATCCGGGCGCGCAGGGCCCCGCCTACCCGCTCGGTGCCGAGCAGCGCGTGACCCGTCGCCTGGCACCACGCCCGGAGGTCAGCCTCGGCCGCGGGGTCGGTGGCCCATAAGAGGAGGTGGGTGCCCGGCGGGAGCCCCCTGGCTGCCTGGGCGAGCCGGAGGATGGGCAAAGGACAGACAAGCCCCCGCGCATCCACCTCCACGTGACCTGAAACGGCGCCTGGTTTCACCGGATTCGACATGGAGCGACCGACCGAACACTTTGGAATGACGAAGGAATTTGGTGGTTCCAATCGCCCGTTGCAGGTTGCGCCAGCGGGAAGGGCTTTGTTAAGTAGCCCGCCGCTTTCGTTTCACAAGGAGCAGTCCATACATGAAGCCGAGTGTCATCGTCGCCCTGCTGATTGGTGCAGGTATCGGGTTCGGTATCGGCATGGTCGTGAAGTCGCCTTCGGGGGACTCCACCACCGCCGCCGCCGCCGCCGGTAGCCCCTCCGCCCCCGCGTCCGAAGACGCGCTGGCCTTCAAGTCCGGCCAGATGCCCGCGGGCATCCTTGACGGCCTCACCCCGGCCCAGAAGGCAGCGGCCATGACCGCCGCCAACGGGACCACCTGCTCGCAGTGCCCGCAGGACACCGTGGCCAAGTGCCTCTCCAACCACTCCACCTGTGAGGGTGGCCAGGCGCAGCTGCGCCGGATGGCGGAGTTGGCGAAGCAGGGTCAGAGCGCCCAGCAGATCGCCCAGGCCATGGGCGGCACCGCGCCGGCCCGTCCGGCCGCGCCGGCCTCCGAGTACGCCAAGGTGGAGGTCCCCGACGACTCGCCGTCCATTGGCCCGAAGCACGCCAAGGTGACCATCGTCGAGTTCTCCGACTTCTACTGCCCGTTCTGCAGCCGCGTGCTGCCGACGCTG
>CAZQVZ010000682.1:0-2013 GCA_964596895.1 uncultured Myxococcaceae bacterium
ATGCAGCCGCCCCTCCTCGAGCACGCGGAGCAGCTTGGCCTGCAGCTCCACCGGGATCTCACCCACCTCGTCGAGGAACAGGGTGCCGCCGTGGGCCAGCTCGAACACGCCCGAGCGCCGCTGATCCGCGCCGGTGAAGGCGCCGCGTTCGTGCCCGAAGATCTCCGACTCCATCAGGGTGGCCGGGATGCTCGCGCAGTTGATGGCCACGAAGGGCTTCTCCCGCCGCGGGGAGAGGTTGTGCAGGCTCCGGGCGACGACCTCCTTGCCGGTGCCGGACTCGCCGCTGATGGAGACGGACGCCTTGGAGGGAGCGACCTTTTCGATGAGCTCGAACACCTTCCGCATCACCGGCGCCTGGCCGATGAAGTCCGTCCCGCCCAGCTGCTTGAGCCGTCGGCGCAGGCCCTGGACCTCGCGTTCGGTTTCGCGGCGCTCCAGCGCGCGGGAGATGCAGACCTTCAGGCGCGCGGTGTCCAGCGGCTTCTCGATGAAGTCGTAGGCGCCTTCTCGGATGGCCTCCACCGCGGTGTCGATGGTGGCCCGGCCGGTGAGGAAGATGACCGGACAGTCCGGCAGCTCCTCACGCAGCGCGCGCAGAAGCCACAGCCCCGAGGTCTCCGGCATCACCACGTCCGAGAGCACCACGTCCGGGCGGAACTCGAGGGCCTTCTTCAGGGCTTCGTGCCCGTCCGAGGCCGTCTCCACCTTGTGGCCCCACGCGGAGAGCACCTCCGCGATGGCCTCCAGGGTCACGGCTTCGTCGTCGACTGCGAGAATGCGTGCAGCGCTCAATGGCTGATTCCTTGCTGTCCGCTATTCGAGCGGGAGGGAGATGAGGGTTTCATTGCCGGCGGTGCGGATGTCCGCACCCAGCCGTGATGCCGCCGCGGCGAGGCCCGCGTGGGCGTGGGCGAAGGGCTCGAGCAGCGGGTCTGGCTGCCCATCCTTGACCTTGAGGAGGGCCCGCCCGCCGTCGCGCTGCAGGGTCACGTCCAGCTCCCCTTCGGAGCCGGCCCGGCTGACGCCGCGGTAGAGCGCCTGCAGGACCACGAAGCGCACGTCGCGGAGGCTGCCGCGGACGAAGAGGCCGGGCTCCACCATCTGGCGGACCTTGATCATGTGCCGCCGGGTCTCGTGCCCGAGCAGGTCCACCACCCCGCCCAACACCTCCGACAGGTCCACCTGGGACGACGCCGCCCCGCGCTCAGGGCCCATGTATTCGGCGAAGTGCTTGAGCAGCGCGTCGATGCGGAAGATCTGGTCCCGCATCACCCGGAGGTTCTTCTCCTGCGTGGCGGGGATCTCCCCCTGTTCGCGCCGCAGCTTCTCCACCAGCACGTCCAGGTTGATGGACAGCGCGTTGAGCGGATTGCGCACGTCGTGCAGCAGGCTGTCCATCAGCCGCTGCGAAAGGATGCCGGAGGCGGCGTCATACGCCTCCGCCTCGTCTTCACCCGCAGGTTGCCGGGCCGTCGAAATCGTTCCCAAAGCGAGGCTCCTCATTGTCCTCGTTAACGCCGCCGCCGCCGCCGCCCAGGTGGCTGCGGATCTAGGGATCCCCGGGGGTGGGGTCAACCGCCGCCCCCGAGCCGTTCACCCGGCTGCAAAGCGCCCGTCCGCCCGAGGTCATCCGCAATGTCTGACCCCAAACGCACCACGCCCATCCGCCCCCTTCCACCGTCCGCTTTCCGTCAGATCGGTAAAAGTGAAACCGGAAACTTTTCAGCGTGCTTCCGGGGGCTGCAGGTGCCGCTAGACGGCGGCCTTGGGGACGCTCGGAGGCTCGGCGGGCGCGCGGGCGGCGTCACCCAGCGCGACCAGCTCGATGCCCAGGCGGGCGGCGAACTCGAAGATGCGCGGGTCCCGGTAGAACTCGGCGAAGACGATCTTCCGGCAGCCCGAGTTGGCGATGAGCTTGAAGCAGGGCCAGCAGGGGGAGGCGGTGGTGTAGATGGTCGCCCCGTCAATGGCGACGCCGTTCTTGGCCGCCTGGATGATGGCGTTGGCCTC
>CAZQVZ010000683.1:0-2008 GCA_964596895.1 uncultured Myxococcaceae bacterium
CCGGAGGCACGCATGCAGCTCAGCATCACCTTTCGACACATGGACGCGTCTGACTTCCTCAAGAACTACGCGCAGGAGAAGGTCGAACGGGTGAACCGGTACCTCGACAGGGCCGGCGAGGCGCACGTCGTACTCTCTTTGGAGCGGCACCTGCACAACGCCGACATCCAGATCCACTCGGGCTCCTTCACCCTGCGCGGGAAGGAGAAGAGCGAGGACATGTACGCCTCCATCGACCTGGCGATGGACAAGATCGAAAAGCAGCTCAAGCGGTACAAGGGCAAGCTCAAGAACCACCACTCGAAGAAGTTCGCGCACCACCAGGCCGGCGTGCTGGCCGAGATGCGCATCCGCCACAACGTCTTCGAGATGCCGGACTTCGGCGAGGGTGACGAGCCCGCCAACGACGCGGAGACGGTGGACGCAGAGGCCCCCAGCCTCGCCTCGCGGATCGTGAAGCAGAACGAGTTCCTCGCCCGGCCGATGACGGTGGAGGAGGCGGTGATGCAGATGGACCTCGCCAACAACGACTTCTGGGTCTTCACCAACGCGCAGAGCCACGAGATGAACGTGGTCTACCGCCGCAACGACGGGCAGTACGGCCTCATCGAAGCCGGCGCCGCGGCGAAGTAGAAGCCCTCGCGACGGAGGGCTTTCAGTCGCGGGAGCTGGCGGCCAGGGGCCGGCCCACCGGGTCCAGCCCATGGCCGAAGCGGAGCTCCCTGCTCACGCTGACGGGGAGCCTCCCGGGTGTCCCCGCCTCGCCGAACAGCGCGGCGGCGGCGGCGTCCGCGGAGGCCTCCTCTGCCGAGTACACCGCCAGCACCGCGCTGGCGTCCCCCAGCTCGGAGGCGAGGTACGGCAGCCCGAGCGAGATGGCGATGACCGGCGTCCCCGCCGCCTTCGCCATCCGCACCAGGTCCACCTGCCGGGAGTTCAAGAGCCCCACCACCACCACGTCGCTGCGCAGCGCCACCTCCTGCGCCAGCGCCCGCAGCTCCGCGCGCGCCTCGGGCCCGGCGAAGGCCGGCACCTCGACCACCTCCGCGTCCGGGAGGCGGGCGCTGATGGCGTGGCCCAGCGCGGGCTCCGCGGTGAGCACGGCCACGCGGCGCGCCTGCGCGCCCGCGTCCAGGGGGAAGTAGCGGCCATCCGTTCGCAGGAGGGTGACCGAGCGCTCGGCGATGAGCTTCGCCACCTCCAGCCGTTCGGGCGCGCCCAGCTGCACCAGCCGCGTCTGCACCGGCGGAGGCTCGCGGAACAGGCCGCGGCGGGCCTTGGTGGTGAGGATTCTGCGGACCGCGTCGTCCAGGCGCTCGCGCGAGAGCGCCCCGGACCTCGCCGCGTCCAGGAGCGCCCGCCAGACTTCGGTCTTGCGCTCATGGCGCCAGGGCACCAGCACCATGTCCGCGCCGGCGTTGATGCTCATCACTGCCGCCTTGCCCACGCCGTAGTGCTGGACGATGGCCTCCATCTCCAGTTCGTCGGTGATGACCAGCCCCCCGAAGCCGAGCTCCTTGCGCAACAGCCCGTCGAGGATCTCCTTCGACAAGGTGGCGGGGTGGCGGTGGCCGGTGACGTTGGGGATGGCCACGTGCGCGGTCATCAGCCCGTCCAGCCCCGCGTCGATGGCGCGGGTGAAGGGGAGCAGCTGCGCCATCACCTCGTCGTGGTCCTCGTGCATCACCGGCAGGGCCACGTGGCTGTCTTCGGAGGTGGCGCCGTGACCGGGGAAGTGTTTGGCCACGGTGACCAGGCCCGCGTCCTGCTGGCCGCGGACGAACTCGGCGCCGAACTGCGCCACCGCCTCCGGTTCGTCGCCGAAGGAGCGCAGGCCGATGACCGGGTTTCTGGGGTTCAGGTTCACGTCCAGCACCGGCGCGAGGTTCATGTTGAACCCGAGGAGCCCGAGGTCCTCTGCCTGCGCGCGGCCAGCGGTGTAGGCCAATTCCGGCTGGTGGGTGGCCCCCAGGGCCATGTTGCCCGGCAAGACCAGGTTGCCCTGGCG
>CAZQVZ010000684.1:0-1992 GCA_964596895.1 uncultured Myxococcaceae bacterium
GGGTGACCTCGATGCCCGGGCTCACGTAGCCGCAGTCCACCGTCTTCGGGTTCCAGTCGAGCACGCTCTCGACGCCCGTACCGGTGAGGGTGACGTTGACCTCGGGGCACTGGGCGGAGGCGCGCATCTTCACGAACGCCAGGTAGGTCTTGTTCTCGGTGGGGCGGAAGTCGATCAGCACCTTCCGCTCGGTGTTGGGGTCCACCGTGAAGTCGCCCTGCGCGGACTCCGGCGCGAAGGTGAAGGCCTTGTCGTCACCCGAGTTGGAGGTGATGGGGCCCACGTTGCCGGTTGCGGGGATCTCGGTGGGGTTGCGGACCACCACTTCGTGCCGGAAGCTGTCGTTGCGCGCCACCTTGCCGAAGTTGAGCTGCTCGGGCAGTTCGCAGACGCCGGACACGCCGAGGCCGGTGAGGGTGATGGTGGCCGTGGCCTCCTCCTCGCGGGCGTTGTTGACGCGCAGCTGCAGCTTCACGCCATGGGCGACCTGGGTCTCCGTGGACTGGGGCGGGGCGAACTCGACCTCCACCTCCACGAACTCGGACACGCCGAGCCGGGTCTGCGGGGTGAACTTCACGTTCCAGACGGGGTTCGCTTCGGCGCTCTCGCCGATCTGCACCGCGTCACCCTCGAGCTTCTCCACGCTGGCGAGCAAGAGCTCCGCGGCGCCGAGGTTCTTGATGACGATCTTCTGCGTCACCCGCTGGCCCATGAACACCGCGCCAAAGTCGTACGCCGCTTCACGGTCCGTCCGGGTGGTGCCGTCATCGAGCTGATAGACGATGCCGACTTCACCGTACTGCTGGTCCAGGTTGTTCCGGGGACCGCACTGGCAGCCCGAAACGACCACGGCTCCCAGAAGCGCGTAGAAGGCCAGCTTGACGGGGTTGAACTTCATATGACGACCTCGTTCTGCAGGGTGGAAAGATGGTTGCTTGGTTCCGGCGAGGGGGCGCCAGAAAGGTGTCAGGTCCTGGAGTTCCCGGGTGCGGCCTCCCCGAGAGCATTTGGGGGCGGGATGGTGTCGGATTGTCCCAATGAGGTCAAGGAGGTCCCCCCATGGTTGGCCGTCTGGTGGGCATGAGGCGGGCCGGTGTAGGCAGGACGCGCACGTCAGGAAAAAAAAGAAGCGGCGCCCCCCGAAGGGAGCGCCGCTGTCCGCGGACCGGTGCGAGGCGGCCTACGGAGCGTAGCAGGTGGTGTGGTACGTGATGGTCAGCGTCTGGCCGGGTT
The DNA here is from genome assembly GCA_964596895.1 of uncultured Myxococcaceae bacterium. Classification (GTDB taxonomy): domain Bacteria; phylum Myxococcota; class Myxococcia; order Myxococcales; family Myxococcaceae; genus JAFAFL01. Next base: position 1,234 of record CAZQVZ010000684.1, read on the forward strand.
CGGGGACGTACATCGGCTCGAAGTTCACCGAGTTGCCCACCGAGTCATACTTCCAGATGTCCGCGCCGCGCTCCGGGTCCACCGCCGGCACCGGCACCCCGTCGATGGCCACCTGGATGGCGCCCTGGGCGAGGTTGGGGGACGATGTGAGGAAGAAGTTGGTGCGGAAACCGAGACCGGTCTTGCCCAGCTCCTCGAGCGTCTTCGACCAGTCCGGAGTGCAGATCTCGTCCTTCACGCCGTTGGTCTGCTGGACCAGGTATGCGTAGCTGCCGTCATCCGCGCCGCCGTCGTAGGGGCAGCCGGACGGGGGGTTCGGATTGAACCCGGCAATGGCGTTGAAGGTGAACTGCGTCTTCCGGTTGTGGCCCTTGATGTTCCAGAACTGATTCAGGAAATACGCGGCCGGCTGGGTCGCCTGCTCTTCGGCGTCGGTGACGCAAATGATGGCCAGGGAGGCCTCGTCCCGGAGGAAGCCTGCGTTCTCCGCGTTGATCAGCGGCGGCGTGAGCGCGGCGAGCGCCGTCTCGGTGCAGGTCTCGCGGGAGCCGACCAGGTTCATGTCCACCTTCGCCTTGAACTTGTTCTCCACGTCCGGGGTCTGCGGCGTGAGGATCCGCTCCGGGTGGGACGGCGCGTACACGAACTCGCCCACCTTGAAGGGCCAGCTCGAGCCGCCGTTCGTCACCGAGCTGATGGCGGCCATGTGGTAGTCCACCTTGGCGGTGTTCGCGAACTTGATGAAGGCATCGAAGTTCG
>CAZQVZ010000685.1:0-1988 GCA_964596895.1 uncultured Myxococcaceae bacterium
GAGCACGCGCATGACGAAGGCGGCCAGGCCCGGGTCCACCGTCTCGTTGATCTGCAGCGAGGTCACCCGGCCGGACTGCGGCAGCTCCGGGAGGCTGCGCGGGACGGTGGGGTCGAAGTCCGCGGCGCCAATGGCCCCGGTCGCGACGAGTCCTGCGCAAAGCACGGTGAACCAGGTGGGGCGGCGCATGGGGCAGTGGGGGCCATACCACGCCCGCGCCCGAGGAGGGAGCAGGCGGGGCCTGCATGCCGGGCCGTGCCGTCGTGCCCATCTGAACTTGCATGAGGATCCACGCGCTCAACTGCATCTCCACCTGCCCCCTCGGCGGGGCCCTCATGGACGGCGAGACCGTCGACCTGCGCGGCCGGCTCACCTGCACCTGCCTGCTCGTCGAGGCGCCAGACAGCCTGGTCCTCATCGACACCGGGTTCGGGCTCCTGGACGTCGCGGCCCCCAGGACCCGGCTCTCGCGCCTCTTCCTCCAGATGCTCAAGCCGGACTTCCGCGAAGAGCTCACGGCCATCCGCCAGCTTGAGGCGATGGGGTTCGACCCGAGGGACGTCCGGCACATCGTGCTCACGCACCTGGACTTCGATCACGCGGGCGGGCTGGACGACTTCCCGTGGGCCACCGTGCACCTGACGCTCAACGAACGCGACCACGCGATGGCGCAGGAGACCTGGCTGGATCGCCAGCGCTTCCGGCCCCAGCAGTGGGGGACCCAGGCCAACTGGCGCGTGTACGAAGCAGGGGAGGGTGAGCCCTGGCTCGGGTTCGACTGCGTGAGGGATCTCGAAGGGCTGCCGCCGGAGATCCTCATGGTGCCGCTGGTGGGCCACACGCTCGGGCACGCAGGCATCGCGGTGCACCCGCGGGACGGGGGCCCCTGGCTGCTCGACGCAGGGGACGCGTACTTCTACTGGGCGGAGATGGACCTCGAAGCACCGCGGTGCACGCCCGGGCTTCGCGCCTACCAGGTCATGATGGAGAAGGACCGCCGCGCCCGCCTGTGGAACCAGCGCCGCCTGCGCGAGCTCAAGGCGGCCTGGGGCAGGGAGGTGGAGATCTTCTGCTCCCATGATCCACACGAGTTCCGCGCGCTCGCCGGACGGGACCCCAGGGCCCCGCCGCCGCCGCTCCTCTCGGAGGATGCGCGCCGCGCGCCCCCCGGCCACGTGGAGGCCTGGCACCTGTAGGGCTCTTTGGAGGGCATGCCTACTCAGGCAAAGTCAGCGCCCGCAGCAGCCGCGACTGCCCCGCCTGCACCCGCAGAAGGATCACCTCCCCCGCGTTCGCGTCCCGGACCAGGCGCTTGAAGTCGGAGGCAGAGCGGACCGGCTGCCCCGCTGCCTCCAGGATCACCATCCCCTGCTGCAGCCCCGCCCGCTCCGCGGGTGATCCGGGGCGCACCTGCACGATCATCGCCCCCGAAGAGACGCCGCCGCGCTGCGCAGAGAGCTGCGGGGGTACATCCTGCAGCAACAACCCGAGCCGCTGGTGCCGCTCGTCGTCCTCCGGCCCTCTCCGCCCGTTGGCTCCCACCCCCTCCAGGTCCGGACGGGTCCCCAGCGTCACCTCCCGCTCGAGGCGCCGGCCGTCCCGGTAGATCCCCAGCTTCGCCACCGTCCCCGGCGCCAGCAGGGCCACCTTCCGCGTCAGCTCTCCGGAGGAGGTGATGGGCGCGCCGTCCAGCTCGACGATCACATCGTCCGCCTTCAGGCCGCCCGCTTCGGCGGGCGTGCCCTCGTTGACCTCCGCCACCAAGGCGCCGTCCGGCACCGGCACGCCGAGCCCCTTCGCCAGCTCCGCGGTCAGGTCCTGGATGGCCACGCCCAGCCAGCCGCGCGTCACCGCGCCGTGGTCCTGAAGCTGCGGCAAGAGCGCCTTCGCCAGGTTGGACGGCACCGCGAACCCGATGCCCGAGCCCCCGCCGATGATCGCGGTGTTGATGCCCACCACCTCGCCGTGGAGGTTGAACAGTGGCCCCC
>CAZQVZ010000686.1:0-1986 GCA_964596895.1 uncultured Myxococcaceae bacterium
TGGAGCTGCACCCGCTGCTCGACGAGGTCTGGCTGCACGTGGGGGACGCGGCGCTGGAGCGGCGCGAATTGGACCGCGCCCGCCGCGCGTTCGGGGTGCTCGCCCACCTGCAGCCGGCCTCCCCCGCAGCGCGCGGGAAGCTGGCGCTGGTGCTGCAGATGCAAGGGGACTTCGCCGCCGCGGACCGCCAGCTCCGGCAGATCCTCGACCGGGACCCGGAGAACGTGGAGTTCATGCTGCGGCTGGGGCTCCTCCACTTCGAGCGGCGCGGCAAGGCCCGCACCGCAGCCGAACGCACCGACGCCGCCGGCGAGGCCGAAGCCTGGCTGCGCAAGGTGCTCGCAGCGCAGCCGGAGAACGCAGTGGCCTCCCGCGCCCTGGAGGCGCTCCGGGCGCCCGCCCAGTAGCCAGGCGCGCGAGAATCACCTTCTTGCCCTAGACTGCGACCCCGATGACCGCGCCGAAAGAGGCCCCGGCCCCCGCCCCCGCAGCGAGCCCTGCGGAAGCCTCGCCGCCTGCCGCCTCCGCCACAGGCCCCACCTCAGGGTCCGCCCCTGGCAGCACCGCTCCCGGCGCACCGCCGCCGCGGACGCTGAGCGGGGAGTCCCTGCGCGTGCAGACCGCGCTGCGCCCCGAGCCGGTGAGGGCCCCGGTGCCGCAGGGCCCGGTCTCCGCCCGGCTGAAGGAAGGCGCCGCGGACACCGCGCTCAACGTGGTCGGCATCCTGCGGGACCTCTGGGACGACTTCCGCAGCTCGGACCGGTTCTTCAAGTTCAAGGCGCTGATCGTGGGCGCCTGGGTGGCCCTGTCCGCCGCCGGCATCGTCGTCGCCTGTCCGGGCGGGTTCGAGCCGTCCAACAGCATCGGCGCGCGGCTGGTGACCTCCCAGGTGCTGGACACGCCGGTCTTCATGATCGTCAACGAGAGCGACGAGGTCTGGGAGGACGTGATCGTGGAGGTCAACGGCACCTGGCGCGCCGCGGTGGCCCGCGTGCCCCCCACGCCCCCGCAGAACAACCTCACCCTGGACCCGAAGAGGCTCCTGGGCGAAGGCGGCAACCCTGCCCCCGCCAACCTCTCCGTCACCGACCTGCACGTGCGCACCAGCGAGGGCCGCGCCAAGCTGATGGAGCAAGGCCGCATCCTCGAGTGATGGCGCTCCGGCCTGGGCGCGGCCTCGAGCCAGCTTTGGCGACTTGGGAGGTGCCTTCCGGCCTCCTGAGCTTCGATTAGTCCCTCCAGTCGTCGAGCCATTCGGCGCTCCCTGCGCGAACCTGTTCGGGCGCAGCGCCGCCTGCAAACGGCTCCCTTCTCCGACCAACCCGGCCCTGACCCTCCGCACGCCACCGCGGGCCCGGGCGGTCACCACCCGCAAAAACAACGGGCGCCCTGGTCCGTGGACCCATGGGCGCCCGTGCGAGGCGACTTCCGAAGGTCAGCGCCGAATTACTCGGCGGCCTCGGCCTTCGCCTTCTTGCCCTTCTTCTTCGGAGCGGCCTCGGCCGCGGCTTCGCCTTCGGCAGGGACTTCCACGCCGGGCCTGGTCTCGGCGCGGTCCACCAGCTCCAGGAACGCCGTCTCCGCGGCGTCACCCTGCCGGAAGCCGGTGCGGATGATGCGGGTGTATCCGCCCTTGCGGTCCGCGTAGCGGTCCTTGAGCTCACCGAAGAGCTTCTGCAGCAGCACCCGGTTCCGCAGGGTCCGCTCCGCCAGCCGCACGTTGTGCAGCCCGCCCTTCTTGCCGAGCGTGATCATCTTCTCGGCGATCTTCCGGGCCTCCTTCGCCTTGGGGACCGTGGTGTGGATCCGCTCGTGCTCGAGCAGCGAGGCCACCATGTTCCCCAGCATCGCCTTCCGATGCGAAGAGGACCTGTTCAACTTCCTGCCAGCGACGCCGTGACGCATGTTGCTTCCTTTCGGGACCCCTCGGGGTCCAACCACCCGGGCCGTGTGAGGTACCCGGGGGCGAGGTGCAGGCGCCCTCCT
>CAZQVZ010000687.1:0-1967 GCA_964596895.1 uncultured Myxococcaceae bacterium
TCTTGTGGATCATGGGCGCCATGTCCACGGAGTTGCCGGACTCGGGGTCCACCGACTGCGGGTTGTGGCAGGTGATGCAGAGCGCCAGGTCGCGGCGCGCGCCGCCGTGGAACTCGAGCCGGTTGTGGCACGACGCGCAGGCCGCGTCGGTGACGAGCTCGCGGGTCACCGCCACCGGCTGGCCGTCCGGGCGGAAGTTGAAGACGCCGTCGTCGGTGTAGCGCAGGCCCGCGAACGTCCGCTCCGCCTGGTAGGCCACGGTGTGGGTCCGCGCCGGGTTGGCCACGGTGATCTGCTGGGCGAAGGTGAAGCGGTACATCCCTTCACCGAGGGACGTGTACGCCTGGGCCTTGCTGTAGTTCGAGTCGTAGGTGGCCTGGCCTGCGCCGTTCACGCTGTAGACCGTGTACTTGCCGGGCTTGCCGCCGGAGGTCTCGTCCAGCCAGCCAATGAGGAAGCGCGGAGACACCGCGCCTTCGGTGGCCAGCCCGGTCCGGTCCAGCGCCCTGCCGGCCGCGTCGGTGAGCTTGAAGGTGATGGAGACCGTGCCTTCGGCGCTGATCTGCGCGGACTGGATGTCGAGCTTCAGCCCGGCGCCGGTGAGCCAGCTGTTCTGCCCGCTCTGGCCATCCTGCCCGGCCTGGCCATCCTGCCCATCCTGGCCATTCTGCCCATCCTGCCCATCCTGGCCCGGCAGCCCGTCCGCGCCCGCAGCGCCCTCCGGACCTTCGGCTCCAACCGGGCCCTCTGGGCCGGCACAACCTCCGACTGCGAACAGCGACACTGCCAGTACTGCGGTGAGTAAGGTGCGCAAGGGGACCTCTCCTTTTGGGGGTCCGCATGAGCAAGAACCCCGCCAGCCCCTGCGCCTCGTGGCGGCCCTATTCCCCAGTGCAAACGCTGCATTGGAGATTGGAACGACGCCAGCTCTGCGCGCCGGAAATGCGCGGCGGCGCCGGACCGGTCTTGCTCCGGCCTGCCGAGCCCCCGGATGCGCCGCGCCGGATGCGCTCGAGCCGCCCGGGCGTTGTCCACGGTCACTGGCGCGCAACGTTTTCGCGGTTGCGCACGCGCTGCGGGGCCGGGCGAGGTAAGAGAACCGCCATAGAGCAGGGGCGGTTCGGCATGCCCCGTGAAAAGGTGGAGCACATGGACCAGACGAAGAAGAGCCAGAAGTTCTCTGTGGGCGCCGTCGCCGGCGTCGTGTTGACGGTGGCGGTGGTGGGCGTGGCGTGGGCCGGCTTCAACAAGAAGGTGGAGGCCACGAGGCCTGCGCCCGCTCCTTATATGGATGCGGCCGCTGCCACGAACGGCCAGCTCCCGCCGGGCCACCCGCCAATGGGGGGTGGCATGGGCATGGGCGGCATGGGAATGGGCGCAGGCCAGATGCCGGCAGGCCACCCGGGCATGGGCGGCGCGCCCATGGGCCAGGAGGGCGGCCCCACGGTGAAGGGCAAGGTCTCCGAGGTCCTGCAGGTCTCCGGCTACACCTACCTCAAGCTCGAGGATGACCTCGGCGAAATGTGGGCCGCGGTCCCGACCACCGAGATCAAGGCCGGCACCGAGGTCAGCATCGCCGGCGCGATGACCATGGAGAACTTCCACAGCCGCTCCCTCGAGCGCACGTTCCCGAAGATCTACTTCGGCACCCTCGCGAAGTAGGAAGTGGTCACCCTCCCCTTCGAGAACCGCTTCACCCGGTCGCTGCCCGCAGACGGGGAGGCCCAGAACCGGCGCCGCCAGGTCGCCGGGGCGGCGTTCAGCCGGGTGCTGCCCACCCCGGTTGCCGCGCCAAAGACGCTGGCGTGGTCCCCGGAGGTCGCCGCGCTGCTCGGCATCCCCGAAGAGGTCTGCCGGAGCGACGACTTCGCCCAGGTGTTCGCGGGCAACCGCCTCCCCGAAGGCGCAGACCCCTACGCCTCCAACTACGGCGGGCACCAGTTCGGGAACTGGGCCGGTCAGCTCGG
>CAZQVZ010000688.1:0-1953 GCA_964596895.1 uncultured Myxococcaceae bacterium
CCGGAGCACAAGCTGCGACTGGTGCGCGCGCTGCAGTCACAAGGCCACGTGGTGGCAATGACGGGGGACGGCGTGAACGACGCGCCGGCGCTGGAGCAGGCCAACATCGGGGTGGCCATGGGCATCACCGGCACCGCGGTGGCGCGTGAATCCGCGGACATCATCCTCGCGGACGACAACTTCGCGTCCATCGCCGCCGCGGTCGAGCAGGGCCGGCGGGTCTACGACAACCTGCTCAAGTCCATCGCCTTCGTGCTGCCCACGAACCTGGGCCTGGCGCTGATCCTGATGGCCGCGGTGGCGCTCTTCCCCATCCACGTGGTCGCAGGGGAACCGGTGCCGCTTCTGCCCATGCTCCCCAGGCAGATCCTGTGGATCAACCTCGTGGCCTCGGTGGCGCTCTCCTTCCCCCTGGCGCTGGAGGTGGCCGAACGCGACGTGATGCGCCGTCCGCCGAGGCCACCTTCGCAGCCGCTGTTCGGCCCCTTCCTCCTCGGGCGCACGGCGGTGGTGGCAGTCTTGATGGCCGCAGGTGGGGTGGGCGCGTTCCTGTGGGCGCACGGGGGCGGCAGCGGGGAGGACGTGGCCTCTGCCCAGACCTTGGCGGTGACCACCCTCACCTCCTTTCAATGCTTCTACCTGTTCACCTGCCGGTCCCTGCGCGGCTCGGCCTTCCGGCTGGGGTTCTTCAGCAACCCGTGGATCTTCGTGGGCGTGTTCGCGCTGGCGGCGCTGCAGCTGGCGTTCATCTACGTGCCCTTCATGCAGCGGCTCTTCGGCACCGCCGCGCTGACGGCGAAGGAGCTCCTGCTGGCCGCCGGCTCCGGAGCGCTCCTGCTGCCGGTCATCGCCCTCGAGAAGCGGGTGATGAACCGGCGAAGGACGAGGCGCGCCGCGAAGACGCCCTCCCGCCTTCCGCCCGCAGGTCCGGGTGGAGGAGCGCTGCAGCGCGCCTGAGGTCCCGTCGCCCCGCCCAGGGACCAGGCGGCCGGGCCGGCGCTCCGGTGTACAGGGCCTGCGCCCATGCGCACCGTTGCCTGAAGGAGGAGTTCCGACATGGCGACCAACCGGTGGGTGATGGCGGCGGCGCTGGCCCTGGCGCTCTTCGCGGCGGGGAGCGCGGACGCGCAGAGGCGGAGCGCGAAGGACACCCGCGGGGACCTGAACGTGCTGATCAAGGGCGGCGTGGGCGACTACACCGGGGGGCTCTCCAACCACACCACCGCCGGGCCCACCTGGGGCGTGCTGGTGAACGTGCAGCCCATGAACATGCTCGGCTACGAGATCGCCTACGACGGCTCGCGCAACCTCGTAAACGACGACCGGCTGGCCCAGACCCCTGCCCTCACCCGCCACGGCGTCACCGGCCTGGTGAAGGTGTCCCCGCCCCTGCTCAAGCGGGTGAAGCCGTTCGTGGGCGCGGGCTTCGGCGCCTCCCTGGTCCGCGTGGACGAGGAGAGCCAGGACCTCTACCAGGGGGACCTCGTGCAGGAGGTGCCGCTCGCGGCGGGCATCGAGTTCAACACCCCGGGCATCACCGCCGGGCTGCGCACCACCTACCGCTGGCTGGTGGACGAGTCCTTCGCCTCCCCCGCCGCCGCCGGCAACCCGCAGGGCGGCTTCTTCGACGCCGGCGTCACCCTCGGCGGCCGCTTCTAGCCGCGCCCGGCTCCCCCGGTGGCTCCGCGCGCCACCCCAAGGATGCACTCGCCGGAGAAAGCGCGCGCGGGCGCCACTCGCGGTTGACGGGGGGCCCGGCCCACGCACATATCGGGACGGCCCTCCCCTCTTCCCGGCGTCCCCGTGTTCCTCATCGACAAGCTCCTCCTCGTCGCCGGCGTGCTGCTCATCCTGGGGATCTTCTCCAGCAAGTTCTCCGCGCGGCTGGGGTTGCCGGTGCTGGTGCTGTTCCTGGGGCTGGGGATGCTCGCCGGGTCGGAGGGCATCGGCCGG
>CAZQVZ010000689.1:0-1947 GCA_964596895.1 uncultured Myxococcaceae bacterium
GTCCTCGGCGCTGATGCGGCAGGCCACCTTGCACGCGGTGCACCACGCGCGGCACCGGGCCGCCTTCGGCAAGCGGCTGTACGACCAGCCGCTGATGCGGAACGTGCTCGCGGACCTCGCGCTCGAGAGCGAAGCGGCCACCCAGCTGGTGGTGCGGCTGGCGGCGGCGTGTGACCGCGCCGAAGGGGACCCGAAGGAGGCCCACTTCAAGCGGCTGGCCCTCGCGGTCTCCAAGTTCCACGTCTGCAAGCGCGCCATCACCCACACGGGAGAGGCCATGGAGTGCCTCGGCGGCTCCGGCTACGTCGAGGAGAGCGGGATGCCCAGGCTCTACCGGGAGGCGCCGGTGAACTCCATCTGGGAGGGCTCGGGCAACGTGAACGCGCTGGACACCCTGCGCGCGGCGGGGAAGCAGCCGGAGTCGGTGGCGGTGTTCTTCGAAGAGGTGGGGAGCGCGCGCGGGCAGAACGCGCACCTCGACCGGGCGGTGACGGCGCTGCAGGGGGAGCTGGCGAACCTCGACGCCATCGAGGCGAGAAGCCGCCGCATCGTGGAGCGGCTGGCGCTGGTGCTGCAGGCCTCGTTGCTGGTGCGCCACTCGCCTTCGGCGGTGTCAGACGCGTTCTGCGCCGCGCGCCTGGGCGGGGAGGGCGGCACCGCCTTCGGCACCCTGCCGCCCGCGGTGGACTTCGAGACCATCTTGCAGCGGGCGATGCCGGGGTAGGCGGCGCCTACAGCGCGAAGACGCGCATGTCGGGGCCGGCCTCGCGCATCTGGCGGTAGACCCGGTTCGTCTCCCTCAGGAGGTCTTCACCCGAAGCCACCTTGTCATCCGGGAAGGACGCTCCGGCGAGCCGCACCCGCGCGGTCACAGGACCGTAGCGGCCCTCCGCCTTCAGCCCGCCCACGAGCCGCTCCAGCCGGTGCGCGGTCACCTGCGCGCCCTTGAGGTCCGTCTCCGGGAGCAGGACCACGAACTCGTCCACGTCCAGCCGGAAGATCCGGTCTGCGCCGCGCAGGGAGTCCCTCACCGCCCGGGCCATGTCCGCGAGGAACGCGTCGCACTTCTCGCGGCCGAGATCCGCGCGCAGCGCCTGGTAATCATCCAGCGCGAGCAGCAGCGCGGCCAGCGGGCGCCCATAGCGGCGGGAGCGCGCCAGCTCCGCGTCCAGGGACGCCTTGAGCTGGGCATAGGTGCCGGCGCCGGTGAGCGGATCCACCGCGCGCAGCTGGGCGAGCTGGTCTTCGGCGGACTCCAGCTTCTTGCGGTACTCGCGGACCAGCAGCGCCGAGTTGATGCGCGTCTGCAGCTCGATGAGCTTGAAGGGCTTGGTGACGTAGTCATCCGCGCCCAGCTCCATCCCGCGGATCTTCCCGTCCATGTCCCCCATGGCGGTGAGGATGATCACCGGCAGCTCCGCCTGATCCTCCGAGGCGCGGATCTCCCGGAGCACCGCGAACCCGTCCTTGCGCGGCATCATCAGGTCCAGGAGCACGAGATCCGTCTCGCCGCGGGCGAGCGCCACCGTGGCCTCCTCTCCGTCCTCCACGCAGTGGACGAGGTAGCCGGACTGCTCGCACAGATCCCGGAGCAGGTTGCGCGTGTGCCCGTCGTCATCCACCACGAGGATGCGCCTTGGGGGGCCAAGGAGGCGGTTCACTGAAAGTCCCCCCTCACGCGGCTCTCGAAGCGCGTGAATTCTCCGAGGAACACCAGGTCCACGCTGCCGATGGGACCGTTTCGCTGCTTCGCCACGATGAGCTCCACCTCCCGCGCGCGCTTCGGGCCGGGCCCTTCGCCGCCGCCGTCGTCACCCTTGTCGTCCACCGGGTGGATGAACATCACCACGTCCGCGTCCTGCTCGATGGCGCCGGACTCCCGCAGGTCCGACAGCATGGGCTTGCCGTCCTTTCGGTCCTCCACCTTACGCGAGAGCTGCGAGAGCG
>CAZQVZ010000690.1:0-1946 GCA_964596895.1 uncultured Myxococcaceae bacterium
CCGCGCTGCTGATGTCGCTGGCGCAGGATGCAAGTCCGCGCGGCCGCGCGCGGCTGGACGCGTTCCTGCTCTTCAAGGGCCCGTGGGATCCGCTGGACCACGACGCGCCCTTCCTCCCCAACGTCCCGCCCAGGCCGAAGGAGGCAGGGTTCTACACCGCGGACGACAAGGCCTCCGTGGAGCGCTGGTACCGGACCTTGAAGGGCGCCGCGCGCGCGCAGGCCACCGGGTTCTTCACCACCATCCGCAAGGATGAGAAGGGCCGCTTCACCGCGGTCCCCTACAGCGTGGAGTACCAGCCGGAGCTGCAGCGCGCGGCCGAGCACTTGAGGCGCGCGGCGGCGCTCACCACCCAGCCCACGTTGAAGCGCTACCTGACCTTGCGCGCGGACGCGTTCTCGTCGAACGACTACTACGCGTCGGACGTGGCCTGGATGCAGCTCGACGCGAGCATCGAGCCCACCGTGGGCCCCTACGAGGTCTACGAAGACGGCTGGTTCGCGCAGAAGGCGGCGTTCGAGGCCTTCATCACGCTGCGGGACGACGAAGAGACCCAGAAGCTGGCGAAGCTCTCCGGCGCGTTGCAGGGGCTGGAAGACAACCTGCCCATCGACCCGAAGTACCGGAACAAGAAGCTCGGGAAGCTCTCCCCCATCCGGGTGGTCAACAGCATCTTCTCGTCCGGCGACGCCAACCGCGGCGTGCAGACGGCGGCCTTCAACCTGCCCAACGACGAGCGCATCACGAAGGAGCAGGGCGCCAAGCGCACCATGCTGCGCAACGTGCAGGCCGCGAAGTTCGAGCACGTGCTCCTGCCCATCTCCAGGGTGGCGCTCACCGAGGCGGCGCAGAAGAACGTGGACTTCGACACCTTCTTCACCTTCATCCTCATGCACGAGCTGATGCACGGGCTGGGGCCCAATGAGATCCGGGTGAAGGGCCGCAAGACCACGGTGCGCGCGGAACTGCAGGAGGCCCACAGCGCCATCGAAGAGGCGAAGGCGGACATCAGCGGGATGTGGGCGCTGGCGCGGCTCGCGGACGAAGGGCTCCTGGACCCGAAGCTCGCGGAGCGCATGTACGACACGTACCTGGCGGGCTGCTTCCGCACCATCCGCTTCGGGGTGAATGAAGCGCACGGCCGCGGCAAGGCGATGCAGCTCAACTACCTGATGGACCAGGGCGCCATCCGGGTCCGCGCGGACGGCCGCTTCGAGGTGGACAAGACGCGCATCCGCGCCTCGGCGGAGCAGCTCGCCCACGTGCTCCTGACGCTGCAGGCAGAGGGCAACCGCACCAGGGCGCTCACCATGCTCGAGACCGGCATCATCCGCCCCGAGGTGCAGAGGGTGCTCGAGCGGCTGCGGGACGTGCCGGTGGACATCCGGCCGCGCTACGTCACCGCCCAGAAGCTCCTCGCCGAAGAGTGAGGTCCCAGATGGCGCAGGACGAAGTCACCCCCGAGCAGCAGTGGAAGCGGCGACGCGAGTTCCTCAAGAACGCGGCGCTCTTCTCGGCCACCGCCACCGGCATCGGCGGGTCCCTGTACTGGTTGACCGGCCGCAGCAGGCCCGGGGCGCCGGAGGCGGGGGAGTCCGTGGCTGAGGTGCTCGCGCGGGCGCCCGGGGGCGACGGGGGCACTGCAGGGAAGGGGCCCCAGGGAGAGGCGCTCACCGCGGGCGCCCGGAAGGACTTCGCCGCGGGCGAAGCGCCCACCCCGTTCGAGGACGTCAGCACCTACAACAACTTCTACGAGTTCGGGATGGGCAAGGACGATCCCGCGCGGAACGCCCACACGCTGAAGACGCGGCCGTGGACGGTCACCGTCGAAGGGGAGGTGCACAAGCCCGGCATCGTGGACATCGACGCGCTGTTGCGCGCCTTCCCGCTGGAGGAGCGCATCTACCGGCTGCGCTGCGTGGAGGCCTGGTCGATGGTCATCCCCT
>CAZQVZ010000691.1:0-1926 GCA_964596895.1 uncultured Myxococcaceae bacterium
GCTCGTCGGCGTCCAGGGCGTCGTTGCCGTTCGCGTCGGTGCGCCAGAACAGCGGGAGGCCCAGCTCCACCGCGCGGCGGTTGAAGTCCATGCGCGAGAGCCCGTCCCAGCTGGCCGGCTGCCAGGAGGCCGCCGGGTCCGTGGTGGACGCCGGCTCTTCGGGCTGCTGCGCCTTGTGGGCACAGCCGGCGACGAGCGCACAGGTCAGGAGGGCTGCAAAGATCTGTCTGGACATGCCGCCCGAATATCCGACGGACGCGCCGCGCAGAAGGACTGGATGTGCCCTGTCCGCCGGGGCCTACGCCGAAGGGGCCGACGCGGCGGCGAGCGACCGGCCAGGGCGCGCGAGGACGGCGGCGACGAGGCCCAGCCCGCCGGGCACGGCCTGCAGGTAGAGGATGGTGGGCGAGACCGTCGCAGCGCCGAAGAGCCCGGCGACCAGCACGCAGGCGAAGAAGAAGAGCTGCAGCTTCGTGCGCAGCGCCACGTCGCGGGTCAGCAGGCTCCAGGCCAGGCCCGCGGCGAGAAAGCCGTTGTAGAGCCCCTGGTTCATCATCATCACCGCCGCCTGCTCGGCGAATGACTGGGTCACCTTGAAGACCGCGAGCCCGGTAGGCGTGGTGAAGAGGAACATCTCCAGCACGAGGAAGCCCAGGTGCTCGAGCGCGACGAAGGCGGCAAGGAGGTTGGCGGCAAGGCGCATGGGCCGGGTTCTTAACCCATCCTCGCGTCCCTACGAGCGCCCGCGCTGGGCGGACGCGCACCGGCCACCTCTGGGGCCCGGCCGGCCAACGAACGCTGTCAGCCGCCGCTCCAGTTCAGCCTTCACCTCGGCCTCGCGCCGGTCGGTGGAGAACACGGCGTCGGCGAACCCCGCCTCGATGCAGATGCGCTTGAGGTCGGACATTGGCACCTTGATGCCGCCCACCTTGACCGCCCTGAGCAGCGCCACCACCCGTCGCCTCACGTGCGCGCCCCAGCGGGCCGGCGCGTGGCGGGCGTTCGCAGCCGGGAGGGTGGCCTGTTCACGTGACTGCCCCTCCTTCACGCCGCGCTCCAGAGCACCGCGGCGCGAGTCCCGTAGCGGCGGACCGGGGGTGCTCGCCGGCGGCTACCCGCGGGTGAGGTGCGCGGCGACGACGCTGGCCACCGCGGCGGTGAGCCTCTTGCCGGTGGGGATGTGAAGGAACTCGTTGGGCCCGTGGGCGTTGCTCCCCGGCCCGAGTAGCCCGGTGATGAGGAACTGCGCCTTCGGGAAGCGCTGGCCGAGCATCTCCATGAAGGGGATGGAGCCGCCCTCGCCCATGGCCATGAACGGCTGGCCGAAGAACGCGCGGCTCGCCGCGTCCGCCGCCTTCTCCAGCCAGGGCTCGAGCGGCGGGGCGTCCCACCCGGTGCCCGCCTTCTCCACCTCGAAGACGACGCGGGCGCCGTACGGCGGCTTCGCCTCCAGCGTCTCCTTGAGCGCCTTCGCCGCCGCCTTTGCGTCCACCCGGGGAGGGATGCGCACCGACAGCTTGGCCGCGGTGAACGGCCGCAGCACATTGCCCGCGTTGGCCAGCCCCGGGAGCCCGTCCATGCCGGTGATGGAGAGCGTGGGACGCCAGGTGCGGTTGAGGATGAGCTCCACCGGGTCCTCCGTCACCGGCTGCGCGCCCTCGACGAACGGGAACTTGTCGTGGATGTCGCTGCCGAGCGCCCTGGCCACCGCCTGCGCCTGCTCCACGCGCATCTGGGGGATGGACACGTGAAGCGCGTCCAGCCGGACGGTGCCGGTCTGCGGATCGTCCACGCGGGAGAGGAGCTCGCGGAGGATCCGGAACGAAGACGGCACCACGCCGCTGGCATCCCCCGAGTGCACGCCTTCGGTGAGGATGTCCACCCGCAGGTTGCCGGCGATCATCCCGCGCAGCGACGTGGTCATCC
>CAZQVZ010000692.1:0-1923 GCA_964596895.1 uncultured Myxococcaceae bacterium
GACGAAAGCCGCACCACCAGCTTCTGCCGCAGGTCGTCCACGGCCTTCCCGCTGTTCCGCTTCAGGGAGGAGAGGTTCTGCCGGGTCTCGTAGGCGCCGGCCGAGATGATGTTCCGCTCGCTGTTGACCTTCCCCAGACGGTCGGTGGTCTGCAGCAGCTCCGCGCGCACCTGCAGGACCTCCTTCAACGCCCCGGCGAGCTTCGCGTCCGCGCGCGGGTCCGCCACGTAGGCCTCGAGCGCCTCCTTCGCGAGCTCGCTCATCCAGTCCGCGCGGGTCTGGTAGGCGCGGCGCTCATCCACCGTCACCTTCGCTTCCCCCTGCGCAGCGAGGGACGCCGGCACCAGCGCGCTCTGCTGGCCCACGCGGTCGTCCGTGCCCGCCGGCGCCGCGTGCAGCCGCATGCCTTGCTGCCGGGGGTGGCGCAGGAGCACCTTCGCCGGTTCCGCCTGGCCGTTGCGCAGCCGGTAGGTGGTCTTCACCACCTGGTCCCGCTCGATGGTGAGCGCCGAAGCCTCGATGCGCGCCAGCCGCGCGGACTGCTGTTCGGACTGCGTGTCCTGGTCCACCGCCACGGCCCGCTCGAGCGCGAAGGGGACCGTGGCCTCGCCGCCCGAAGCGAGCGGCTCGAGCACACCCTGGCCCAGGAAGGCGCCGCTCTCCACCACCGCGATGGGGCCGCGCTCGAGGAGCCCCGGGGTGTCGTTGGTGAAGCGCACCACCCGGAAGGGATGCTTCGCAGAGTCGGGCACGCCGCCATTGGGCGCGAACATGAAGACCGCTTCACCGGGGACCGGCTTCGCGATCAGGAGCACCATGGTGGCGCTGTCGTTGGGGATGGTGACCTTGGCCGGCAGGTCGTAGCGGGTGGTGCCCGCCTGCACCTCGGTCGATGCGAGCAGGGCCAGGTCCTTCGGCATCGACGAAGGCGGCGCGACCTGCGCGAAGCTGCCCTGCACCTCGGCATCCAGGAAGTCCACCCGCGGTGCGGGCCGGGCTTGCGCCTCCTTCTTCCGGGCGGGCGCCCTGGGGGCGGGCTCGGGCGCAGACATGGAGGCCGGCGGCGGCTGCGGGTTCGACGCGGGTGCCCTCGTTGCGTAGGTGTTCTCACCGCGCGGGACGGCGCTGATGAGCTCGCCCTGATCGGTCACCACCGGGCGGCGCGGGGTCACCGGCGTAGCCAGCGTGGACTCGAAGGCGATGGGCGCGCCGGCCACGAGCGACAGGCTCACGTCCCGCCAGTCCTCGCCAGAGACGTTCTGGACGATGCCCCACGCCTGCAGCACCGGCTGCCCGCCTTCGCCGAACACCAGGCGGTACGAAGGCCGCCACACCGGCTGCTCCGAGACGTAGCCCACCCGGAGGTCGTGCTTCTTGCCGTCGAGGGCGAGGACCACCCGCTTCAAGGCGCTGGCAGGAGCCGACGTGGCCCTGCCCTCCGCGTCCTGCCCTTCTTCGTTCTCTTCGGGATCTTCGGGCTCTTCGAGTTCGAGCGGAAAGGACGCAGAGCGGACGGAGGAACCGCCGGCTTCCATCACCGACAAGGTCGCGAGGAAGTCACCCACGTGCTCGGGCCGCACCCGGAACTCCACCTGATCCTCGTTCACGGTGCCGGCGCGCTCGAAGTAGGCCACGCCGTTCCGGTACACGACCACCTTCTTGAGCGGCAGGCTGTCGGAGGTGACGGCGGCGCGGTGGCGGCAGCCGCTGACGGCGGTGAGGAGCACGAGCGCTGTGAGCAGTGGAGTTCGCATGGGCGCGGTGAACGCATGGCGCGGCGGGAGGATCTGCATGTGGGAGAAGGTACCGCGCGTGGGCTCCGCCAGGACAGCGGCCGCGCCATGAGGCCCCGCGCGCCGCAGCTCGGTCAGGGCGGCCACGCGGCTGGTCACGCTTACTCCGCCGCGACGTCGCCCGCGCCTT
>CAZQVZ010000693.1:0-1917 GCA_964596895.1 uncultured Myxococcaceae bacterium
CGTGGTGGCGTCCTCCCAGCTCACCAGCACCGGCTCACCGCTCTTGCCCTTGAGGAAGTTGGAGTTGTTGGAGACGAGCGTGGTCTTCGCGCCGTCGAACTTCTCCTGCCGGCGGTACGCGTTCATCCACGCGCCGCTGCGCTTGCCCGGCCGCGCGTACGGGTCGAAGTAGAAGAGCCCCACGTGCGCGCCGGAGGTCTTGTTCTTCACCTCCCAGACGCGGACGTCCGGGTGGTAGACGGGCACGTCGTTCGCGGGCGTGAACGCGAAGTCGAACAGCTCGCCGGCCACCCAGAACATGCCCTCGCGCAGCTTCTCCAGCTCCAGGTAGGGCTTCACCTCGTTCTGGTCGAGGTCGTACCTGGCCAGCCGCACCTTCTCCGCGTAGTGGCGGTAGTCCCAGGGGGCGATCTTGAACTTCTCGCCCTCCTTGTTCGCCACCGCCTGCATGTCAGAGACCTCCTCCTTCACCCGCGCCACCGCCGCCGGCCAGACCGCCTCGAGCAGGTGCATGGCGCGCTCCGGCGTACCGGCCATGGTGTTCTCGAGCCGCCAGTGGGCGTGGGTCTCGTAGCCGAGCAGCTTCGCCCGCTCCGCCCGCAGCTTGAGGATCTCCTGGATGATGCCCTTGTTGTCGCGCGCGTCGCCGTTGTCGCCGCGCAGGATGTAGTTGCGCCAGACCTTCTCGCGCAGGTCCCGCCGGGTGGAGTCACGCTGGAACGGCTCCATGGCAGAGCGGGTATTGGCGATGAGCCACTTTCCCTCGAGCCCCTTCGCCTCCGCCGCCGCAGCCGCCGCGGCGACCATGGACGGGCCCAGGCCGGCGAGGTCCTCCTCCCCCTCCAGCACCACCCCGTTGTTCTCTTCGTCCGCGAGCACGTTCTGGCTGAAGGTGGTGAAGAGGGTGGCCAGCCGCTGGTTCAGCTCTGCCATCCGCTTCTTCGCCGCGTCGTCCAGCCTGGCGCCCGCGCGGACGAAGTTCGTGTGGTACAGCCAGGCCAGCCGCTGCTGCTCCGGCGTCAGCTGTGCCTTTTCGTCCGAGTTGAAGACCTGCTCGATGCGGGCGAAGAGCTGCGCGTTCTGGGTGATCTCATCGGAGAAGGCCGCGAGCTTCGGCGCCATCTCCCGCTCTACCGCCTGGAACTCCGGCGAGTTCATGGCCGAGGACCAGACGCCGAAGTAGGTGCGCACGTTGGAGAACATGCGGCCGCTCCGCTCCAGCGCCTCGATGGTGTTCGCGAACGACGGCGGGTCCTTCTGAGCGGCGATGAGCGCAATCTCCGCCCGGTAGGCCTCCATCGCCTCTTCCAGCGCGGGGACGAAGTCCTCCACCTTCACCTGGTCGAAGGCGGGGACGCCGCCGTGCGGACCGCTCCACGGTTGGGTCAGCGGGTTCGCGGCTTTCGTCACGGGGGCCTCCTTCTCTGCCTCCGCAGTGGGCCTGGGCGCGGTGGCGCAGGCGGTGGACACGAGCGCGGCGGCAGCACCGCCGGCGACGAGAACCTTTCTCAAGTACGTGTTCATGGGGCGGGGACCCTAACCCGAAGTGGTGGCTCTGGCTCGCCTGGCCGGCCGCCCAGAAGACACTCCGTCTTCACGGGGAGAAGGCGGTGGGATCTTCGGGTTGCGCCACTCCACCGGGGTCGTTACCTCAGTACTGAGATGAGCGCGTCAGCCACCAAAGCCACGACCTCGCGGGCCCTCAAGCTCTTCGTGGTGCTCTCGCGGGCCCACGCCGCGGTGGCGGCGCACGCGGACGGAGACATCGCGCGGCACGGGCTCACCACGTCCGAGTTCGCAGTGCTGGAGCTGCTCTTCCACAAGGGGCCCACGCTGCTGGGGGACATCCAGCGGCGGATCCTCGTGTCCTCTGGCGGCATCACCTGGCTGGTGGACCGGCTGGAGAAGCGGGGGCTC
>CAZQVZ010000694.1:0-1893 GCA_964596895.1 uncultured Myxococcaceae bacterium
GGTGAGCGCAGCGACCGCCCCGAACGCGGTGAGCGCCCCGAACGCGGTGAGCGCAGCGACCGCCCCGAACGCGGTGAGCGCCCCGAACGCGGTGAGCGCAGCGACCGCCCCGAACGCGGTGAGCGCCCCGAACGCGGTGAGCGCACCGAGCGCGGCGGTGAGCGCAGCGACCGCCCCGAACGGGGTGAGCGCGGCAGCCGTCCAGAGCGCGGTGACCGCCCCGGCCCCTCACCCGAGAGCGGAGCCGCTCCGGCCGAGAGCAAGCCAGCTCCGAGCCCGGCAGGCGCGGCGCCGTCGTCCACGGAACCGGCGGGGCCTGGCCAGACCGAGTAGTCTGCGCCCGGGATGACCGCGGCGGAAAGGCTCCAGCGCTGGCGGGATGAACGGCTCGCGCGGCTCTCTCGCTCTCTGGAGCGCAGCCGGCCCGGGCGCTTCGTCCTGGACGTGGCGCTCGCGGCGTGGGCGGTGGCCCGCGGCTTCCGCGGAGAGAAGATCAGCCTCCGCGCCTCCGCCCTCACCTACATCAGCATCTTCGCGCTGGTGCCGCTGCTCACCGTGGCGCTGGGACTCGTGGAGCTCCTGGGCGAGCACGGCCTGCACCGGCAGGTGCGCGAGTTCCTGTTCGACCTGCTCGCCCCCGGCATCGCCGAGGAGTCTGCCGCCACCCTGGAGCGGTTCCTCACCACGGCCTCGTCGGCGGCGGCCGGAGGCGTGGGCCTCACCGTGCTGCTGGTCTCCGCCGGGACGCTCATCAAGAACCTCGACACCTCGCTCAACGAGATCTGGAACGTCCGCAAGAAGCGCCCGTTGCACGTGCGCGCGGCGATCTACCTCTCGGTCATGGTGCTCGGCCCGGCGCTGCTGGCGCTGTCGTTGGGCGGGATGGGGGCCCTGCGCGCCTGGGTCACCCCACGCGTCCCCTTCTCTGCGGACGTGCTCACCGCCGCCGGGGCGCTGGTCAGCGTGGGCGGGTTCACCTTCATGTACCTGGTGGGGCCCAACGTCCGGGTCCGCTTCCGGTCCGCGCTCGCAGGGGGGCTGGTCGCCGGGCTCGCATGGGACGTGGCCAAACACCTCTACGGCGAGGTCGCCGCCCAGATCTTCCGCACCAGCCCGGTGTGGGCCTCCCTCACCGCGCTCCCGCTGTTCCTCACCTGGATCTATCTGAGCTGGCTGCTCCTCCTGTTCGGAGCGCGGCTCTCCTACGCGGTGCAATACGCATGGTTCCGCTCCGGGGTCCCGGATTTGACCGCCTTCCCCCGCGGCGAAGCGCTCATCGCGGCGCGGCTGGCCCTGCTGCTCACCGAGACCTCCTTGGAGGCCGCACCTCCCCTGCCCGTCCGCCAGCTCGCCGGTCGGCTGCGCGTGACGGATGAGATCCTCGAACCCGTCCTCGAAAGGCTGGTCCGCGCCGGCGTGGTCCGCCTTCTTCCGGGCGGTTACGTGGAAGCGGGCCGCCCCATCGAGGAGCTGACCCTGGCGGACACCGCGGTGGCAGTGGGCACTGAAGGCGGTGGCGGTGGCGGCGGCACGTCCGCGCCGGAGCAGCCTCTGCCCCTCCACGGACTGGAGGCACTCTTCCAGAGAGCCGAAGAGGCCTTCCTCACCCAGCTGCAGCGCGTCCGCTGGCGGGACCTCCCCGCGCTCGCCCGACCACCGGACGAAGGGCCGGGAAATGACCCTGCCCCAGAGGGAAATGACGCGCCCCGCGAGGCGGCTGAACAAAAACCGTAGGGTTATCGGGACGTTGGGGCAGGCCGCGGCTTGCATCCTGCTTTTGCCCCCGGTATCGTGGCCGCCGTCCTGCCCGCGAAGAAGTGCCGTGATTTCGCGGGGTCACAGAGTCTCGGAGCCCCCGATGCTGAAGTCGGATCTGGTCAACATCCTCATCCA
>CAZQVZ010000695.1:0-1869 GCA_964596895.1 uncultured Myxococcaceae bacterium
CGTCCCCATCTCCAGCACGATGGTGGACATCAGCCCCTTCTCCTTGTCCACCCAGGCGCCAGTGAGCGCCAGCCCCTCCATGGCCAGCCGCGTCCCCTCCACGACGGGCGCCGTCCGCTCGAAGTTCTGCAGCCGGTAGAACTGGCCGGGGTTGAAGTGCGTGGTCGCGTAGCGCGCCTTCACCACCACCTCCACGATGGTGGAGGTCAGCCGGTTCACCGCCACCACGTGCGCGAGGAACGCTTCGTCCAGCGCGGCGAAGAACCGCTCCCGCTGGGCGAGCCACTCCGCGTGCCGTGCGACCTCACCTTCGCGCGCGCGCAGCTCCCGGGCGAAGAGGCGGACCACCTCCGGGTGGCCGTCCTTGGCGGACGCCATCGCCTTCACCACGTTGCCGGCGTAGGTGGGGTGGTTGTCGCCGTAGAAGCTGATGAAGCGGCCGCCGTCGGCGTAGGAGGTGAAGAACCCCGCGCTCTTGCCGATGTCGTCGTGCGGCGGCGCGGGCTCCAGCCGGAAGCCGTCCCCATCCTCTACCGCCATGAAGCCCTGGAAGTAGTTGCCGCGGGCGTCGAGCTTGAAGGTGCCCGGGTACTCCTTCTCATAGGTCACGTTGGGCGAGGTGCCGGCGGCCACGCAGACCGTCTTCGCGGGCAGGGTGTAGAACTCACCGGTCCCCGTGAGCTTGCCCTCCACCTGGCGCATCCGTTCGAACTTCATCGCCGCCACGGCGCCCTGTTCGTCGGGGATGGCCTCCACCGGGCTCACCCGCTCCACGAAGCGGATGCCTTCTTCGAGCGCCTTGGCCACCTCTTCGTGGTTGAGCCGGTACGCCGGGGAGTCCATCAGGCTCCGGCGGTAGCACAGGGACACGCCACCCCACGCGCGCACCAGCTTCACGAAGTCCGGGGCCTCGCCCGCTGCCTGCGCGCGCTCGCGCTCCTGTCGCACCGCGCGGCCGTGTTCGAGGAAGGTGTCGTAGACGGCCCGCTCCTCCGAGTCGAGCCGGGCGAGCACCTCCGCCTCCCCGAGGGTCGCGGACAGCCGCTCGTGGCGCTCGAGCATCTTCTCGACCTGCACCGGGTAGTACGCGACCAACTCCGTCGCGGTGTCGATGCCGGTGAGCCCGCCGCCGATGACCACCGCCGGGAGCTGGACCTGGAGGTTCGCCAGGGAGTCCTTCTTGAACGCGCCGGTGAGCTGCAGCGCCATCAGGAAGTCGGACGCCTTGCGGATGCCGCGGATGAGGTTGTTCTTCATCCCGATGATGGTCGGCCGGCCGGCGCCGGCGGCGATGGCGATGTGATCGAACCCCAGCGCCCACGCGTCCTCGATGGTCAGCGTGCCGCCGAAGCGGATGCCGCCGTAGATCCGCAGGTTCTGACGGCGCGCGAGCGTGAGGTGCATCAGGGTGAGGAAGTTCTTGTCCCACCTGACGGTGATTCCGTACTCGCTCACGCCGCCGAAGCCGGAGAGCACCCGCTCGTCCAGCGCGGTGGTGAGCTGCTTGAAGTCGCGGATGGGCGCCATGCGGTGGCCGTTGGCGCCGGTGAGCTCGTCGGGGAAGGGCTCGACCTTGAGGCCGTCGATGCCGACCACGCCGAAGCCCTCGTTGGCGAGGTAGTGCGAGAGCGTGTAGCCGGCGGGACCCAGGCCCACCACCATCACGTTCTTGCCCAGGTACGGGAGCATGTACGGGCGGCGCACGTTGAGCGGGTTCCAGCGCGTGAAGAGCCCGTAGATCTCGAAGCCCCACGGCAGCTCGAGCACGTCGGTGAGGGTGTGCGTCTCCGCCAGCGGGATGTTGACCGGCTCCTGCTTCTGGTAGATGCACGCCTTCATGCAGTCGTTGCAGATGCGGTGACCGGTCCC
>CAZQVZ010000696.1:0-1854 GCA_964596895.1 uncultured Myxococcaceae bacterium
GCCCGAAGAGCGCCTGCAGCCGCAGGCCGTCTTCGTACTCCACCCGGCCCAGCCGCAGGACGGTGAGCCCCGTGGGGGGCGAGCTCACTTCCCGCCTGCCTTGGGCTTCGACTTGCGCCGGCCCCGGAACCCGCCGGGTGAGTCCAGCCGCCAGACCCCCGGCGGGACGCGGCGCACCAGCGCCACCAATTCGTGCAGCCCCCGGCCGGACCCGTGCGCCATCTCCGCCAGCGACTCGGCCAGCCCGCCGGCCAGCTCTTCGGGCATCTTCTCGGAGAAGAGGAACTGCGCCAGCTCGCACAGGGCCTGGCGGTCCGGCGCCTCCAGCGAGGCCACGAAGTCCACCGCCTCCGCCACGCCCAGGGTCAGCTTCCCGCCGGTGGCGGTGACCAGCGACTGCGAGGACGGCAAGGGCTCCTTCTGGTCGTCTTCGGTGATGAGGAAGTAGGTGGGCTCGGGGGTGCGGCCGCGCAGGGCGAGGATGACCGCCGCCTGGGTGGCATCGAGCGCCCGCGACAGCCTTGCCCACTCCCGCTCCTCCAGCCCGTCCGCGCCGTCCAGGAGCAGCAGGCCCTGCGCGGGCCAGGTGTCGGGGCTGCCCGCGTCCACCAGCGCCCCGGCGGACCTCTGGGAGATGGCGCGGAGCATGGCGCTCTTGCCGCTGCCGGACGGGCCCAGGAGGAGCACCCGCCTTCGCCCCTGCCCGATGGCGCGGACCAGCTGGTCGATGGCGCGGGTCTGCGAGGTCAACGTGGCGAGCACCCCGCCCGAGGCCCCGGGCACCCTCTCCGGACGGTCCGCGAGCCCGGCGTCATCCCGGTCTGCCGCAGGTCTTCCGGCCCTGACCGTTCCCAGACCCGTGCCCGTGCCCGTGCCAGTGCCCGTGCCCACGCCTGCGTCGCCGCCGCCCGTCGAAGCCGGCGCGCCGTTCGAGGCCGCGGCCCCTCCGAGCAGCTGCCGCGCCTCCGCGATGCAGCCTGCGCAGACGAAGGCGCCGGCGGGCCCGGCCACCAGCGCGCCCACCTCCTGCTGGGGCCGGCAGCAGAACGAGCACCACGCATCCCGGGAGGGATCCGCCAGGGTGGGGCCGCGCTCCAGGAGCGCCGGGGTCCCCGCGTCCAGAGGCTCCAGCGCCCGCTGCAGCTCTGCGTCTTCGCCGGGCCCTTGCGCCTGTTCGCCGAGCGCGCCCTGCAAGGAGGCGTCAGGCAGCCACTCCAGCCGGCGGATCTCCTCGGCGACGTCTCCGCGGGAGGGGTCCAGCCTCAGCGCGTGGCGCAGCATCGACAGCGCGCGGCCATAGCGGCCCTGGGCGCGGTAGTCCCGCGCCGCCCTGCACAGAAGCTCCGCCGCCTGCTGCTTCTCGCCGCGCACCTCCGCTTCCTGGGCGGCGCGGATGTACTGGCGAATCTCGTCCGACATGGACGACGAGCCTAGCCCTGGTCGCGCTGGAGGTTGGCGAGGAACTCCGCCCGCTGCTCGGCGATGTTCCAGGGCTCGTGGACGTAGAGGTCCTCGAAGAGGGTCTCGGGTGAAGGCGGCGGAAGCGCCTCCGCCTCCTTGATGGCGGCGTTGATCTCTTCGAGCAAGCTCTGCCGCAGCGCTTCGTCCCGGTCCTTGTCCCAGGCCTTCGCCTTGAACAGGCGGCCCTGCAGCCGCTCAATCGGGTCGCGCGTCTTCCAGACCTCGACCTCCTTCGGGTCCCGGTAGCGGGTGGGATCATCCGACGAGGAGTGGGCGCCCATGCGGTAGGTCTCGGCCTCGATCAGCGTGGGGCCGCCGCCGGAGCGGGCGCGGGCCACGGCCTCGCAGGTCGCCTGGTACACCGCCTCCGCGTCGTTGCCGTCCACCTTCACG
>CAZQVZ010000697.1:0-1851 GCA_964596895.1 uncultured Myxococcaceae bacterium
ACTTCCGCGGCGCCAACCTCGAGGGCGTCACCTTCGAGCGGATGAAGATCCTCCGGTGTGACTTCACCGGCGCCCGCGGGCTCGAAGAGATGGAGATGGAGGACGTGGACCTGGACCGGGTCGCCGGCCTCAACGGAGAGGCCGCGCCCCCGCCGCCCCCGCCGCCTGAGCACGGCGTCACCTCCTTCACCCGCGAGCAGCGCCTGCAGGCGGAGGAGACCGCGCACCAGGCCCACGAGGAGGCGGTGCAGAACCTGCCGCCGTTCCGCCCCCAGGACTCGGCCGGCACCCTGCTCTTCCGCGGCCTCTCCGGGCTGCGCGCCACGCCCACCTGGGTGCTGGATGTCCCCGAGCAGCGGCCGCCGCTGGGCGCCCAGACCACGCCGGGCACCAGCCTCGAGTCGCTGTACCGCGAGTCGGTGCGGGCGAGGCTCGAAGGGCGGACGGTGACGCCGGACCCGGACGCCATCAGCCGGGCGCAGAAGGCCCTGCAGATGGGCTCCCGCGAGGCGCCGCAGGCGGCGATGTACCTCAAGGAGCTGGGCGTGGCCCCGGAGTTCCGCTTCTCCGCGGCGAAGGCGCTGGCCGACATGATCCGCGCGGAGGTGGACGTGGACGACCAGACCGGCGCGGTGGACCCGCGCACCTGCGGCGCCCTGCTCTACCTGCAGCTTCCCAACGAAGGCGCCGAGCACCTGGGAGAGGTCCGCCGGCGGCTGGCTGCGGCGCAGCTCTTCACCTCGCTCCTGGAGGCCGGCTTCACCCCCGACCACAACTGGGAGGAGGCGCTGGAGTCGCAGGATGTGGCGGTGGATCTCGCGCAGCTGGCGACGGCGGGTGACCGGCCTGCGCTGTCGGAGGCCTTCGGCGCCTTCGCGTCCCTGCCGGAGGAGGCCCGGCTGCGGCGCCTGGCGTACCTGGCGGAGGCGGCGTGGAACCTCGAGCAGCTCTCCCGGCTCCCGGACAGCGTGGAGCCCCGGTGGCTCAACGGCCCCGAAGCCCGCGAATGCCACGAGCGCGAGATGCGGCTGGTGCAGGCCTTGTCCGCGCAGGACCTGCCGCAGAAGGTGCCCGCCCTGGCCAAGGCGGAGCTGGGCGTGCCGGAGGGCGAGGTCCCCGAGGACAGCGACAACGACCTCTTCGTCCATGTCCGCTGCGACGAGTGCGGCAAGGAGAAGCTCATCGTCCAGTCGCCGGAGTAGCGGCGGCTGTCTGCCTCTCCCTCTGGGAGAGGGCTGGGGTGAGGCCCCTACAGCAGCGGCAACTGCAGCGGCCGGTGGATGGCGCGCGCGACGATGCCCTCCTTGCGCAGCGCTGAAGCCAGCTCATCCGCGAAGCCGTGCACCGTGAGCACCTCGCTCGCGCCGGACTGCTTCGCGTAGCGCACGAGCTGCGGGAAGTCCGCGTGGTCCGAGATGGGGAAGGCGGTGTCCGCGCCGTAGCGCCGCACCGCCATGGGCCCGTCGTGCGCCCAGCCGGTGAGCACCGCGGTGGTCCTGGGCACCCGGTTCAGGGCGGCCGCGCGGGAGATGTGCGGCGGGAACAGCGCCACCTCTCCCGGCTCGAAGGTGCCGTCGAAGCGGCGCACGGGCAGCGGCGTTCCCAGTTCGCCATAGAGCTCGCAGAGGGCGTGGATGGACGCGTGCGCGCACAGCGAGAAGCCGCGCCTGGCGAGCTGCGCGGCCGCCTCCTGGCTCTTGCCGAGCGCATACGCCAGCACCACCGGCTGGACGCCCCGGGCCTGCGCCGCGCGGCACCACTCCGCGAGCCGGTCGAAGGTCTTCTCCCGCGACGGGAAGGAGTAGCGCGGGTGCCCGAAGGTGGATTCGGTCACCAGCACGTCGCACTCGG
>CAZQVZ010000698.1:0-1848 GCA_964596895.1 uncultured Myxococcaceae bacterium
GGTGCGGGGCACGGTCGCGACTCACCACGACTGCTCCCTCCCTGCCGGCGCCCCGCCGCGCGTCCACCTCCCAGTCTGGAGGTGCGGGGCCCAGTCGCCGCTGACCACGACTGCTCGCTGCCTGCTGGTGTTCGCCACGTGTCCACCTCCAGTCTGGAGGTTCAGGCCAGCCCCTGCCTGCCGGCGCCCCGCCGTGCGTCCACCTCCCCTCTGGAGGGGCGGGGCACTGTCGCGGCCCACCACGACTGCTCCCTGCCTCGGACCGAGCCAGACTCGCCGAACGAAGCAGGACCGAGCGCGCGCCAGGACGCCGCGAGCCGGCGCACCTACCCCAGGCGCTCCACCGTGAATCGAACGAAAGCGCGCTGGCTGGCTGCTTCGTGGACCTTCCGGGTCGCCCCGAAGTCCTCCTCCGCGCCGACCCTCTGACGAACCCCCGGGTGCTCCATGTCCTGCACATTCTCCCCCACGCGGGCCACCAACCCCGCGATCTTGCGGGGGAGCTGGGCGGGCGGGAAAGGGATGAGCTCCGCGTATTGGAGGACGCCTTCCAGCCGGTCCGCGGTCCGGCGCAGGTCCGCGTTGGAGACGACCAACCCCAGGGAGAAGTCCAGGTGGCCGGAAGGATCCTCGATGCTGACCAGCGGCAGCCCGCCCGCCGGCAGGTCGGTGAACGGCCGGTGTTCGCGGACGTCGGTGAGGACCAACCGCTGCGCGCCGTTGGCGGTCCCGCTCTTCGACGTCCACGGTGAAGCTCGGCCGGTTGATCCGGCTCAGGTCGCGGACGCGCAGTTCCACCAGGGTCACCACATACCGACTCATGCCGAGCTCGTCCGCCACCGCCGCGGCCGGCGACGCGCGACAGGGCCGCAGAGCCTACCCGCTGTTCAGACGGGCCGAATCCACGGCCGCATCCACATGCAGAACCGGCGGCTGCTCCCGCCGAGCGGCGCGCCGATGAACTCCGCCACCTCGCCCGCCTTCGCGAGGTTCAGGTAGCCCAGGGGCACCATCACCAGGATTTGCAGCGTCCGCTCCCCGTGGGCGATGTCGAAGCGCAGCCACTGGTTCTTCGGCGTGAACCTGGCCACCACGCTGCCGGGCCTCAACGGGACGGTCTCATCCACGTCATCCAGCTTCAGCCTCAGGGTCTGGTCGTCTTCCCGGATGATCCACCCGGCCGCGAGCCTGCGTTGCAGCACGGCCAGCGCGCCCATCAGCGCCGCGATGGACCCCAGGGCCACCATGCTCAGCGCCGTCCCGAACCACAGCGGCGAGCGCTTCGGGATGAGCTCCTGCGAGACGATGAGCCAGAAGACGCCGCCGAGCACCAGCAGCCACGGGACCACCAACGCCAGAAAGCGCGGGTCCAGGGGCGCCACCAGCGGGAAGCGGTCAGGGAAGCGGCGGTTTTCGCGCACCACCCAGACGATGCTCGCCACCATCAAGGCGAAGAGCACCGCCTGCGTGAGGACCTGCGGCGTGTTCATACGGCCCGCGCGCGGGCTACACGCTCCAGTAGCGGACGCCGTTCTCCATGGCCTCCGGCGACAGCACGCTCTTCACGTCGATGAAGGCTCCGCCGGGGCGGACCATGTTCGTCAGCCGCGACTTCGGCATGTCCAGGTACGCCTTGTGCGGCACCGCGAAGACCACGCCGTCGAGGTCCTTGAACGACTCGATGGGAGAGAGCTCCAGGCCGTACTCCTCCATGGCCTCGTGGGCATTGCCGTGGGGGTCATGCACCAGCGCCTGCACGCCGAACTCCTTCAGCTCCCGGATGATGTCCGGCACCTTGGAGTTGCGCAGGTCGGAGACGTTCTCCTTGAAGGTGAGGCCCAACACGCC
>CAZQVZ010000699.1:0-1847 GCA_964596895.1 uncultured Myxococcaceae bacterium
CGCCCACCGGATCTGTGACCACTACCCCATGGTGGACCGGGACCTGGTGCTCGCCGGCGCCCTGTTGCACGACATCCTCAAGGTGAAGGAGATCTCCGTCGCGCGCGGCGGGTTCGAGTACACCGACGAAGGCCGGCTGGTGGGCCACATCGTGATGACCGCGCAGAAGATCCGGGAGAAGGCCTCGCGCATCGACGGCTTCCCGGCGCTGCTCGAGCAGCACCTCACCCACATCGTGCTCGCGCACCACGGGCAGATGGAGTGGGGCTCGCCCAAGGTGCCGATGACGCTGGAGGCGCTGATCGTCCACCAGATCGACACCCTGGACTCCAAAATCGCCTCCTGGCTCGAGATCATGGAGCGGGACCCGAACGACACCTGGACCGAAAACGCCCGGCTCTACGACCGCTACCTGTGGAAGGGGCCTTCGCCCACGGTGAGGGGCCGCTCCCCGGTGGAGGGCCGCACCGGGCGGCGCCGCGGCAAGCGCGGTGGCAAGGAGCCCGCGCACGGCGGCCCTGGCGGTGGTGCAGGGGGCGGCGGCAAGCCTGCGCCGAACAAGGAGGGCCTCCCCTCCTTCAAGCCGCTCCACGCGCTCGCAGGTCAGGCGCCGTCCGAGCCCACCTCCCCTGAACCCGGTCCCACCCCCGAGCCGTCCGCGCCCGCCGCGCCCGCCGCGCCCGAAGGTGAGGCGAGCTAGCTCCCCGCCTTGGACGGGTGAGGGCGCGCGGACATAGAGTTCGACCCCAGCGGATGGCCAAACAACTGGGACAGCGGCTGATCGAGGCCGGCCTGATCACCGCAGAGGCGCTCGAGCAGGGGCTCGCGCAGCAGCGGATCACCGGGCACAAGCTGGGTGACTGCCTCGTGGAGATAGGGCTCCTTCAAGAGGGCGCCCTGCTCCGCTTCCTCGCGCAGGAGTTCAAGACCCGGTTCGTCTCCGGCGAGAAGCTCGCGGCCGCGCGGATCCCCACCGAGACCCTGGACCTCATCCCCGTCCGGATGGCGGAGCAGCAGCTCATCATCCCGCTCGCGTGGGACAAGGAGTCGCTCCAGCTGTCGGTGGTGATGGCGGAGCCGCAGAACCAGGCGGTCATCCGCGAGGTGCAGCTCGTCACCGAAGCCGAAGAGGTGCACGCCTACGTCGCCTTGCGGAGCACCATCCACGCCGCCATCCGGAAGCACTATTACGGAGACCCCACCGCCTTCCAGAGCGGCCCTGCGGATCCCGGCGGCAGCACCGGGCGGGCGGACCTCTCCGGCATCCAGCGCGCGTACGAAAGCCAATCCAGCGGCGGCCGCTCGGTGCCCGGCCTGCGGATGGAGACGGATCCCCGCGCGAGGCCGCGGCCCTCTGCCGTCGGCCAGCCCACGCAGATGCGGGAGCTGCTGGGCGCGGTGCGCGGGAACCTCGCGGACAACGACTACATCGAAACCTTGAACATCCTCGTCGGCCTGATCGAGGCGCGGCGCGAACACGGCCGCGGGCACTCGGGGCTTCTGGCCCGGCAGTCGGCGCTGGTGGCCAGGCGGATGGGCCTTTTGCCCAGAGACGTCTCCTACACCTCCATCGCCGCCCTGCTGCACGATCTCGGCAAGCCGCAGGAACGCCACTTCACCCTGGCCTCCCTGCAGGCGCAGGCGGACTGGAAGGCGGAGGCCCGAAGGTACGTGCGCGCGCCCATCAAGCTCTTCGAAAGCGTGCACCTACCGGTGACGGTGAACGCCATCCTCGCGCAGCTCTACGAGGCGTGGGACGGCAGCGGCGTCCCCCAGGGGGTGAAGGGAGATGAGATCCCCGCCGGCGCCCGCGTCATCGCCGCGGTGGACGCGTACCTGGACCTGAC
>CAZQVZ010000700.1:0-1834 GCA_964596895.1 uncultured Myxococcaceae bacterium
AGCAGGACGCGCGAATCAAGGAGGCCGAGGCCCTCATCTCGCAGGTGAAGGATCCCGGGGAGCGCGCCTATCGCCGCGGCGAGTTGACCCTCGCCCTTGGACGGGGAGAGGAGGCCGCGCGCAGGTTCGCGGATGCCAAGAGGCTCGGCTCGAACGACGCCATGGGCGCGCTGTTGGACATGCTGGACCACGACAAGTGCGGCTACCGGAGCGAGGCCGCAAGCCGGCTCGGGCAGCTCGGCGCGAAGGAGGCGAAGGGGAAGCTTGCGCGGTTGGCGAAGAACGGTGGCGACGACGACGCAGCAGGGAAGGGCGTTCTGGGTGGCATCTTCGGCTGCAACTCGAAGGACGCCGCGGCGCGGGCACTGGAGCGACTGAAGTGAGCGTGCAGACCGGAATCGACGTGTGGGCGCGGGACGGGTTTCGCGCGCTACGGGGCAAGCGGGTGGGGGCCATCGTCAATCCCACCAGCGTGGATCGACAGTTCCGGCATCTGGCGGATCTGCTCGCGCAGGCGGACGGGGTGACGCTGGGCGCGCTGTTCGGCCCTGAGCACGGGGTCCGCGGTGAGGCGCAGTACATGGTGGCGGTGGGCGACGAACCGAAGGACCAGAAGACCGGCGTCCCTGTCCACAGCCTCTACGGCTCCACGTTCGAGTCCTTGTCCCCGCGCGCCCAGTGGCTGGAGGGGCTCGACGCGCTGGTGTTCGACATCCAGGACGTGGGCAGCCGCTACTACACGTACGTGTACACGATGGCCCTGGCGATGAAGGCGGCGGCGAAGGCGAAGGTCGCCTTCTACGTGCTGGACCGGCCCAACCCCATGGGTGGCGTGCAGGTGGAGGGCAACCTCGTCGGTGAGCGGTACCGCTCGTTCGTGGGGCTGTACTCGCTGCCCAACCGCCACGGGATGACCGCGGGGGAGTTGGCGCGGCTCTTCAACGCGCGCGACGGCGGTGGGTGTGAGCTCACCGTGGTGCCGTGTGAAGGCTGGAGGCGCGCCATGACCTGGGCGGACACCGGGCTTCCCTTCATTCCGCCGTCGCCCAACATGCCCACCCCGGACACCGCGCTCGTCTACCCGGGCATGTGCCTGGGCGAGGGGACGAACGTCTCCGAAGGCCGTGGCACCACGCGCCCGTTCGAGCAGTTTGGCGCGCCGTGGCTGGACGCGCAGGCGCTGGTGGACCGGCTGCACGCGTGGGATTTGCCCGGCGTCCGCTTCCGTCCGTGCGGGTTCACGCCCACGTTCGACAAGTACACGGGCCAGTCCTGCAACGGCGCGTTCATCCACGTGACCGACCCGGACGTCTTCCTGCCGCTGCGCACCGGGGTCGCCATCTTCCACGCCATCCGGCAGCTGCACCCGAAGGAGTTCGCCTGGCGCGCGGACGCCTACGAGTTCGTGGAGGACATCCCCGCCTTCGACCTTTTGTGTGGGACCGACGCGGTGCGGCGCGGCATGGAGGAGGGCGCGCCCTTGGACCGGCTCTTCGACGGGTTCGACCAGGAGCGCCAGGCGTTCCTCCCCGAGCGCCAACGTCACCTTCTGTATCCGTAGGCGCTAGGATGGCTCCCGCTTGATTGGCCTGCTCGCCGACAGCCAGGGAGATCTGGACGCGTTCGACCGCGCGTTCGACCTGCTCCGTGCGAAGGGGGCCCGGCGCTTCATCTTCGCCGGCGGCCGCTACAACGATCTGGACGAATGGATCCTGATGCGGCGAGACCGCGCGCGTGGCGGCCGCTCGTACACCGACGTGGACTTCCTCACCGACGTCACCAACTTCCTCGCGCACAAGGATCAGGTGGACCGGCCGCCCGCGTTCTTCGGCGA
>CAZQVZ010000701.1:0-1815 GCA_964596895.1 uncultured Myxococcaceae bacterium
CTTCCCCTGCCCGCCGGACCCGCCGCCGCCGCCGCCGCCGCCATCCGCGTCCGCCTTCACCTCACCCTTGCCCCCGCGCCGCGCGGCTGCGCCCGCCTGCCCGGTCAGGCTGCTCTGGACGGCGCCCTCCCCGCGCTCGTCGTGCGCCTTCTGCGTGGTCTGCGCGTCCTGCCGCCTGGACGCCGCGCCCAGCCCTGCGCCCTGCTGATCCTGCGCGCGCCCCTGGGAGGCCACGCCGTCCCGCGCGGCGTCCGACAGCCGGCCCTGCCCGGTCCTGGCGCCTTCGCCCGTCTGTGCCTGCTTCAGCTTCGAGCCGAAGGCGGTGGCGCCGCGCCGCACCTCCGCGCGCTCGCGGGTGCCCTTCGCGTCCCGCTGCTCGTGCGCGCTGTCCGCCTCCTGCGCCCGGGTCTGCCCGTCCGCAAGCAGCCGCGAGCCGTCCTTGCCCTGCGCCTCCTGCTTCTGGGAGAGCCCCTGCCGCTGGGCGTTGGCCGTCTCCTGCCCCCCCTGCTGCAGCCGCTTCGCGAACGCGCTCTCGCCCTCGAGCTTCTTCTGGGTGCGCTGCTCCCCCAGCCGCTTCTCCTGCGCCAGCCGTTCGGCGAGCCTCTGCGCCTGGCGGTCGTCGTCCACCCGGCTCACTTGCGCGACCTCATCAGGTGCAGCGTATTGCCGATCTCCTCCTGGACGAGATCTTCGCGCGCCTGCCGCTCCTTCTTGCGCTCCGCCGTCCAGCTCTCCTTGTGCTTCTCGATGGCCTTGAGCTCCTTCGCCGCCTCCGCCATCTCCGCCCGGCGCTGCTCCACCCGTTGCTCCGCCTGCGCCACGCAGTCCTTCTGCTGCTCAATCTCCAGCGCCACCTGCGCCTCTTCGTCCTTGAGCCGCTCTTCGAACCGGTTCATCTGCGCGAGCCCGCCTGCGCCGGTGCCCCTGGCCATCACCTCTTCGAGGAAGGCCTGCACCTTCTCTTTGCGCTCCGCCTTCCGCCGCTGGAGGTCCGCTTCCAGCGCCTCGAGCTTCTGCTTCTCCTGCGCCAGGGCCTGCAAGGATTCGGCGAAGGCCTGCTCCGCGGCGTCCTTGGCGCGCCCGCGAATCTCCAGCAGGGTCTGCAGGCGGTAGTCGGCCATGGCTAGTCGGCGAAGAGGTCCACGAGCCTCTGCACCGTGTCTTCGTAGGACGCGTTCTCCTCGGTGCTCTGCTTGAGGAAGGCGATGATCTCCTCGTACTTGTCGATGGCGTAGTCCGTCTTCGGGTCCGTCCCGTACACGTACGCCCCGAGCAGGATGAGGTCCCGCTGCTTCTCGTAGGTGGCCAGGGTCTCCCGCAGCTTCGCCGCCGCCGCCTTGTGCTCCGGCGTGGCCACCTGGCTCATCACGCGGGAGAGGGACGCCAGGACGTCCATGGCGGGCCACTGGTTCCGCTCGCCGAGGGCGCGGTTCAAGATGAAGTGACCGTCGAGGATGCCGCGCACCTCGTCGGCGATGGGCTCCTCCATGTCGCCGCCCGCCACCAGCACCGTGTAGATGGCGGTGCAGCCGCCCTTGTCGGAGTTGCCGGTGCGCTCGAGGATCCGCGGCAGCATGGAGAACACGCTCGGCGGGTAGCCCTGTCTGGCGGGCGGCTCCCCGATGGCGAGCCCAATCTCACGCTGCGCCCTCGCGAGCCGCGTCACCGTGTCCAGCATGAACATCACGTTGCCGCCGCGGTCCCGGAAGTACTCGGCGATGGCGGTGGCCACATACGCCGCGCGCAGACGGACGAGCGAAGGCTGGTCCGAGGTGGCGCAGACGACGACGGAGCGCGAAAGCCCCTCTTCGCCGA
>CAZQVZ010000702.1:0-1783 GCA_964596895.1 uncultured Myxococcaceae bacterium
GCGGCTCGACCGCATCGTGGGTGACCTGCTGGACTTCGCCCGCCCGCGGCCGCTCTCGTTGCAGCTCGAAGACCTCGAGCGGCTGGTCCGCGAGTCGGTGGACGCAGCCCAGGCGGACCGGGTCCTGGCGGCAAAGGTCCACTTCGAGCTGGTGGTGCCACGGGCGCTGCCGCCTTTGCCCATGGACCGGCACCTGCTCCGGCAGGCGCTGGTCAACCTGCTGGTGAACGCCGCCCAGTCCATGCCCAGGGGCGGGACGGTGCGGCTCCGGGTGGCGAAGGACGGAGAGGACGCCGTGAAGGTGGAGGTGCAGGACGAAGGCCCGGGCATCCCCGCTGACCTGCTGCCGCGGGTGTTCGAGCCCTTCTTCACCACCAAGGCCCGCGGCACCGGCCTCGGCCTGGCCGTGGTCCGGCGCATCATCGAAGACCACCGCGGCGAGCTGCGGGTGCGCTCCGGACCGGAAGAGGGCACCACCTTCGTCGTCCGGCTGCCGCTCGCGCAGGCGAGGGCGCCCTGACGGCCACCCGCAGGTCGCGCGCGCTCCACTCCAGCGCGTTCGGCCGCACGGGCGGGCCCCCGCGCGCCTCCGACTCCAGGGCGGCCCCATGTCGCCCCGCGAGCAGGCGCGCAGGCGAAGTCCCTGGGCGGGCCGCCGGTCAGGCCGGGCCGGTTGCCTCCTGCGCGCCGCGCAGGTACGCAGTGGCCCATGCCGCCTTTGGGGACCGCAGCCAGGGAGAGCGCAGCAGGCCGCGGGCGCGTGCTGGTGGTGGATGACCAGCGGAACATGCGCGCCACCACCGCCATGCTCCTGCGGGCCGAGGGCTACACGGTGCTGGAGGCGGGCTCGGGGGACGAGGCGCTCGGCGTCATCTCCGGCCAGCCGGTGGACGTGCTCCTGACCGACCTCAAGATGGAGCCCATGGACGGGCTGACGCTCCTGCGCCGCGGGCTGGAGAGCGTGCCGGGGCTGCAGGTCATCGTGATGACGGCGTACGGCTCCATCGAGACCGCGGTGGAGGCGATGCGCCTGGGCGCCTACGACTACGTCACCAAGCCCTTCAAGGACGGGGAGCTGGTGCACCGGGTGCAGAAGGCCTTCGAGCGCACCAAGCTTCTGTCTGCGGTCACGCTCTTCGCCGGCGAGTTCAACAGCCGCCATGGCCTCTCCGCGCTGGTGGGCCGCAGCCCGGCCATGCGCGAGCTGACCAACCGGATCGTCCGGGTGGCCCAGTCCGACGCCACCGTGTTCGTCCAGGGGGAGAGCGGCACCGGCAAGGAGCTGGTCGCCAGGGCGCTGCACGCGCAGAGCCGCCGCAAGGACCGCCCCTTCGTGCCGGTGAACTGCGCCGCCATCAACGAGACCCTCCTGGAGTCGGAGCTCTTCGGCCACGCCCGCGGCGCCTTCACCGGGGCGGTGCGCGCGCGGCGCGGTCTCTTCGAGGAGGCGGACGGGGGGACCCTCTTCATCGACGAGGTGACCGAGACCAGCCCCGCCTTCCAGTCGAAGCTGCTCAGGGTGCTCCAGGACGGGGAGGTCCGCCGGGTCGGTGAGAACGCCGCCATCCTGGTGGACGTGCGGACGGTCGCTGCCACCAACCGGGACATCGAGCTCGAGGTGGAGGAGAAGCGGTTCCGGCAGGACCTGTTCTACCGGCTGAACGTCGTCACCCTGCGCGTCCCGCCTCTGCGCGAGCGGATCGACGATGTGCCGCTTCTGGCGGAACACTTCCTCCAGCGGGCGAACGCGCGCTCCATCCGGAAGAAGCGCCTGACCCAGTCC
>CAZQVZ010000703.1:0-1782 GCA_964596895.1 uncultured Myxococcaceae bacterium
GGAGACCGCGCGGAGTTGGTGGGGCTGAACACGGTGGGGCTGTCTCGCCACGGGTATTCGGACGACCAGATTCGCCGCATCAAGGACGCGTACAAGATCCTCTTCCGGTCCAAGCTCGGGCTGAATGAAGCGGTGGCCAAGCTGCGGGCGGAATCCGGCGGGCACCCGGAGATCGACGTGATGCTGGACTTCGTCTCGCGCTCCGAGCGCGGCATCACCCGGTAGCGGCGAGCGACTGTGACGACGTCGCCCGGTGCCATCGGGCTGGTCGCCGGCAACGGCGTGCTCCCCAGGCTCTTCGCAGACGCAGCGCGCGCGCGCGGGCTGCGGGTGATTGCGCTCGGCCACGAGGGCGAGACCGACGGTTCGCTGGCGGCGCACGTGGACGTCTTCGAGTGGGTGCGGCTGGGACAGTTGGGCCGGATCGCGAAGCGGCTGCGCGCCCACGGCGTGAGCGAGGCGGTGATGGCCGGAGGGATTGGCCGCGTGGCTGCCTTCACCACCTTCCGGCCGGATTTCGGCGCGCTGGTGGTCATGGCGAAGGTGCGCAGCTTCCGGGACGACGGGCTTCTGCGCGCCATCGCTTCGTATCTGGAGGGGCAGGGCGTTCGCATCGTCGCGCCGACGGACCTGCTGCCGGAGGCGCTCGCGCCGGTGGGGCACCTGGCGGGGCCTGCGCCGACTTTGTCGCAGCAGAAGGACGTGGCGCTGGGGCTGGAGGTGGCGACGCTGCTGGGCCAGGCGGACGTGGGGCAGACCGTGGTGGTCCGCAATGGCCACGTGCTGGCGCTGGAGGCGCTGGAGGGCACCGACGAGGCGATCCTCCGAGGCGGGAAGCTGGGCGGCCCGGGCGCATGCGTGGTGAAGCTCGCCAAGCCGCAGCAGGACGCGCGGTTCGACTTGCCGGCGGTGGGCCCGAAGACGCTGGACGTGATGGAGGCGGCCGGCGCCACCCTGCTGGCGGTGGAGGCCGAGCGCTCGGTCATCCTCGAGACGCCCGCGTTCCTGCGCGAGGCCTCGCGGCGCGGCGTGACCGTGCTGGGGGTACGTCGAAGTAGTTGAAGCTGCGCGTCTCCGGGAACGCGGCCGGGGCCCCGCGGCCACCTGGGGCCCCACAAGGCCATTGTGGGGGTGCCTACCAAAGCAAGCCTGCGGGGTCGTCGTGCCTCCAGGGGCCACCTGGGGCCCCAGGCGGGATTTTCGTCCTGAAAGTGGCTGCCGCGCGGCGCCTCTGCGCCCAAGCGGGGCCTGAGCGACGACGTCTCCGGAGCTCGAGTGGGGTCCTTGCGCGCCCGTGCCCCTCCTCCATAGTGACGTTTGACCGAGCAGAAGTTCCGAAGGGCCTCTTCGGTGGCTGTGTGGCGGCGTAAGTGCCCGATTCTTCGATGGGGTGTGCGTCTGGCGGCGCCTTTCGCCGCACCTGCTCGGTCAAACGTAACTTTGACTGCAGGTCCGGCCGGCGTGCTGCCGAGGACCGCGGAGGTCGGGGCAGGGAGCGGGACAGGTTCGTTGCTGTGCTCTTCGCCAGCGTTACCCGTACCTCCGCTGCCGCGTGGGTGCCCAGGGGCTCGTGGGGGCGGGGCAGGTTCGTCACCACGCTCTTCGCCAGTGTTTCCTGCGCCTCCACTGCCGCGCTGGTGCCCGGGGGCTCGTAGGTGCAGGACAGGTTTGTCACCGCGCACTTCGCCAGACCTACCTGCACCTCCACTGCCGCGGGGGGGCCCCGGGGGCTCGTAGGTGCAGGACAGGTTCGTCACCGCGCTCTTCGCCAGCATTACCTGC
>CAZQVZ010000704.1:0-1747 GCA_964596895.1 uncultured Myxococcaceae bacterium
GGATTCACCTCGAAAAGTGGGCCCTTCGTGCCCGCTTTTTCTTTTTTGGGCCCCTATCGACGCATGGCTGAGAGCCTCAAGCACACGGTGGAGGAGAAGACGCGGGAGCTCGCCGAGCCCCTGGCGTCCGCTGAAGGGCTGGAGCTCGTGGACGTGGAGTTTCTCCGCGAGCAGGCCGGGTGGATCCTGCGTGTCTTCATCGACAAGCCGGGCGGTGGCGTGGGGCTGGAGGAGTGCTCCTCCATGTCGCGCGCGCTGGACGCGGCCCTGGACGTCGAAGACTTCATCCCGCACGAATACAGCCTCGAGGTCAGCAGCCCGGGCCTCAACCGGCCCCTCAAGAAGCCGGAGCACTTCACGCGCGCGGTGGGCAAAAAGGTGAAGGTGAAGACCTTCGGGCCCATTGGCGAGCCGCCCCGGAAGAACTTCTCGGGCGTCCTCAAGGAGGCCTCGCCGGGCGAGGTCACGGTCGAGGTGGAGGGCGCGGGCGCCTTCAAGATCCCCTTCCGGGAGATCGCCAAGGCGAACCTCGAGTTCGAGTTCTAGTTTCGGTTTTTCTGAGCAGGGCACATACAGGCCGACGCACGAGCGGCCGTGGAACAAACGGAGAAGAACATGTCGAGTCAGGGACCCAGCCTCAACCTCAACCTCGTCCTGGACCAGGTGGCCAAGGACAAGGGCATCGAGCGCAGCGTGCTCATCAGCACGCTCGAAGACGCGATGACCACCGCGGCCAAGAAGCACTTCGGCCAGGATCGCAACCTCGAGGCGCGCTACGACACCGACAAGGGCGTGGTGGAGCTGTTCCAGGCCATCACCGTGGTGCAGGAGATCTCGGACCCCATCCAGGCGGTGAACCAGATCACCATGGACGAGGCGGCGAAGAAGGGCATGGAGGTGGAGCCCGGCGACGAGCTCGTCTTCCAGATCTTCTACCGGGATGAAGACGCGGCCGAAGCGAAGGCCCAGGACGACCAGTACGGCGACATCCTCAAGCTCAAGACCTTCCGCCGCGGGTTTGGCCGCATCGCCGCGCAGACCGCCAAGCAGGTCATCCTGCAGCGCACCCGGGATGCAGAGCGGGAGAACGTCTACAACGAGTACAAGGACCGCAAGGGCGAGCTCATCACCGGCATTGCCCGCAGGTTCGAGCGCGGCAACATCGTGGTGGATCTCGGCCGCGCCGAAGCGGTGCTGCCGGTGCGCGAGCAGGTGCCCCGGGAGACCTACCGCGCCGGAGACCGCGTCCAGGCCTACGTGCTGGACGTGCTGCGTGAGTCCAAGGGCCCGCAGATCATCCTTTCGCGCGCGTCGGTGGCGCTGCTCACCAAGCTGTTCGAGATGGAGGTCCCGGAGATCGCCGAAGGCATCGTGGTGATCGAGGCCGCGGCCCGCGAGCCCGGGGGCCGCTCCAAGATCGCCGTCTCCAGCCGCGACAGCGACGTGGATCCGGTGGGCGCCTGCGTGGGCATGAAGGGCAGCCGCGTTCAGGCGGTGGTGCAGGAGCTGCGCGGGGAGAAGATCGACATCGTCCCCTGGGACGAAGACCCGGCGCGGTTCGTGTGCTCGGCGCTGGCCCCGGCGGAGGTCAGCCGCGTCATCATCGACGAAGCGAACCACGCCATGGAGCTCATCGTCCCCGACGACCAGCTGTCTTTGGCCATTGGCCGGCGCGGGCAGAACGTGCGGCTCGCGGCGCAGCTCACCGGCTGGAAGCTGGACATCAACAGCGAGAGCCGCGTGAAGG
>CAZQVZ010000705.1:0-1718 GCA_964596895.1 uncultured Myxococcaceae bacterium
CGCTGGTGGACGCGCGCCTCAAGGACGGCAGCCGCGTCAACGCCATCATCCCGCCGCTGGCGCTCAAGGGTCCGTGCATCACCATCCGTAAGTTCAAGCGCGAGGCGCTGAAGATCCACGACCTGGTGAAGTACAAGACCCTGACCCCGCAGATGGCGGAGTTCCTGGAGATGTGCGTCAAGGCGCACAAGAACGTGGTCATCTCCGGCGGCACCGGCTCCGGGAAGACCACCACCCTCAACATCATCAGCTCCTTCATCCCGGACGACGAGCGCATCGTGACCGTGGAGGATGCGGCGGAGCTCCAGCTCCCCCAGGACCACTGGATCCAGCTCGAATCGCGGCCGCCCAACCTCGAAGGCAAGGGCGCCATCACGATCCGGGACCTGGTGAAGAACTGCCTGCGTATGCGGCCGGACCGCATCGTGGTCGGTGAGTGCCGCGCCGGCGAGACCCTGGACATGCTCCAGGCCATGAACACCGGCCACGACGGGTCGTTGACCACGCTGCACGCCAACACGCCGCGTGACGCCATCGCCCGGCTGGAGACCATGGTCCTGATGAGCGGCATGGAGCTGCCCATCAAGGCCATCCGCGAGCAGATCGCCTCGGCGGTGAACCTGATCGTGCAGCAGACGCGCTTCTCCGACGGGACGCGGAAGATCTGCTACATCACCGAGATCTCCGGCATGGAGGTCGACATCGTCACCCTCCAGGACATCTTCTATTACAAGCAGGAGGGCTTCACCGAAGACGGCAAGGTGCGCGGCCGCTTCGTCGCCTCCGGCTTCGTCCCGAAGTTCTACGACGACCTGCAGCGCCGCGGCATCCCCGTCAACATGAGCATCTTCCGCGAGGACTAGCCCGACCATGGCCACCCTGCTCATCCGGTCCGCGGACGGCACCCTCCGCGAGGAGCCTCTCGAAGGGGAGGTCATCGTAGGCCGCGCCGACGGCAACGCGCTCATCCTCACCGAAGGTGGGGTCTCCCGCCGCCACGCCCGCTTCTTCGAAGAGGGCGGCCAGGTGATGGTGGAGGATCTCGGCAGCGCCAACGGCACCTTCGTGGACGGAGAGGCCATCAGCGCCCCCACGCCGCTCGGACCCAGGGCGCAGGTGGTCATTGGGGACTACGAGCTCTCCCTCAAGGCGGGCGCGCCCAGGCGCAAGAGCGGCCCGAGGCCGCAGGCACCCGCTCCAGCGAACCCCGCGGAGGCAGCGCGCGGCACCGGCCAGCTGGCGGCGGTGCGGCCACCGAAGGCCACCCGGCAGCTCTCGGCGGTGGACCGGGCGAAGGTGAAGCCTGGTGGCGCCGCGCCATCCGGTGCGCCCGGCGCAGCCGCAGGGCCTGGCCCGCGCCGGGCCGGGGCCCGGCCGTCGGCGCAGGGACCTCTGGGGCCGAGCCTGCGCGGGCTCACCGGCCCCTGGGCCAACAAGATCTACCCGCTCCGCGGCACCGTGGTGGTGGGGCGCGTGGTGGGCGTGGGCATCCAGCTCGAAGACGAGTCGGTCAGCCGCCGCCACGCAGAGCTGCAGCGGACCGCGGACGGTGTGGTGGTCCGCGATCTCGGCAGCGCCAACGGCTCCACCGTGAACGGTGAGCCGCTGGAGGGAGAGGTCCTACTGGAGGCGGGGGACGTGGTGCAGTTCGGGATGATCGAACTGGCCTACGAGGTGGGGGACGAAGAGGCGCTCGCCGCCCCCACCCGCCGCGGAGG
>CAZQVZ010000706.1:0-1711 GCA_964596895.1 uncultured Myxococcaceae bacterium
CGTCCTTCACCACCGCCCGCTCGACGATGTTGTGCATCCCGAGGATGCCCACCTGCGGCGGGTTCAGGATGGGGGTGGAGAGCATGCTGCCGAAGATGCCGCCGTTGGAGATGGTGAAGGTCCCGCCCTGCAGGTCCGCCAGGGTCAGCTTGTCGCTGCGCGCCTTCTGGCCGAGCTCCGAGATGCCCTTCTCCAGCTCCGCCATGGACAGCTTGTCCGCGTCCCGGAGCACCGGCACCACCAGGCCCCGGCTGCCGCTCACCGCCACGCCGATGTCGTAGTAGTTCTTGAAGATGACGTCGTCGCCGTCGATCTCCGCGTTCACCTGCGGGAAGGCCTTGAGCCCTTCGATCACCGCGCGGACGAAGAAGCTCATGAACCCCAGCTTCACTCCGTGGCGCTTCTGGAAGGGCTCCACGTAGCGCTTGCGCAGGGCCATGACCTCGCCCATGTCCACCTCGTTGAAGGTGGTGAGCAGGGCCGCGGTGCTCTGCGCCTGGACGAGCCGCTCCGCCACGCGCTTGCGCAGGGGCGTCATCCGCACCCGCTCTTCGCGCTCCGCGCGCGGACGGGGACCCGACGGGATGGACGGGCGCGGCGCTGGCTGCTGGGCCGGAGCGGAGGAGGGCGCCTGCGACGGCTGCGCGGCGGGCGCCTTCGCTTCGGTGTGCGCGAGCACGTCCTCCTTGGTGACCTTGCCGCCGGCGCCGGTGCCCTTGATCTGCGAGACGTCCACGCCCCGCTCCTCGGCCATCCGCTTCGCCACCGGCGTGGCGTTCACCTCGCGCTCGGCGCTCTCACCACGCTCGGACGGAGCGCTGGGGGCGGAAGCAGGCGCCTGCGCGCCGTTGCCACCGCCTGCGGCCGGCGCAGGAGCCGAGGCCTTTTCGCCGGCGGCCCCCGCGGCGATGGAGCCGATGACCTGGCCCACCTGCACCACGTCTCCCTCCTTGGCGCCAATGGCCTCGAGGCTGCCGGCTGCGGGCGCGGGGACGTCCACCGTCACCTTGTCCGTCTCCAGGACCACGACCGGCTCGTCCGCGCTGACCGAGTCGCCCACCTTCTTGTGCCATTTGCCAATCGTCGCCTCGGTGATCGACTCACCGAGCTGCGGCACCTTCAGCTCAACGCCCATCGTTTCGTCCCCTCGAGATCGCCTGCTCGACGATCATCTCCTGCTCGATGTTGTGCGCGGCGAGGAAGCCCGCCGCCGGGCTCGCTGCCTCGACGCGGCCGATGTAGCCGACGGTCAGGCTGCGATGGATGTCCGAGACCAGCTGCTCCAGGTGCGGCCAGATGAAGGTCCAGGCGCCCATGTTGCGCGGCTCCTCCTGCACCCAGAACAGCTCCTCCAGATTCGGGAAGCTCCCCAAAAGCTCCCGCAGCTCCGGCAGCGGCAACGGGTAGAGCTGCTCCACCCGGGCAATGGCGATGCGCCCGTCCTGCGCCTTGTCCCGCGCGTCCAGGAGGTCGTAGTAGACCTTGCCGGAGCACAACAGGAGCCGGGTGACCGCCTTCGGGTCCTTCACGCTGCCGTCGGGGATGACCCGCTGGAACCGGCCCTGGGCGAGGTCCTCCAGCGTGGAGACCGCTGCCGCCTTCCGCAGGAGGCTCTTGGGCGTCATCACCACCAGCGGCTTGCGGATGGGGCGGTACACCTGGCGGCGGAGCAGGTGGAACATCTGCGCCGGCGTGGTGGGGTAGCAGACCT
>CAZQVZ010000707.1:0-1709 GCA_964596895.1 uncultured Myxococcaceae bacterium
TCCTCCTCCACGCGCAGGAGCACCTTGTGCCGCGGGTCGGTGAGCTCGGCGGTGTGCGCGCACTGCTGCAGGAACAGGTCGAGCGGCACCGGCTCCACGCGGCACTCCAGCGTGCCTGCGCCCAGGCGCGCGGCAGAGATGAAGTCCCGCACCAGCCGGCCCATGGCCGCGCACTGCTCCCGCGTATTGGCCAGGTGCGCCTTCGCCTTCTCCGGGTTCGCCTCCAGGCAGCGCTCCGCGGCGAACACCGTGGCCGACACCGCCTGCAGCGCCCCGTTCAGCTCGTGGCCGAGCGAACCCAGCCATTCGGACTGGCGCTTCTCGGCCTCCAATGACCAGCTGATGTCCTCCACCAGGACCACCGCGCCCGGGCGGCCCTCCACCGGCCACGGCAGGGACTGCACCGCCACCGCCGCCCGGCTGCCGTCTGGCCGCGCCACCTCCATGCGGGTGCGAGGGGTGCGCTTTCCTCCCAGCGCCGCGTACAGGGGCCGCTCGAGGTCTTCGAGCTCCCGGCTGCAGGCGTTCACCAGTTGCACCCGCCGCGCCCACTGCGGCAGAGGCACCTCCCGCTCTTCGAGCCCCGCCAGCCGCGCGGCTTCGGCGTTCAGACGAACCCGCCCGTCCCCGCCGTACCAGGCCACCCCGAATGGGGCGCACTCCAACAACCACTCCAGCAGGCGCGTCTCCATGGGCATCGCTCACCATGCCCACGCGCAAGCCTCCGCGCAGTCGACCTGCGAGGGCAGGCGACGTTCAGCAGCGGAACATCACGGGGCGTCCGCGTGCAGCGGCGCCGTCCAATCACCGTCCCAACAGCGCGAGCGCCTGCGGCAACCACAACGGGTGATACCAGCCCGCCGCGGCCACTCCGCCCGCGAGGAGCAGGCCGAACACCCACCCCCACCTGCTTCCGCGTGGCGCTTCGGCCGCCGGAGCGTCTACCTCCACATCCAGGGCCAGGGAGGCCGAGACCGGCGGCGCGTCGAACGAGGCGCGCGCGAGCTCACGTGCGGTGAGGTGCGCCATCACCTCTGTCTCGGAGAGGAGCTGGCGCTGGCGCAGGAAGGCGAGCAGCACCGCCTGCGGCGAGACCGGGCAGTTGCGGGCGATGAAGGCCTCGAGGTCCCGCCGCAGGGCGGTGGCGTCTTCATGCCGGTCTGCGGGCTTGAGGCGCATGGCCTTGCGGATGATGCGGACGAGCCCGTTGGGCGCGTGCGGCGCGGCCTTGTGCAAGGGCGGGCACTTGCCGTCGCGGACGCGGGCGAAGACCTCGCCAGCCGTCTTGCCGGTGAACGGGCGAACGCCCGCGAGGCATTCGTAGAGGAGCACGCCGAGCGAATACAGGTCGGTCCGCGAGTCCATGGGCGAGCCGCTCACCTGCTCGGGCGACATGTAGGTGGGGGTGCCCACCGCCATGCCGGTCCTGGTCAGAGGGCCGAGGTCCTCGTCGCGGGCGATGCCGAAGTCCATCAGCTTCACCTCGCCGGACTTCGCCACCATCACGTTCGCGGGCTTCAGGTCGCGGTGGATGATGCGGTGGAAGTGCGCGTGCTCCAACGACGCCGCGAGCTGCATGCCGATGACCGCGGCGACCATGGGCGGGAGCGGGCCGTGCTTGAGGAGCTCGTGCAGGGTGGGCCCGTCCACCAGCTCCAGGATCAGGAACTGCGAGCCGTTCTTCTCCACCAGGTCGTAGACCGCGACGA
>CAZQVZ010000708.1:0-1709 GCA_964596895.1 uncultured Myxococcaceae bacterium
GAACCGGGCCATCGAGTCCATGGGCGGGCGGAAGTACAAGACCTACCGGATGTACGAGCGGAGCATCTGATGCACGTCCTGCTCACCGGAGGCACCGGGTTCATTGGCCAGACCCTGGCGAAGCTGCTCGTCTCGCACGGCCACACCGTGCGCGCGCTGGTCCGCCGCACGTCGGTGCGCGGGCCGCTGGAGAAGGTGGGCGCCACGTTCACGGTGGGCAACCTCGACTCGGGCGAAGGGCTGAAGGAGGCCCTGGAGGGCGCGGACTGCGTGCTGCACCTTGCGGGCGTCACCAAGGCGCGCACCGAGGACGAGTACTTCCGCTGCAACGCCGAGGGCACGCGGAAGCTGGCGGAGGCCATCAGCCAGATGGAGAAGCCGGCGCGGCTGGTGCACTGCTCGTCGCTGTCTGCGGCGGGGCCCACCATCGCCGGGCGCCCGAGGCGTGAAGAGGACGAGCCGCGGCCGGTGTCGGTCTACGGGCGCAGCAAGCTCGGGGGCGAGTTGGCAGTGCGGCAGTACGCGGACCGGATCCCCGCGGTGATCCTGCGCCCACCCATCGTCTATGGGCCGGCGGACAAGGAGTTCCTCCCGTCGCTTCTGCCCATGGCGAAGCTGGGCGTGTACTTGAAGAGCGGGATGGGGCCGAAGCGCTACTCGCTCATCCACGTGGACGACCTGTGTGAGGCGCTCTACCGCGCGGCGCTGG
Organism: uncultured Myxococcaceae bacterium; assembly: GCA_964596895.1. Classification (GTDB taxonomy): domain Bacteria; phylum Myxococcota; class Myxococcia; order Myxococcales; family Myxococcaceae; genus JAFAFL01. The sequence continues at coordinate 710 of CAZQVZ010000708.1, forward strand.
GCGGCAAGACGCTCAGCCCGGATGACCCCAGGGAGGGCGTGTACTTCGTCACCGACGGGCGCGACGAGTACTCCTGGGAGGAGGTCTGCCAGGCGCTGGGCAACGCCATGGGCGCCACGAGGAACGTGATCATCCCCCTGCCGGACGCGGTGGGGTACGCCGCCGGGCTGGGCTCGGAGTTCATCAGCCGGCTTCGCGGGACGGTGCCCATCTTGAACCGCGACAAGGCGGCGGAGATGCGCGAGGAGGCGTGGACCTGCTCGGCGGACCGCGCGAAGAGCGAGATGTCCTACGCCCCGGCGGTGACCCTGGCGGAGGGGCTTAGGGGCACCATCGCCTGGTACCGCAAGGAAGGTTGGATCCGATGATCGGTGAAGGCCTGAGAGCCCGCGCGGGGAAGAAGCGCACCGCGGCGACGGCGAAGGCCCCAGCCGGCAACCAGAGCGTGGCGAACACGGTGGACGTGGTGGTCTCGCCGGTGCGGACCACCGCGGAGCGGGATCAGTTCGTGGGGATGCAGCTCGAGCTGTACCGGGGGGACACGAGCTTCGTGCCGCCCATCCTGGTGGAGCGGCGGGACTTTTTGGACCCCAGGAAGAACCCGTTTCTGCGCCACGCGCGGGTGGAGCTGTTCCTCGCCCGGCGCGGCGGGGAGCTGGTGGGAAGAATCGCCGCCATCGACAACCCGCACTACAACCAGTTCCACAACACCCAGGTCGGCTTCTTCGGGATGTTCGAGACGGTGGACGACCCGAAGGTGGCGCAGGCGCTTCTGGGCGCGGCGTCAGACTGGGTGCGGGGCCAGGGGCACAAGTCGATGCTGGGGCCCATGAACCTCTCCACCAACCACGAGTGCGGCCTGCTGGTGGAGGGCTTCGAGTACCCGCCGTCGATGATGATGCCGTACAACCCGCGCTACTACGCCGGGCTCATCGAAGGCGCGGGCTTCAAGAAGGCGAAGGACCTGTGGGCGTGGGAGCTGTCCACGGCGGTGGCGCCG
>CAZQVZ010000709.1:0-1703 GCA_964596895.1 uncultured Myxococcaceae bacterium
GTTGACCTTCACCGGCCCTTCGACCGCTTCGATCACGTCCAGCATGGACAGCTCCTGCGCCGGGCGGGCGAGCGTGTAGCCCCCGTGCGCGCCCCGGGTGCTCTTGACCATCTTCTGCCGGCCGAGCGTCTTGAGGATCTTCGCGAGGAAGTCCTGCGGCACATCCGTCCGCCGGGCGATCTCGCTCAAAGGAGACACCGTCCCCCTCGGGAGGCCGGCGAGATAGATCATCGCGCGGAGCCCGTAGTCGATGCGACGGGAGATCTGGAGTGAATGCTGCATCGGTGTCGAAGGGGACTATAGAGGCGGGATGATCGACCTGCACGCCCACAGCACCGCGAGCGACGGCCAGCACGCGCCCTCGGAGGTCGTGAGGCTCGCCTGGCAGGCGGGCGTGCGGCACCTCGCGCTGACGGATCACGACACGTTGGACGGGCTCGAAAAGGCGCAGGCGGCAGCGCGCGACGTGGGCCTGGAGCTCATCTGCGGCATCGAGATGTCCACCCGCATCGACAGGATGGACATCCACGTGCTCGGCCACTTCGTGAATCCGGACCATGAGGCGCTGCGCGCGTACACGCAGAACCAGAAGGGCGAGCGCCGGCGGCGAATGGAGCGGATGGTCCAGAAGCTCCAGGCGCTCGGCAAGCCGGTGACGATGGCGCAGGTGGAGCGGATCGCCGGCGGCAGCGACAACCTCTGCCGGCCGCACCTCGCGCGCGCGTTGGTGGAGGCGGGCACCTGCCGCAGCGTCCAGGACGCGTTCACCCACTACATCGGGGATGACGGGCCCGCCCATGCGGACCAGGAGCGGCTCGAGGCGAAGGACGCCATCCGGCTCATCCGGGACGCGGGCGGGGTGGCCACGCTCGCGCACCCGTCGGTGGACGGCATGGAGCGCTACCACATCGAGAAGCTGCGGGATGCGGGGATGGGCGGCCTGGAGGTCTACCACCCGGACCACGACGCGCGCCGCCGGGAGAAGTACCTGCGCATCGCCCAGGACCTGGACCTGGTGCCCTCCGGGGGCAGCGACTTTCATGGAGACAAGGTGGCGCCAGATCGCACCTTCGGCTGTTCACAGCTCGCGCCGGAGCACTTCGAGGCGTTGCGTGCGCGGGCCGGGCGCCGGGAATCCCTTTGACAGGTGGGGGGGCCATCCCTATGGTCCGCCGCCGCGATGACACCGGATCCGCTCGCACCGTATCTCCCCATCCTCGTCCTGCTGCTGCTCGCAGGCGTGATGGCGGTGGTGATCAATTTCCTCTCCTGGTACCTCGGCCCCAGGAAGCCGAACAAGCTCAAGGAGACGACTTTCGAGGCGGGCAGCGAGTCGAGCGGCCATGCCCGCGGCCGCTTCGCCATCAAGTTTTACGTCGTGGCGTTGTTATTCATCGTGTTCGACGTCGAGATGGTCTTCTTCTACCCGTGGGCGGTGAAGTTCCAGGAGCTCGGGCTCTATGGGTTCATCGTCATGGGCCTGTTCGCGCTGACCCTGTTGGAGGGGCTCGTGTACGTGTGGAAGAAGGGCGCTCTCGACTGGGAGAGTTAGTTCATGGCCTCTGACGTCCAGCTCGCACCCGCCATTGCCACCCGCCGCGACGAGGCCACCGGCTTCTTCCAGAAGATGGTGTCCAAGGGCCTCGGGTGGGCGCGCAAGTACTCGCTCTTCACCTACCCGTACGCCACCGCCTGCTGCGGCA
>CAZQVZ010000710.1:0-1700 GCA_964596895.1 uncultured Myxococcaceae bacterium
GTCGCGAGGGCACAGACAGACGTGGTGGTGATCGGCGGCGGGATCTCCGGCTTCGCGGCGGCCTTCGGGGCGCAGCGGGCGGGGCGGACGGTGACGGTGCTGGAGAAGGAGCCCCGCGTCGGCGGCTGCCTGCACTCGGAGCGGCGGGACGGCTTTTGGTACGAGCTCGGCGCGCACACCACCTACAACAGCTACGGCGGCTTCCTCGAGCTCGCGGTGGGCGCGGGGGTGGACAAGCAGATCGTGGAGCGGGGACCTGCGCGCGCGGTCTTCGGCCTCTTGCGGGACGGGGAGTTCAAGTGGCTGAGCCCGCCGAAGGTGCTCCTCCTGCTCAACTGGCTGGAGGCGGCGGTGAGCGCGCCGGTGGGGCTCTTCCGCAAGAAGACCGGCAAGAGCGTGTCCCAGTACTACGGCGGGCTCGTGGGCAAACGGAACTACGCCCGGGTGTTCTCGCCGTTCTTCGCCGCGGTTCCCTCACAGAGCGCGGATGACTTCCCCGTGGAGGGGGACGGGTCCTTGTTCAAGAAGCGCCCGCGGCGCGAGGAGTTCCCGCGCAGCTTCGGCTTCGAAGGGGGCCTGCAGTCGGTGTGTGACGGCATCGCCCGGCTGCCGGGGGTGACGGTGGAGACCGGCGTGACCGTCCGCCGGGTGGCGAAGGTGGGCACCGGCTTCGAGGTGGAGACCGCCGACGGAAGCACGCTTCAGGCACAGGTGGCCATCCTCGCGGTCCCGCCGGACCAGGCGGCGGCCCTGGTGGAGGGGGCGCTGCCCGCGCTCTCCTTCGTGCTGCGGCGCATCCGCACCGTCGAGGTGGAGAGCATGGGCGTGGTCCTGCCGAAGGAGAAGGCCTGGATGCCCGAATGCGCCTTCGTGGTGCCCAGCGGAGACGTCCTGCGCTCGGTGGTGACCCGGGACCCCTTCCCGGACGCGCAGCGACGCGCCTTCGCCTTCCACTTCCAGGCGGGCGCCCCCAGAGAGCAGAAGCTGCAGCGGATGGGCGACATCCTCCGGGTGCCGGTGGCGGAGCTCGGCGAGATCGCCGAGAAGCAGGTGACCCTCCCGTCGCCGCAGGTGGGGCACGGTGAGATCATCGCCGCCATCGACGAGGCGGTGGCGGGGACGCAGCTCGGCGTGACCGGCAACTACTTTGCCGGGCTCGCCATCGAAGACTGCGTGCAGCGCTCCTTCAGTGAGTGGGCGCGCCTGTCGGCCACGGCCACGGCCACGGACGCCCGGGCCCAGAGCGCTTAAGCGCCGCGCTCCACGCGCTGCAGTTCGTCGAAGCCGGGCAGGGTGGACAGGTCCGGCACGATGATGATCTCGATGCGCCGGTTCTGCGCGCGCCCCTCCGGCGTCTCGTTGGAGGAGGCCGGCTTGGCGTCACCGAAGGACGCGGCGCTGATGCGGTCCGCAGGCATCCCCGCGTCCACCATGGTCTTGAGGACGGTGAGGGACCGCGCCGCCGCCAGCTCCCAGTTGGAGGGGTACTGCGCGGTGCGGATGGGCACGTTGTCGGTGTGGCCCTCCACCTGGAAGGACCGCCTGGGAATGGACGCCAACAGCTGCGCCACCTCCGCCACCGCCTCCTTGCCGTCCTTCGAGAGGCTGGCGGATCCGGAGCCGAAGAGCACGTCGGTGGCCAGCACCACCACCATCCGCCCTTCGACGATCTTCACCGACAGCTTCCCGGCGTCGATGAG
>CAZQVZ010000711.1:0-1665 GCA_964596895.1 uncultured Myxococcaceae bacterium
CATGAAGAAGCTCTTCGCAGGGGCCGCGGTGGCGGCGATGGCGGTGTTCGGGCTCGCAGGGTGTGAGGACCGCAACGAGCGGCCGGGGATGGACGACGATCTGCGCGAGGCACAGCGCGAGCTCGACGAGGCGCAGCAGCGCGAATACGGCTCGCCGGAGGAGCGCAACGCGGCCATCGAGGACGCCCAGCAGGAGGTCCGTGAGGAGGCGCGTGAGCTCCAGCGTGACCGGGACGCCTACGGCGGCGCGCACGAGGAGGGCGTGGAGGTTCGGGAGCGCGACGAGCCGCTCGACGCCACCGACCTCAACACCCAGGAGCTGGAGCACACGGACCCGCAGTAGTCGCCTGGACTGTGGGCGGGCCGATTGACCGAAGTCGCGCAGGCGGCGTCCGGCGCAGAGCCCGGGCGCCGCCTCCGCAGACTCTTTGTGACGTGCCTACGGCCTTGGGCCGCAGCCCCACGAGACGTGGTCCGCCAGACCGTCTCCGTCACCATCGTCGGTGGTCAAGGCCGTGCAGCTCGGGATGGGGACCATGGGGGTCTGGGCGTTCTGGTCGTCGTCGTACAGGTGGTTCTGGTAGTCCATGCACACGCCGTATTGGTTGCCGGCGCCGGAGGGCGTGGCCTCCACGTAGTGCGAAAACCGGCATTCGGCATCCACCGCGCCGCGGTCTGCGCAGGCATACGGTGAGAGCCCGTTGGCCCCCGACGGCGAACCCTGGTGGGTCTCCACCGGGGTGCACATCGCCGAGCAGACCACGCGGGTGCTCCCCGTCTCCTCGAAGAAGATGGGCAGGAACCCGGGCGCGCAGCTGTTCAGATAGATGGGCTCGCCGTTGGGATTCACCACGTCCCCGTGCACGCGCCTGGAGGTCCCCGGACCGCAGGTGAAGGGACGACCGAAGTCTCCGAAGCACGAGCGGTCGGGCTGCGAAGGATCTGCGCTGCCACACGCCGCGGCGTTGTCGGTGAGCCGCACCTGGGTCACCGGATCACAGGTGGCCGTGCACAACCCGGCGGCGAGGGCCCCTCCATCTGTCTGGCCGTACGAGTAGCTGGCGCAGGTCTCGGCGGGCCCGCAGCTCTCGGGGCCGTCCGGGTCGCAGACCTGGGTGCACCTGCCGTCATGACAGAGCGCGGCGCCCGCGCAGGCGTCTGCGCCGGACTCTGGATGCGTGCAGGCCTCGCCGGCGGCGACGGTGCCGTCAGGAACGCAGCCGAAGCCGGAGGCGCTGCTCTGCGCATAGACCAGGGCGCAGCGCTCGCCGTCTTCGCACCCGGCCTGCGTGGCGATGTCGCAGACGTCTTCGCCGCCGTCGGGATTGCCGCCGTCCGGGTCGCCACCGTCGGGGTTGCCGCCGTCCGTCCCGGGCCCGCCGCAGTCGCAGGCGCCAAACCCCTGGCCGTCTGCGCTGCAGGCCTGCGCGCCGTTGCACGCGCCTGCGCCCAGGCAGGCCTGGGTTTCGCCCGGGGTGCACAGCCTCTCCTTATCCTTCTCACACGCCGCCGCGAGGAACACGACACCGACGCACGCCACCACGCGCAGAACTCTCATGATCAAGCCCTCCCCCCCGTCGCCCCGGCCGGGCGCACGAGCAGGCGGGCACTCTACGCGCGAAATGCCTCTGCCCCTCAAGGCCTCCCCTGAAGATTCGCGCGACG
>CAZQVZ010000712.1:0-1648 GCA_964596895.1 uncultured Myxococcaceae bacterium
ACCAGATGGCCTCCTCCGGACGGGTCTTCTTCAGCTGCTCCGCGATGATCCGGTAAGCCTCGTCCCAGCTGACCGGGCGGTAGTGCTCATCACCGGTGGAACGGTCATAGAGCATGGGGGCGGTGATGCGCCCCTGCTTGCCCAGCCAGTGGTCGGTCTTCTCCCGCAGCTCCTGCACCGTGTGCTGCGCCCAGAAATCCACGCCCGCACGGTCCGGGGTGGTCTCCTCCGCGATGGCCTTCGCGCCGTTCTCGCAGAACTCCACCACGCCCAGGTCTCCCTGGGCAGGTTCCGGCCAGGCACAACCCGGGCAGTCCACGCCGCCGTGCTTGTTCATCGTCAGCAGCGGCAGCAGGCCGCGCGCCGGAATGGCGTGCTGCATCGCGTGGTAGACGCCCGGCAATCCGGCGGCGGACTTCGACCGCTTGGTGACCTTCGGGTTGTCGAATTCGTTGGCGACCGGGTTGACGGCGGAGACCTGATGCGGAGTAACCATGAACCCATGGTAGCCGCCGAATGGACGGATTTTTAGAGCTTGTCCAGCAGTCCGAGGACCCGCGCGATGTTCTCGCGGGACTTATCGACGGCCCCCTCAGCCGTGCTGTCCGCCGCCAGCGCGCGTCCGCTGGCCAGTCCCACCAGGAAGGCGGTCAGCGGTGCTGCGGGGCGGGAGGGCCCGTGGGCCACATCGCGGGTGAGATCCAGCAGGTCGTGGAGCAGTTCCTCGATGATCGCCGGATCCAGCCCGAGTTCGGCGGAGACCTGCCCCAGCCAGGCCTTCGCCTCGCTCAGGTCCTGCCCGGACTTCTTCGCACTCATACGGTCACCCCCTGCACCTTGGGTCGGCCGGTGGCGTAGTAGAGCGCGGTCATGAGGATGACGAAGCCCACGCCCACACCCAGGGCCAGGTGGTACTGCTCGAGCCAGACCATGATGCCGAAGGTGAAGATGATGAAGGCGATGGCGAAGTACTGCCCGTAGGGCCACAGCGGCACGGGGAACTTCAGCTCGGCGACCTCGGCGGGGGACATGCGGCGTCGGGAAGCGACCTGCGCGAGCAGGATCATCAGCCACACGTAGATGGTGGCGAAGGTGGCCAGGGCGGCGACGATCTCGAAGACCCGCTCCGGCAGGATGGCGTTGAGCGCGGTACCCACGAGGAGGGTGAGCAGGAGGATGACGGTGGTCATCACGGGGATGCCGCGTACCGTCCTGGCCATGACCTGGGGGGCGAGGTTCTGCCTGGCCAGGCCCGTGAGCACGCGGCCGGCGCCGAAGAGGTCGGCGTTGATGGCCGAGAGCGCCGCGGTGATGACCACGACGTTGAGCAGGGCGGCGGCCCAGTTCACCCCGAGGGTGGAGAAGATCTGCACGAAGGGCGATTCCTCGCCGGTGATGGTGCTCCACGGGTTCAGCGCCAGGATGACCAGGATCGCGCCGACGTAGAAGAGCAGGATGCGGGCCGGCACGGTGTTCACGGCCTTCGGGATCGCCTTCTCCGGGTCCTCCGCCTCGGTGCCGGCGACGCCGATGATCTCGGTGCCGCCGAAGGCGAAGAGCACGAGGATGAAGGCGGCGATCATGCCCCCGAAGCCGTTGGGGAAGAAACCGCCGTCATTGACCAGGTTGTCCAGGCCGACGTTGTGCG
>CAZQVZ010000713.1:0-1640 GCA_964596895.1 uncultured Myxococcaceae bacterium
TCTTCGGTCTCGAGCCCGGCCACGTCCCCAGAAGGCGGGAGCGGCCTGCGCACCGCCGGCAGCGCCGCGGTCGCCTTGAGCGGCTGCGCGGAGAGCTCGTCCTGGGTCACCGGACGGTCGGTGGGCATCACGGTGGCGCGGTTGAGGATCCGCGTCTGCTGACCTGCCACCTGCTGCAGGGGCGCCTCCACCTGGAAGGCGAAGACCACCGGCCCCACGCCGATCTGATCGCCGCTCTCGAGCGCCGTGGGGCGCTGCAGAAGCTGCCCGTTGACCCGGGTGCCGTTGGCCGACCCCATGTCCTCCGCCAGCCACGCCCCGTCCTTCTCGAAGACGCGGGCGTGCCGCCGGGAGACGCCGGGGTCGAACAGGACCACGTCGTTGTCCGACGTGCGGCCGATCTTCGTCTCCGGCTGATCGAAGCTGAAGGAACGACCCTGCCCCAGGCCCTGGGTGATGGTGAGCTGAAAACCCAGGGCGCTACCCCGTCACGCCGCCGAACATCAGGGCGAAGACGATGGGTCCAAAGAGGACCATGAACACGGTGGGGAAGATGCAGGCCACCAGCGGGAAGAGCATCTTCACCGGGGCTTCGTTGGCCAGCTTCTCCGCCCGCTGCGTCCGCTCGATGCGCATCTGCGTGGACTGGATGCGCAAGACCTTGCCGAGGCTGGTGCCCATCTTGTCCGCCTGCACCAGCGCGGTGACGAAGGTGGTCAACGACGGCAGATCCACCCGGGCGATCATGCTCTTGAGCGCCTCTTCGCGGGTCTTGCCCATCTTGAGCTGCTTGAGCACCAGCTGCAGCTCGTCCCGAAGCGGCCCGCCCTTGCCCTTCTCCACCACCTTGGCCAGGGCGGCGGTGAAGTCCAGACCTGCCTCCACCGACAGGGTCAACAGGTCCAGGTTGTACGGCAGCGCCCGGGAGATCTGCAGGTGCCGCTTGGTCACCTGATCATTCACCCAGATGAGCGGGTAGAACAGGCCCACCAGCGCGCCGATCAGGCTGTACGCGAGATGCTCGCCGATGCCGTTGACGATGATGAGCCCGCCCAGAAGGCCCACCACGAACCCCACCTCCTGAAGCGCGAGGATGTCTTCGGGCGCGTAGCCCTTGGGGTCACCCGCCTTGATCAGCTTGCGCCGCATCTTCGTCTCGAAGGAGGGCCACATGAACCGCCGGTTCATGGCACCCAGCCTGCGGATGAAGACGGAGCCGGCGCCCTTCATGCCGCCCGCTGATTCGTCCCGCACCTCGTTGATGAAGCGCGCGAGCATGGTCTCGTACAGACCCACGCCGAGGAAGGTCACGGTGCCGACCGTCAACAGCACGGCGCCGCTGCTCAACACGAGAAAGAGGATGTCCGGTCCCTGGTTCAAGTCCGCCTCTTCAGATGTCGATGTTGACGATGCGCCGGATGATGAAGATGCCCATGATCTCCATGATCGCGATCAGCACCACGAGGATGTACCCGAAGATGTGATCCAGCATGGGCTGCATGAGGTCCGGGCGCATCTGGTTGAGCACCAGCCCCAGGACCAGCGGCATGGCGGCGACGATCCAGCCCTGCAACCGCCCCTGTGACGTCAGGGCGTCAATCTTCCCCTCCAGCCGGAACCGCTCGCGGATGGTGGCGGAC
>CAZQVZ010000714.1:0-1640 GCA_964596895.1 uncultured Myxococcaceae bacterium
GCCTGCCCGGTGTCCACGATGTCCATGCCGCGGACCACGCCGTCGGTGGAGCTCATGGCCACCGCGCGCACCTGGTTGCGCCCGATGTGCTGCTGCACCTCGAGGGTGACGAGGTTCGGCTTGCCGCCGTCCTGACCCGGCTGCTCGATGGTGAGCGCGTTGTAGATGTCCGGCAGATGGCCGGACTCGAACTCCGCGTCGATCACGGGTCCGATCACCTGCACGACCCTCCCCACCTGGGCGCCGGTGCGCACGGTGGCTTTCTCCGGGGCGGTGGTTGCCATTGCGTTGCGTTCTCCTGAAGAGGTTATTCGTTGTTCGCTATTCGTGATTGGCGCGTGCCGGACGAACGACGAACAACCAGTTTCTTCTCGTTACTCCAGCGCCGCCGCGCCACCCACGATCTCCGCGATCTCCTGGGTGATCTGCGCCTGGCGGGCGCGGTTGTAGGTGCGGTTCAGGGACTGCAGCATGTCCCCCGCGTTGTCGGTGGCGTTCTTCATCGCGGTGCGCCGCGCGCCCTGCTCCGCGGCCGCCGTCTCCACCAGCGCCCGGTAGACCGAGTTGCGCACGTACAGCGGGAGGATCTGCGAGAGGATCGCGTCCGCCGACGGCTCCAGGATGTAGTCCACCTCACCCCCCGCGCCCTCCTCCTTCGGCGCGAGGATGGGGAGGATCTGCTGGCTGGTGGGAGGCGTGGAGAGCGCGGAGTTGAACTTCGCGTACACCACGTACACCGCGTCGAGCTCGCCCGCTACGAAGCGCTCCATGAGCGGCCCCACCAGCGCGTCGGCGTCCTCGGCCGTGGGACGGTCGCTGAGGTCGGCCCGGGAGCTGGCCAGCTCCTGCGCGGTGAAGCGGAAGAAGTTGATCCCCTTCTTCCCCACGGCGTGCAGCTCCACCGCCGCCCCCTGGTCCGTCAGCCGGCCCAGGAGGGTGCGCGTCTCGCGGATGAGGTTGGCGTTGAACGCCCCCGCCAGTCCGCGGTTGGCGGTGAGCATCAGCACCGCGGCGCGCTGCACCGTCTCCGGCTGCCGCAGCAGCGGGTAGCGGGTGGCGAGCTCGGGCGTCAGCAGCCGGGAGATCACCTCGCCCAGCCGGTCCGCGTAGGGACGCGCCGCTCCCACCCGGTCCTGCGCGCGCTTCAGCTTGGACGTGGCCACCATCTCCATCGTCCGCGTGATCTTCCGCGTGTTCTGGACCGAGCGGATCCGCCCCTTGAGTTCTCTGGCCTTTGCCATTTCTCGCTTCGCTCGAAAGTGCCCGGTGCGGGGCGCCGCGTGCCGGGGGGTGCTCCCTGTGGTGCAGCACCCGGCCCGCCGCCCCCGGCGCCGCCGTTAGTAGCTCTGCCGCGCGGCCTTCGCGTCCGCCTCGGGGCGTCCGGCGAGCCGGAGCTGCTCCTCGGACATCCGGCGGTCCGACTCGGTCTCGTGCAGGATCGGGTTGTCCGCGTAGCGCTCGGTCCCGACCGGGGACTCCGGGGAGGCGAAGAGCTCCTTGTAGTGCTGGATGGCGGCGACCAGCGCCTTCTCCGTGTCGGCCGAGAGGTCCTTCGTCTCGCGGATCGACTGCAGGATCGCCGGCCGCTGCGTGCGCAGGAAGATGTGGAAGTCGCGCTCCCAGATCCGCACCTGCTCCAC
>CAZQVZ010000715.1:0-1636 GCA_964596895.1 uncultured Myxococcaceae bacterium
ACAAGGGCCGCGTGGTCCGGGTGCTCCCCGGCATGCAGGCGGCCTTCGTGGACATTGGCCTGGAGAAGGCTGCGTTCCTCTATGTCGGGGACGTCGTCTACGACCCGGACTTCGCCAAGGCCCAGTTCGAGCTGACCGAAGGCGAGCACGACGAAGACGTGCTCGACGTGCCGGAGCTCGACGCGCACCATCACGACGAGCACACCGACGAACTGGAGGTCCACGAGGTCCCCGCCTCCGACCTCGCCGCGCCCGGCAACGGCAACGGTGACGGCAACGGGAATGGCCACGGGCACGGCCACCAGGACACGCCCGAGCAGACCGGCGAGGCGCAGGTCGCGGCCGCCGAACCCGCCGGGGTCCCCATGCTTGCCACCCCCGCCACCGGCGGGCAGACCGGCATGGCCGCGGGCTCGCCGGAGGGCACGTTCGCGCTCATCCAGGCGCAGACCGGCGCCGCGGAGCCGCAGCCCGAGCCCTCCCCCACGCCCGCCGCACAAACGACGCCCCGGCCGCCCAACCCCGAGTCCCCCGCGGTCATCGAGGCCAGCCCATCTGCCGCCACCGAGCCGGCGGTGGCCTCCGAGTCGCCTCCGCCGCCCCCCGCGGATCCCACGGGCAACGGAGCGGAGCAGCCCCTGGCCGCCACGGACCTGGCCGCCGCGCCTTCGAGCGGTGCGGCCACCTCGGCGGAGCCCGCGGCGGTCGTGGGTGACGCGCCCGCGCCCGAAGCCGGCCCTGATGCCACGGACGCCGTCCAGAAGGCAGAGGCGCCCCAGCAGCCCCGCGAAGGCCGGGAAGAGCGTGGCGAGAAGCGCGCGCCCAAAGATCAGCGCGCGCGCGAGAAGCACGGGCGCGGCAAGCGCGGACGCGACCGGGGTGACCGGGGCGAGCGGGGCGAGCGCGAGGAGAAGAAGGAGAAGGGCGAGAAGAAGCAGCAGCGCATCGAAGATCTGCTCAAGGTCGGCCAGGAGGTGGTGGTCCAGGCGTCGAAGGACCCCATCGGCACCAAGGGCGCGCGGCTGACGTCGCACATCTCCATCCCCGGCCGGCACCTGGTCTTCATGCCGACGGTGGATCACATCGGCATCAGCCGGCGCATCGGCAACGAGAAGGAGCGGCGGCGCCTCCGGGACATCGTGGAGCGGCTGCGGCCGCCCGGGACGGGCTTCATCGTCCGGACCGTCGCGGAGAACGTGCCGCAGGAGAAGCTGGAGAGCGACATCCGGTTCCTCATCGAGGTGTGGAACCAGGTGGTCCGCCGCAACGAGAAGCGGCGCGGCCCGGGGCTCTTGCACCCGGACCTGGACCTCATCCTGCGCGCCACCCGGGACCTCTTCGCGCACGACGTGGAGAAGCTCGTGGTGGATGACCGCGAGGAGTACGAGCGCATCCAGGGGTTCGTGGTTGCGCAGGACCCGGCGCTCAAGGAGCGGGTGGTCCTCCACGACAACGAAGAGCCCATCTTCGACGCCTACGGCATCGAACAGGAGTTGAAGCGCGCCACCCAGCGCAAGGTCTGGCTCAAGAGCGGCGGCTACCTGATCATGGATCAGGCCGAAGCGCTCACCGCCATCGACGTGAACTCCGGCCGGTACGTGGGCAAGAAGAGCCTCGAGGAGACGATCACCAAGAT
>CAZQVZ010000716.1:0-1627 GCA_964596895.1 uncultured Myxococcaceae bacterium
CCGGTCGGCGATGTCGCGGGCTTCGGCCGCAGGATGCCCCTCGCGCTCGGGCAACACCGTGCCCAGCACCGAGCAGCCGGTGCGAAGCACGTCCATGGGGTGGGCGCTGGCCGGGACCAACTCGAGCGCCTCGGCGACGATCGCAGGCAGCCCGCGCTGACGCCGCAGCTTGGTCCGGTACGCCTGGAGCCGGCCGGCACTGGGGAGTTCGCCATGCACCAGCAGGTGCGCGACCTCCTCGAAGCTGGAGCGGGTCGCCAGGTCCTTGATGTCATAGCCGCGGTAATGCAGGTCGTTGCCGCTGCGGCCGACGGTGCACAGCGCGGTGTTGCCGGCCGCGGTGCCGGAGAGGGCGACGGACTTCTTGGGCTTGGGGGTCTGGGTGGTCTCGGTCATGTCTTCCGTTCCTTTGTATCTGGCCCCCTCTCCCGCCTGACAGCCTCCTCTCCCGCGTGCAGGAGAAGGTTGGGGTGAGGGGCTTTTGATCCTTGACAATCAAGAGCTCCCCTCATCCGCCGTTCGGGCACCTTCTCCCGCACGCGGGAGAAAGGGGTGGAGGGAGAAGGGATGGGGTCGGGTCAGTCCTTCGACGCGGCGAACAGCGCGTCGAGCTTGTCCTCGTACTCGTGGTAGCCGAGGAAGTCGTACAGCTCCGCCCGGGTCTGCATCCGGTCGACGTAGCCTTCCTGGGTGCCTTCGCGGCGCACCGTTTCGTAGAAGCCCAGCGCCGCCTTGTTCATGGCCCGGTAGGCGCCACAGCAGTACAGCGCGATGTCCACGCCGGCGCCACGCAGCTCGTCGGTGGTGAAGAACGGGGTGGAGCCGAACTCGGTCAGGTTGGCCAGGATCGGCACCTTCACCGCGTCCTTGAACCTGCGGTAGTCGTCGAGGGTCTTCATCGCCTCCGGGAAGATCATGTCCGCGCCGGCTTCCACGTACGCCACCGCGCGCTCGATCGCCGAGTCGATGCCCTCGGCCGCGGCGGCGTCGGTGCGCGCCATGACCACGAAGCCCGGGTCGGTGCGCGCGTCGACCGCGGCCTTCACCCGGTCGACCATCTCGGCCTTCGGCACCACTTCCTTGCCGGGGCGGTGGCCGCAGCGCTTCTGGCCGACCTGGTCCTCCATGTGGACCGCGGCCACCCCGACCCGCTCGAAGCTGCGGATCGTGCGGGCGATGTTGAACGCTCCCCCCCAGCCGGTATCAATGTCCACCAGCAGCGGGAGCCCGGTGGCGTCGACGATGCGCCGGGCGTCGGTGAGCACGTCCTCCATGGTGGAGATGCCCAGGTCGGGCATGCCGAGCGAGTTGGCGGCCACCCCGCCCCCGGACAGGTACAGGGCCTTGTAGCCCACCCGGCGGGCCATCAGGCCGGCATAGGCGGTGATGGCGCCCACCACCTGCAGCGGGGACTCCTCGGCCAGGGCGGAGCGGAATCGCGCCCCGGCGGACGGTTGCATCGACATGCGTTCTCCGGTGTTGCGGGAAAGGCCGCCATTCTAGCCGAGCAGGCACTCCGCCCTGCCCCGCCCGGCGGGCCAACCGGAGCCCGCAAACGCGGAAGGGCGCACCTGGGTGCGCCCTTCCGGGAGAGACCGCCTGCTGCAGGGGGTCAGAGCAGGTGGGC
>CAZQVZ010000717.1:0-1617 GCA_964596895.1 uncultured Myxococcaceae bacterium
CCTCGCCCGCCTGCTCGGCATCGGTGCCCCCAGGTGAGATGCGATTCCCCTGCGGCATACTTCCGGTGGGTGACCCGGTGTCAGCCCGCTCTGCTAGGACCCGCCCCGATGGCGACGGCTAATAAGGTAGAGACGGCGGCACAGGCGGCAGCGGCACCGGCACCAGCCCCTGTCATTGCCGAAGCCACGCCCATGATGCGGCAATACCTGGAGGTGAAGGCGACCCACCCGGACGCCATCCTCTTCTTCAGGCTGGGTGACTTCTACGAGATGTTCTTCGAGGACGCCGTCCGCGCGGCGGAGATCCTCCAGATCACCCTGACCTCCCGCTCCAAGGGCGCAGACCGCATCCCCATGTGCGGGGTGCCGTACCACTCTGCGCGCCGGTACATCGCGCGGCTCATCGAGCACGGCCTGCGGGTCGCCATCTGCGAACAGGTGGAGGACGCGAGCGAGGCCAAAGGCATCGTCCGGCGGGAGGTCATCCGGGTGATCACCCCCGGCATGGTGCTGGACGACGAAGTGCTGGAACCCCGGGCCAACAACTTCCTCGCCGCCGTGCACCTGGGGGATGAACGCTGCGGCGCCGCGCTGCTGGACGCGTCCACCGGGGACTTCCTCGCGCTGGAGGTGGAGCACCCGGACGCGCTGGCCGAAGAGCTCTCGCGCGCGGAGGTGCGGGAGGTGCTCGTGGCAGAAGAGCACTTCGGGACCCGGGAGCTGGAGTCGCTGCTCTCGCGGCTGCCGCGGCGTCCCGCCATCGCCACCCTGGACCGCGCCGCCTTCGATCCCGCCCGCGCGGCCGCGCTCTTGAGGTCCCACTTCCAGGTCGCCTCGCTCGCCGCCTTCGGGTTGGAGGACGCGCCGTGGGCCACCGCCGCCGCCGGAGCCGCGCTGCGCTACGTCCGAGACACGCAGAAGACCTCCGCCACCCACATCGACCGGCTGTCGCGGATGGATCTCGGCCGGTACCTGCTGCTGGACGAAGCCACCCGCGCCAACCTGGAGCTGCTGCGCACGCTCCGGGACGGTGGTCGCAAGGGGACCCTGCTCTGGGTGCTGGACAAGACCGCCACCGGGATGGGGGCCAGAAAGCTCGCGCGCTGGCTGTCCGCGCCGCTGCGCGCCGTCCCGGAGATCTCCGCCCGGCACGACGCCGTGGAGGAGTTGGTCAAGAAGACGGTGCTGCGCGAAGCGCTGACCGAAGGGGTGAAGGGCGTCTCGGACCTCGAACGGCTGTGCGGAAGGCTCGCCCTGGGGGCAGGGAACGCGCGGGACCTCCGCGGCCTTGCCACCTCACTGCAGGCGCTGCCGGAGTTGGCCAACGGGCTCGCGCAGGCGAACGCCGGGCTGCTCCAGGCGCTGGTGGCGCCCTTGCGCGCGCTGCCGGAGCTCACCGACGTCCTGGCCCGCGCGGTGGTGGACGAACCGCCCATCACCCTCAAGGACGGCGGGCTCATCCGGCCAGGCTATGACCCAAAGCTGGACGAGCTGGTGGAGATCTCCACCTCCGGCAAGGACGTGCTCCTGCGCATCGAGGCGCGGGAGCGGGAGCGGACCGGCATCTCCTCGCTCAAGGTCCGCTACAACAAGGTCTTCGGCTACTACCTCGAGGTG
>CAZQVZ010000718.1:0-1615 GCA_964596895.1 uncultured Myxococcaceae bacterium
AGCCCGAGTTCGACGGCTGGCGCTGGGTCAGTTACTGGTACCCGCTGGGGCAGGTCGTCGCTTTCAAGCGGGATGTCTACCGCCGGGCAATGAAGGAGCTGGCGCCGCGACTGCCGCTGGATGAGCTCAGCGAATGCTGAACATGCTCAGTACGCTTCGGCGTATCGTCCAGGAGGTCAACGCGGCGAAGGACCTGTCGTCCGCGCTGGACACCATCGTCCACCGGGTCCGCGAGGCGATGGAAACCGAAGTCTGTTCCGTCTACCTGCTCAATCCCGATACCGACCGCTATGAACTGATGGCCACCGAAGGGCTGAACCGGAGCGCCGTCGGTGTGGTCAGTCTCGCCAGCAACGAGGGTCTGGTGGGTTATGTCGGCGTGCGCGAGGAGCCGGTCAACCTCGAGGACGCCTCTGCCCATCCCCGTTTCCGCTACTTCGCCGAGACCGGCGAGGAGCGCTTTGCCTCCTTCCTCGGCGTGCCGATCGTGCACCACCGGCAGGTCATGGGCGTGCTGGTGGTACAGCAGAAGGAGCGGCGGCAGTTCGACGAGGTGGAGGAATCCTTCCTGGTCACCATGAGCGCCCAGTTGGCCGGCGTCATTGCGCACGCCGAGGCGACCGGGGCCATCCGCGGCCTGGGCTGGAGCGGTGAGGTCATTCAGGACACCCGCTTCGATGCCGTGCCGGGCGCGCCCGGGGTGGCCATCGGGCGCGCGGCCATCATGTTGCCCCCGGCCGACCTCAAGGCCGTACCGGACAAGGAGGTCAAGGACATCGAAGCGGAAATCGCCCTGTATCGCCGGGCGGTGGAAGCGGTGCGCGCGGATGTACGGCGGCTGGCGGAAAAGCTGTCTTCCCAGCTGCGCCCGGAAGAACTCGCGCTGTTCGACGTTTACCTGATGATGCTCGACGACTCCTCGCTGGGTAACGAGATCATCCAGGGCATCCGTGAAGGGCAGTGGGCCCAGGGCGCGCTGCGCGATGTGATCGACGCCCATGTAGCCCGTTTCGAGGTGATGGACGATCCCTACCTGCAGGAGCGGGCGGCGGACATCAAGGATCTCGGCCGGCGGCTGCTTGCCTGCCTGCAGGAAGCCGACCGCAAGCAACTGGTGTTCCCCAGGAAGACCATTCTGGTGGCCGAGGAGCTGACTCCCTCGATGCTGGGAGAAGTGCCCAAGGATCGGCTGGTCGGGCTGGTATCGGTGCTCGGCTCGGGCAGCTCCCACGTCGCGATTCTGGCCCGGGCCATGGGTATCCCCACGGTAATGGGCGCGGTGGATCTGCCGTACCTGCGCATGGACGGGATGGACCTGATCGTCGACGGCAACGCCGGTGAGGTCTACTGCAACCCGTCCCAGGAGCTGCGCCGTCACTATCGCGACCTGATGCGCGAGGAGCAGGAGCTGACCCACGGGCTGGAGAAGCTGCGCGATCTGCCCTGCGAAACACTCGACGGCCACCGCGTACCGCTCTGGGTGAACACCGGCCTGTATGCGGACATTGCCCGCTCACTGGACCGAGGCGCCGAGGGCGTCGGCCTGTACCGCACCGAAGTACCCTTCATGATCCAGGATCGCTTCCCCAGCGAGAAGGAGCAGCAGGCCATCTAC
>CAZQVZ010000719.1:0-1609 GCA_964596895.1 uncultured Myxococcaceae bacterium
GCGCGTCTTCGCCACGTGCTCGAGGAGCTGGAAGAAGGAGAAGTGCATCTCCGGCCCGGCGTCGGTGTCCCCGACGAGCTCCCCGTTGAGCCAGGTGCACAGCCGCAGGTGGACGCGCCCTTCGCGCCAGGCTTCGCCCAACTCGTCCGGGGTGACGGCGAACGGCCCGAAGGCGGAGGCAGGCTTGCTCTGGAAGAACCCGAAGCCCTTCGCCAGCTCGACGGGGATGAGGTTGCGCAGGGACACATCGTTGCACTGGGTGACGAGCCGGACGTGGCGCGCGGCGTCCTCCGCCTTCGTGCCCTGCGGCACGTCCCCCAGGATGACCACCAGCTCGCTCTCGAAGTCGCAGCCCCACGCCTCGTCGTGCAGGGGGATGTCTTCGGTGGGGCCGAGCAGCACGCCGGAGCCGCCCTGGTACACGAGCGGATCCGTCTCCAGCGTGGGCGGGGGTTCGGCGCCGCGCGCCTTGCGCACCAGGCGCACGTGGTTCAGGTAGGCGCTGCCGTCCACCCACTCGTACGCGCGCGGAAGCGGCGCGTGCAGCTTCGACTCGTCGAGCGGCTTCGCCTCCACCCGTCCCTCCGCCAGCGCTTCGGACAGGGCCTGCAGCTTCGGCGCGGCAAGGTCCCAGTCATCCAGCGCCGCCTGCAGCGTCCGGGCGACGCCGGAGGCCTCCGCGTACGCCTTCCCATCCGTGCGCACGACGACGAGCGTGCCGTCCCGCGTCCCATCCTTGAGCGTGGCGAGCTTCATGCCCGCCGCTTTTCGGCCCTGAGTGCAGGCCTGTCAAGGCGCGTTGGACCGGCCCTTCTCGAAGTGCTGCACCGCGGCTTCGAGCAGCGCCGCAATGCCGCGCCGCGCCACGTGGACCACCCTGGTCTTGTGCGCGGGTGACTGCGTGTATTGCCAGCTCACCTTGTGGTGCAGCTCCGTCGCGCCCCACACCAGGACCAGGTCTGCCCAGTCCAGATCGCTCCGGGCCTTGTCGGCCGTGCGGCGCTCGGTGCCGTCCACCATCCGCAGGGACAGCGCCTGGCCGAGCGCCCGCTCCAGCTCTTCGCGCACCGCGGGGGAGCCGCCCACGACGACGATCCGCCGCACCCCGTGCCGCGCGCACGCTTCGAGCAGCGCCTTCTGCGCGCGTTGGTTGGAGGAGCCACCGCAGCGCTCACACGCGCTCTTCGGATCACCGCGCAGGGGCTCACGGCCGGAAGACGCCGCCCACCCCTGACATTCGGTGGACTCGCAGTGCAGGGCGAAGCGGCCCTCCAACGCGACCTGGACCTTCGGGAGCTTCTCGTCGCTGATGCGCAGCTTGCCGGGGCGGGTGAGCCCCGCCTCCTCCAGCGCGGCCCTCGCCCGTTGCCGCGCGTCCGGAAGTCCGTACCCGTTCGCGACGAGCCACGCGGCGATGTCGTGGTCCGCGCTCACGCCGCGTCGTCTTCCTGCTCCGGCGCTGCGGTTCCTCCTGCCTCGACGTTCCCGGGCATCAGCTCGGGGAAGGCCTCGAGCTGCAGGGGTTCGAGCCCGAGCGCCTGCCGCACCCGCGCGAACGAGCGGCGGTGGATGGGCGTGGCGCCCTTCTCCTTGAGGCGCCGGCAGTGCT
>CAZQVZ010000720.1:0-1607 GCA_964596895.1 uncultured Myxococcaceae bacterium
CGTGGCGAGCACATCGAACGGGCGCAGCGGTTCGCGCAGGACGGCCGCGGCGAGCAGGCCCACGAAGACCGGGTTCATGTACTGGATGACCGTGGCCTCGGCGAGCGGCAGGTGCACCAGCGAGTAGTAGAAGCAGGTCAGCCCACCGAAGCCGAAGAGGCCACGCAGCGCGAGCAGGCCCCGGTGGGTGCCGCGCCAGTCGAGCCCGAGCCTGCGCAGCATGGCCCAGGAGATGACCAGCGCCACCGCGGCGCGGGCGAGCACCACCTGCGAGGACGGCAGCGCTTCGCCGCTGAGCCGGACCAGGAGGCTCATCAGCGAGAAGAAGAAGGCCGCCGCGGCCATGTGCCACAACCCACCGGACGCGCGCTTCAAGGCGCGGGCCTTATCGGACAGTAACGTCCGGCCGACAAGCGCCCACTCACGGGGTTTCGAAGCGGCGAAAGCGCGTTAGCTTCAGCCGCGTATGAAGCCCACGCACAAGGTCCTCCTCGTCATCCTCGACGGCTGGGGCGTCCGCGCTGAACGGGACGCCAACGCCATCGCCCTCGCTGGCACGCCGCAGCTCGAGCGCATCTCGAACGGGATGCCGTACACGGAGCTGCAGACGGCGGGGTTGGCGGTGGGGCTGCCTGAAGGGCAGATGGGCAACTCGGAGGTGGGTCACACCAACATCGGCGCCGGGAGGATCGTCTACCAGGATCTGGTGCGCATCAACCGCGCCGCCGAGTCGGGGGAGCTGGGCCAGAACCCGGTCATCCGCGCGGCGATGGACGCCGCCAGGGCGGACGGCAGGGCCTTCCACCTGCTCGGGCTGGTGTCGCCGGGCGGCGTGCACTCCTCCCTGGAGCACCTGTACGCGCTGCTCCGGGCCGCGAAGGAGCGCGGGCTGCCGAAGGTCTTCGTCCACGCGTTCATGGACGGGCGGGACACGCCGCCTCAGAGCGGGCTTTCGTACATGGAGGAGCTGGAGCGGTTCCTGGCGGAGACCGGTACGGGCCGGGTGGCCACCGTGAGCGGGCGGTACTTCGCCATGGACCGCGACAAGCGCTGGGACCGCGTGCAGCAGGCGTACGACGCGCTGGTCCGCGCGAAGGGAGAGAAGGCGCCGTCCGCGCTGGCCGCCATCCGCGCCTCGTATGACGCGAAGGTGACGGACGAGTTCATCGCTCCCACGGTGGTCACCAACGGCGCCGGCGAGCCGGTGGGGCCCCTCCGGGATGGCGACGTGGTGATGTTCTTCAACTTCCGCGCGGACCGCGCCAGGGAGCTGACCTCCGCGCTCGCGTTCGAGCACTTCAAGGAGGTGGACCGGGGCGGGCTGCGGCTGGGCAGGTACGTGTGCATGACCCAGTACGACGAGACCTTCGGGCTGCCCGTCGCCTTCGGCCCGGACCAGCCGGAGCGGATCTTCCCGGAGATCCTCGCGGACCATTCGCTCCGGCAGCTGCGCACCGCGGAGACCGAGAAGTACGCGCACGTGACGTTCTTCTTCAACGGCGGCCGCGAGGTCGTCTACCCCGGCGAAGACCGGGTGCTCATCCCGTCTCCCAGGGACGTGAAGACCTACGACCTCAAGCCGGAGATGAGCGCCCGCGAGGTGACCG
>CAZQVZ010000721.1:0-1607 GCA_964596895.1 uncultured Myxococcaceae bacterium
CCCGCGAGCTGAAGGACAAGATCGCGATGTTCTGCAGCGTGGACCGCGGCAGCGTGTTCGCCTCGCCGGACGTGCGCAGCATCTACGAGCTGCCCCTGGAGCTGCACCGGCAGGGGCTCGACGAACGGCTGGCCGAGCACCTCAACATCTGGTCCCGGACCCCCAGGCTTCAGCACTGGGAGAAGATCGTCGGGACGCTCTATGACCCGCCCAAGGGCGAGGTGAAGATCGCCATCGTCGGCAAGTACGTGGACCTCACCGAAAGCTACAAGTCCCTCAACGAAGCCCTGCTCCACGGCGGCATCGCCAACGGGGTGAAGGTGAAGCTGCACTTCGTGGACTCCCAGGACGTGGAGGCCAACGGCCCGCAGAGGTACCTGGCGGACGTGGACGCGGTGCTGGTGCCCGGCGGCTTCGGGGTGCGAGGGACCGAAGGGAAGATCGCCTCGGTGCAGTGGGCCCGTGAGAACAAGGTGCCGTTCTTCGGCATCTGCCTCGGCCTGCAAATGGCGGTGGTGGAGTACGCGCGCCACGTGCTCGGGCTGGCCGCCGCCAACTCCACCGAGTTCGACGAGCACTGCGTGGACCCGGTGGTCTCGCTGATGCAGTCGCAGGTGGACATCGAGGAGAAGGGCGGGACCATGCGGCTCGGCAGCTACAAGTGCCAGCTCGCGCCGCAGACGGTGGCCCGGCAGCTCTACGGCGCGGACAGCGTGGACGAGCGCCACCGCCACCGGTACGAGGTCAACAACGCCTACCGCCAGAAGCTGGAGGCCGCGGGGCTGCGCATCTCCGGGACCAACCCCGACCTGGACCTGGTGGAGATGATCGAGCTGCCGCAGAAGGTCCACCCCTTCTTCATCGGCTGCCAGGCCCACCCGGAGTTCAAGAGCAAGCCGTTCGCGCCGCACCCGCTCTTCTCCGGCTTCGTGAGGGCCGGGCTCGCCTTCCGGGACGAACGCCGCAAGCTGCCCCAAACCGCAGGGGACGCGGCCTCCGCCGCCACCGGCGCGAGCGCGACGGCTGCCCAGCCCGCCCCGGCCAGCCCCACCGCCGCCGCGCCCCAGGCCAACGGCGCCCAAAGGGTGGAGCGGTGATTCAGCTCGGCGGGTTCGCGGTCGGAGACGGGCAGAAGCTGCTCTTCATCGCCGGGCCGGACGTCATCGAAGGCGAAGAGCACGCGCTGCGACACGCCACCCGGCTTCGGGACCTCTGCGCGGCGCACGGCGCGGCGTTCATCTTCAAGTGCTCGTACGACAAGGCCAACCGGACCAGCGGCAAGAGCTTCCGCGGCCCGGGCCTGAAGGAGGGCTTGCGCGTCCTGGCCAGCGTGAAGGAGCGCGTGGGCGTGCCGGTCCTCACCGACGTGCACGACGTGTCGCAGGTGGCGCCGGTGGCGGAGGTGGTGGACGTGCTGCAGATCCCCGCCTTCCTCTGCCGCCAGACGGACCTGGTGGAGGCGGTGGCGAAGACGGGCCGCGGGGTGAACCTCAAGAAGGGCCAGTTCGTTGCGCCGAAGGACATCGTCCAGAGCGCGCGGAAGGCGTTCGACGCGGGCAACCCCAACGTGCTCGTCACCGAGCGCGGCTCGACCTTCGGCTACAACA
>CAZQVZ010000722.1:0-1602 GCA_964596895.1 uncultured Myxococcaceae bacterium
CAGCCGGTAGGTCTTGTACTTGCGCCCGCCCATGGACTCGATGGCCCGGTTCACCAGGTCATTGTCCTCGAGCGTCCAGGAGATCTCCCCGCCGGTGTACCCGAGCTTCCGCGCGGTCTTCAGCGTGTCCAGGTACAAGATCGCGTCGATGCCACGGCGCCGGTACCCGGCCTTGATGCCCAGGGTCACCAGCCGCAGCCGCTTGATCTTCCGCGCCGCCATCACGAGCTTCACCAGGCCAATGGGCAGCCCGTAGTGGGTGAGCCTGCCGCCCGCCGCCTTGAAGGCGACGTTGGCGTCCGGGATGGTCATCGAGAACGCCACCGGCTCGCCCTTCACCTCGGCGATGAGCAGCAGGTCCGGCACCACCATCTGCTTGAGGTCCTTCGCGAGGTGGTCGAACTCCTTCTCGGTGAAGGGGACGAAGCCCCAGTTCTTCTCCCAGGCCGCGTTGTAGATGTCCTTGATGCGCCGGACCTCGTTCTCGTAGTCCGCAAGCCGCACCGGCCGGACCACGATGCCCTCCCGCGTCCGGAGCTTCTCCGCCACCCGGACCACCCGCTCCGGCGGCGCCACCGCGGAGGACAGCTCCCACGCGTACAGGTCCTTCGCCTTCTTGAACCCGCAGGCGTCGTACAACGCCGGGTAGTAGCGCGGGTTGTAGGCCATCATCACCACCGGCGGCGCGTCGAACCCTTCGATGAGGGTGGAGCACTCGTAGTTGGTGCTGAAGTTCACCGGCCCCATCATCGTGGCGAAGCCCTGGCCCCGGCACCACTGCGCCGCGGCGTCGAACAGCCCCCTGGCCACCTGCGGGTCGTTCACCGACTCGAACATCCCGAAGAAGCCCCACGCGGTGTCGTGGAACGCGTTGTAGTGCGGGTCGTTGACGGCGGCGATGCGGCCCACCACCTCACCGCCCCGCCGGGCGAGGAACAGCTCCACCGTCCCGAACTCGAACCAGGGGTTCTTCGACGGGTCGAGGAAGTCCCGCCGCTCCATCATCAGCGGCGGCACCCAGTTCGGATCAGCCTTGTAGAGGGCGTAGGGGAAGCGGATGAACGCCTCCCGGTCCGCCTTCGACTGCACCGGCGTCACCGCGACGTCGTGGGCAGTGAGGGCGGGGGAGGGCTCGGGGGTGACTCTCTTCGCGGCCTGGGCCATGTGCTCAAGCCTCCGGGCTCTTGCCGTTCTTCATGAAGAAGTTGGCGCCCTTCTCGAGGAGAAGCCCGGGCAGATCGCGCAGGTCGTTGCGCTTCTCCCACAGCCGCAGGGGCGCCGTGCCCAGCCGCTTGAGGTCCTCGGGCTGCAGGTTCGCAGCGCGCCAGGTGATGGCCTCCACCGTGTCGAACACCTTGTTGGCCACGTCCTTCGAGCTCATCCGGGCGATCTGCTCCAGGGACAGCCCCTTGTCCGCGAGCAGCCCGGCAGACGCCGCGGCCCAACGGTTGGAGGCCTCGTTGCGGATCACGAAGGTGCCCGGCCGGGCGATCTTCACCGGCGTGTACGACTCCGGCCGCGTCTCGGGGATGATCTTCAGCTTCTTGCCGAACTTCTCGAACAGCTCCAGCACCCGGTCCAACTGCTCGTCGGTGTGGGTGG
>CAZQVZ010000723.1:0-1586 GCA_964596895.1 uncultured Myxococcaceae bacterium
ATGGCGAGGTCGATGGGCCACTCCAGCTCCGCGTACTCCTTGGACGTGGAGAGGCCCAGCGGCAGGGTGATGGCGGCGGCGAGGATGATGAGCTGCCAGCCCCAGAAGTGGAGCTTGCTCAGCGCGTCCGACGCCATCCGCGTCTTCAGCAGGCGCTGCGACGAGTAGTAGATGCCCGCGAACATCATGTTGCCCACGAACGCGAAGATGACCGCGTTGGTGTGCAAGGGGCGCAGCCGGCTGAAGGTCAGCCAGGGCACGTCGAAGTTGGCCTGGAACCAGGCGAGCTGGGATGCGACGAGCGCGCCCACGCTCATGCCCACGAGGCCGAAGAGCACCGAGGCCCAGAGGAAGCGGCGGACGATGGCGTCGTCGTAGACGATGCGTTGTTCGGTTGCGGCGGCGGAAGGACTCAAGGCGTTACCTCTGGCTGCGGCTTGGGTTCGGGGGACTGCTCTTCGTCTTCGAGGGGAAGCAGGGACAGCCGGTCCGCGTGCTCGTGGTCGCGCAGCCGGGCGCTCACCAGGAACAGGAGCACCGAGCCTGCGACCAGCATCAGGGACACGAACACCTGGAGCACGAGCACGTTCACGCCGCCACCTCCGGCAGGGACGCGGGCCTGGCGGCGGCGCTCGGCCCCCGCGCGTCGGGGTCCCGGGCGTTCGCGCCCGCCTGCGCCCCGCGCCTGCCCGACAGCGAGAGGACCACGCTCAGGATGGCGGTGAGCGAGGAGACCGGCATCGCCACCGCGGCGCGCAGGGGCGTCATCCACCCGGCGAGGCACAGGCCGATGACCACGAGGTTGTAGAGCAGGGTGACCCCCAGGACGCGGCGCACCACCCGGCGGAGGGCGTGGGCCCCCTCCAGGAGCGCGCGCACGCCGCCCACCCCTTCCCCGAGCAGGAAGAAGTCCGCGCGGCCGGGCATCACCGGCCGGTCCACCGCCGGGGTGCCCGCGCACAGCGCCGCGTCGAAGGCGAGCGCGTCGTTCACGCCATCCCCCAGAAACAGCGCGTCCTGCGCGCCCACCGCGGCGACGACGCGCGCCTTGTCCTCGGGCCGCTGTCCGCCGAGCGCGCGCGCCCCGGGCACCCCCAACGCCTCCGCCATTCTCGAGACCCGCTCTGGCGCATCCCCGGACACGAGCCAGACCTCGAGGCCGCAGTCCTTGAGCGCGGTCAACTCGCGGCGCGCGTCGGGGCGGAGCGCTTCTCGCAGGTGGAAGCGGGCCACCTCCACGCCGTCGTGTGAGAGCACCGTCACCGGGTCCTCCCGGGTCGCGGGACGCTCCGTCGCCGGCGGGAGAGCCGGCACGGCGGAGAGGGCCCACTGCGGCCTGCCCAGCCGCCACACCCCGTCTTCGCGCCGCCACTGCAGCCCCCGGCCCGGAAGCTCCTCCACCTGCGCCTCACCGAAGCGCCCGCCGGCGCGGGAGAGGACGTCTGAAAGCGCGCGGCTCACCGGGTGGTTGGAGCGCGCGGCCATGGAGAAGCAGGCGTCGCGCGTCGGCTCGTCGAGCCGCTCCACCGCCTGGCGGTCCGAGAGCTCCAGCCGGCCCAGCGTCAGGGTGCCGGTCTTGTCGAAGA
>CAZQVZ010000724.1:0-1585 GCA_964596895.1 uncultured Myxococcaceae bacterium
CACCCGTGCGCGGCGCACGAGAACCCTCGCTCGCACCAAAGCGGCCCGTGCCACCCGTGCGCGGCGTCCGCGAACCCTCGCCCGCACCAAAGCGGCCCGTGCCACCCGTGCGCGGCGTGCGAGAACCCTCGCTCGCGCCGAAGCGGCCCGTGCCTCCCGTGCGCGGCGCACGAGAACCCTCGCTCGCGCCGAAGCGGCCCGTGCCACCCGTGCGCGGCGCACGAGAACCCTCGCTCGCACCAAAGCGGCCCGTGCCACCGGCCCGCGGACCACGCGTCCCTTCGCCCGCGCCGGAGCGCCCGCCGCCCGTGCCCTCCACGCGCCGCGTCCCACTGAATGCAGCGCGACCGCCGCCCTCGCCCTCGCTGCGCCGCGCGCCGCCGAACGTCTTGCGCGCGCCACCCGCCGCGCCGGTCCCCCGCTTCGCGCCGGTGCCGCGACCTGCGCCGGTCCCACGCTCGGCACCCCCAGCCGTGCGGCCCCCGCCCGTCCGGGCCCCACCGCGCGCCGGCCCAGCGCTCTTGCCGCGCGCTGGCCGCTCGGGCATCACGTCCTCATCCCCGAACTCTCCGCCCGGCGTGGGCGCGCCGTGCCCATGCCGCCGCGCAGGCAGCGACATGGACGGCTCCGGCACCGGCTGGCCAGCGGCCACCGCCTTCACCCGCTCGACCTCGTTGCTCGACAGGGCCCGCACCTCACCGGGCTTCAGCCCCTGCACCCCGATGGTCGCGTGGGCCGGCCGGAAAAGGCGCCCCACCGGATGCCCAATGGCAGCGCACAGCCGCTTCACCAGGTGCTGGCGGCCTTCGGTCACCACCAGCTTGATCCAGGTGTTCCGCTCCGCGGCCTCGAAGACCGACGCCTCGGCGGCCTTCGCGGGGCCGTCCTCGAGCCGCACGCCGTCCACCAGGCGCTGCAGGGACGCCTCGGTGGGCTCCCCCTTCACCTTCGCCAGATACGTCCTCGGCACCTGGAACTTCGGGTGCGTCAACGCGTGCGCGAGGTCCCCGTCATCGGTGAGCAAGAGCGCGCCTTCGGCGTCGAAGTCCAGCCGGCCCACCGGGTAGATCCGCCGGCCGAACTCGGTCACGTACTCCGCCACCGTGGGCCGCCCCTGCGGATCCTCCAGCGTGGTCACCACCCCGGGCGGCTTGTAGAGCACGACGTAGGTGTGCTGCTCCGGCAGGGACACCAGCTTGCCGTCCACGGTGACGAGATCCTTGCCGGGCTCGACCTTGGTCCCGAGCTCGCGCACGACCACGTTGTTGACGCTCACCCGCCCCTGTTCGATCAGCTCCTCGGCGTGGCGGCGCGAGGCCACCCCGGCGCGGGAGAGGAACTTCTGCAGTCGCTCGGCCATGCGCGCCCCTCTAGCCGAGCCCCGACTGCCGGTACAGGTGAAAGGAGGTCAGGCCCCTGAAGGTGGGGGCTCGTCGTCCTCGTCTGCTGGCTTGTCAGCCGGCTTCGTCCCCAGGACCTGCGCCGCCTGCTTCGTCGTCTCGTCCGCCTGGCTGATGGCCTGCTCCAGGTCCACGAGCGCGGCCTCGGACTCCTGCGCGGACTCGTCCAGCTTCTTCTGGAACTC
>CAZQVZ010000725.1:0-1563 GCA_964596895.1 uncultured Myxococcaceae bacterium
TGCGGCACGCCAACAACCTGGAGTCGGTGCTGACCTACGAGGGCACCTCCGAGGTCCACCAGCTGATCATCGGCCAGGCCGTGACGGGGCACGCGGCGTTCCGGTAGGGAGGGGCTCGGCGATCGAGTCGGCCGGCCGACGTGAGTGACACGCGAATTGTCCAGATGCCGCCCCGTCGCCGTCGGCCGGGGCGGCGCGCCCACAGCCAGTCACCGCCCCTGGGGGTGTGGTCTATGAGTAGGCACGCTGGGAATCTTGTTCCGTCGGCCGCATGGTAAAGGAGCGAAACGTTGCGCAAGTTGGCAACTCCCTTGGTGGTTTCCGCGTTCCAGCAGGCGCGGTGGTGGGCGTCCAATGGCTCGACAGAACCTTGGAACGGGAGCCCAGTAGCCAGCTGCTTGATCCGTCCCGTCTAATGCCGCCCATTCTTGGCAGAGGGTCTCTTCGGTGGTGGGCCCCTCTGGGGGCTTGGGGTCTGTTAATGATCGCTGGCTGTGACGGGCGCGGCGTGAGCTCGCAGCTGCCTGAGGCACCCCTTCCCGGGGAGACCTCCGCTGCCCCGTCTGAACAGCCAGAGACAGCCCCGTCTGCGCAGCCGGAGACTGCGCCGTCAGAGCAGGCAACTGACGCGTCCTCAGTCGTCGAGGTAGATGACGAGGTTGCGGAGACGATCACTCGTGAGGAGTGGCTGGACCTCGGCTGGTACGGCGAAGGGGATCCACCCGCGCCAGAAGCGATGGTTCGCGAAATACGTCCGGAGGAGGCAAACGCCGTGTACGTGGAGTGTGCCTCAACGAACGGGGCTTCCCGGCGATTTTGACCGGCGAGGGCGGCCTGTCACTGTGCTCAGAGGCTGACCAAGCGCAGGCAGCCGCTGAGGCGCACTATCAGTGCCGGGCTAGGTACCCGCCGTCGCCCAAGTACTACCAGCCCTACAACACCACGCAACTTCACGCGTGGTATGAACATCTCACTACCGACGTCGCCCCGTGCCTGACTGAACTTGGGTACGAGATCGAGCCGCCGCCTTCACCGGACACCTGGATCGCCGGGTTCGGAGTGACTGAAGGCTTGTGGCAGCCTTTCAACTCGGTACCGCCCGCCCGCGTCCCCGAAGTCCAACAAGTCTGTCCTCCGATGCCGGAAGACTTCTACGAACTCGCGTCTGTGCCCCGCTAGGAGGCGATCGGACGGCCTCAGGAGTCCTCTGGCCAGTCGTCCCGCACCGGTGCCCCGCCCTCCACGATGTCCTCCTGCTCGCCGGAGAGGTCCGTCCAGGAGTCCTGGGGGCGGTAGCCGAGGTCGAGCATGGTGTTGGTGAGGTCCCAGCGTCGGTTGGGGTTGTCGGAGACTGCGTAGTAGAGCCCGAAGGTGACCTCGGCCTCGATCGCGCGGCGGAAGACCTGCTCGGTGTCGTCCTCGCTCAGCCACATCGCCCGCAGCACGTCCTCGTCGGTCAACGTGGGGTCGCCGGACATCCAGCCGATGCGCAACGCGATGAAGTCCAAGCCGTGCTCGTCGTGGTAGAAGCGGCCCAGGATCTCCCCGAAGGCCTTGGAGACG
>CAZQVZ010000726.1:0-1557 GCA_964596895.1 uncultured Myxococcaceae bacterium
GAAGCTGGACATCAACAGCGAGAGCCGCGTGAAGGAGATGCGCGAGTTCGCCAACCAGTCGCTCGGCGCGCTCCCCGGCGTCTCCGACATCCTCATCGAAACCCTGTACGCGCACGGCTTCAGGCAGTCCCGGGACATCGCCGAGGCCAACCCGGAGGTGCTGGCGCAGATCCCCGGCATCGACGTGGCGAAGATCCCTGCCATGCAGGAGGCCGCCCGGAGCCGCATGGTGGACGACTCCATCGAGCTCGCCCGCCTGGAGGAGGAGCGCGAGCGCGCCCGCATCGCCGAGGCGCGGCGGCACCCCGACGAGCTCACCCAGCAGGAGCGGCTGCTGCGCGTCCGCGGGGTCGGCGAGAAGACGATTGAGCAGTTCGCCGCCTCCGGCTACCTCACGGTGGAGGACATCGCCAACGAGAAGGACATCCAGAAGCTGGGAGATGTCCCCGGGCTGGGTATCAAGAAGGCGCGCCAGGTGAAGAGCGCCGCGGAGAACTACCTCCTAGAAGAGGCAAAGCTCCGCGCAGAGCTCAACGCCGAGCGCGCGGCCCTGGCGCCGCTCGCAGGAGCCGAAGGTGGCTCCGAGAGCGGGGAAGCAAAGGCCGAGGCCTAGCTGTTTGCCATGACCCACGTTCCCATCCGCACCTGTGTGGGGTGCGGGCAGAAGAAGGAGCGGGGGGCGCTGTTTCGGGTCGTGGTGCTGGAGCAGGAGGGCGAGGGCGGCGGCGAGGGTGGCGAGGTGGTGCCGGATGTCTCCGGCGCCTCCCCTGGCCGCGGGGCGTGGCTCTGCGGTCCTGGTTGTGTGGAGGCGGCGGTGAAGCGGAAGGCCTTTGGGAGGGCCTTCCGGGGCAGGGCCCGCAAGGTGGATCCCCGAAGGCTCGCTCAGGCGCTTTCGGGGGCCGGTTTGCAGGACGGTGAAATTGGGCTAGATGCTGCGCCCCGACGTAAAGACGCAGCGCCAGAAGGCTAGGGGTATGTCGAAGAAGCGCGTTCATGAAGTGGCGAAGGAGCTCAAGGCGCAGGGCGTCGAGCTCGACAACAAGGAAGTCGTGGCCGAGCTCATCTCGCTTGGCTACGACGTGAAGAGCCACTCGAGCTCCATCGAGGACGATCAGGCGGAGGCTGCCATCTCTGCCATCCTCGCCAAGCGCAAGCCGAAGGCGCCAGAGCCCGTGGTCCAGGCGAAGGGCTTCGTGGTCCGCCGCCGCGCCGCAGCGACGGACGCGCCCCCGGCGCCGCCCGCGCAGCCGCCGGCCGCGCCCGAGGCCCCGCCGCCTTCCGCGCCACAGGCAGAGGCCGAGGCCGCGCCCGTCGCCGCCGCGCCGGAGCAGGAGGCCCCCGCGGCCCCGCCCCCGCCCCCCGCCCCCGGGGGGGGGGGCCCCTCGACTGCGCGCCAGGCCCATCTCGCTTCCCCGCTTTTGGCCGGCGACTTCGCCCGAATCCCCCGATCGTGCAACAGCGCAGCCGATCGTGAGAATGCACGATTCGATGCACGTGCAGAGGGGTACGGGCGAGGCAGAGTCGACTGCCATGGCTCGAGGGGGAATCATGACGCAG
>CAZQVZ010000727.1:0-1554 GCA_964596895.1 uncultured Myxococcaceae bacterium
GTAACCGTTCACGGGGCTTGGGCGTGAGCTGATGGCTTCACACCGGGAGCAGGGATGGCGGGTTCCGACGGTGCAGCCGCGCCTCGCCGGCCGCGGCCAGGTACTCCAACACGTTCCGCTCCTGCTTCCTGAGGGACATGACCACCGTGAGGATGCGTTCGACGAAGCGACTGCCGCTCTCGCTGTGGGTCCCGAAGCTGGTCTTCCGCCAGATGACCGCGTGGCGCAGTTCGCGCTCGGCCAGGTTGTTCGTCGGCTCGACGCCGTCCACGTAGACGAAGGTCCACAGGCTGTCGGCGAGCTTGAGAATCTCGCGCGAGGTGCCCGCCACTCTGGCGTTCGGGCACACCGCGGCTTCATGCAGGAGCCGTTCGACCTCCTTCATCAGCGGACGCATCTTCTTCTGGAAGGTGGCGCGTTGGATGGTGCCGTCGCGGGCGTGGTGCCACCACTCGAACATCATCGCCATCTCGGCGAGGAGCAGTTCGCCAACCCGCTTCGCCTCCCCGCCACGCTCGACGAAGCCCTCGAACTCGCGCTTCAGGTGAGCCCAGCAGACCTGCCGGCGCAGCGCGTCCACCCAGTTGTAGGCGCACCAGCGGTCGGAGATGAGCGTCCCCTCGAAGTGCTCGCCCAGCATCTGCTTCGCGACGGCCTTTCCGCGACTCTTCACGATGAGGAAGACCGCCACCGCGGCGGTGGTGGCGACCCAGAGCCACGCTCGGTTGTGCGTCTGCCACCAGCCCGTCTCGTCCTGGTGCACGGCGGGTTGCGACTGCACGTGCGTGCGCGCCTCCTCGACGGCCGCGGCGACCGAAGCGCTCACCGTCTGCTCCATCTTCGAGATGGAGCCCAGGGCGACCTCCACGCCGAGCACGTCTGCCAGCAACTCCTGTGCGACCCGCTTCGAGAGTCGATACTTGCCGGTGCACAGCGCGATGAAGGCGGTGAGCCGCGGACCGAACATGCTCTCCGGCACGCCGTCCGGCAGCGAGGCCGTCGTCCACTGGTCGCAGCAGGCGCAGTAGCCAGCGCCGAGGTCATACTGCGTGACGTGCGGGACCACCTTCGGCAGTTCGATGACCTGATGGCCGCGGCCAATTCCGCCGCCGACCTGCAGCAGTTCGCGGTCGCAGCGGGAGCAACCATCGGGCGCGGGCACGAACTGGTTCACCTTCTCCGGCGCGACGAGCTCCCTCTTTGTACCCTTGTGTCCGGGCTGTCCGCCCGGCTTCCTTCCCGTCGGCTCGAACTTCTTGCCCGGAGTCCCCGGCGGGTCCGACGACGGCGGCTTCGACGAGTTGCTGGAGTTCTGCCGCAGCTGCGCCTCCAACTCCGCGATCCTCACGTCCTGCTCGGCGATGCGCTTGTCCTGCGCTTCGATTCGCACCAGCAGCCTGGTCACGAGCGCTTCAAGCTCGGCGATGCGCTGGTCGCGAGGGTCCACATGCGGAGGAGATCATGCGCGGCCAGCCGAGTCGATCCACCCGCCCTCTGTGCCATTGAGCGACCTGATCACACCCATGCGCTCTGCTGATCCCCGTGAACGGTTAC
>CAZQVZ010000728.1:0-1537 GCA_964596895.1 uncultured Myxococcaceae bacterium
GGAGGTACCGCCGGACCTCCGGCGTGCGCGGCGCATCCGGCGTCCCCAGGTTGACCAGGAGCAGCCCCGGCTTCCGGTGGGGCTCCGTCCCCGAAGGCGGCGTGCTCACCAGAGCGCCCTCAGTGCAGGGCGTGCGGCTGGGTCAGCGCGAACTCGCCGATCTTCGCCTCGAAGCGCGTCCCGTCCGGCCGGGTCATGAAGTAGGCGCCGCGCATCGTCCCGAACGGCGTGCGCAGCATCGCCCAGCTCGTGTACTCGAACTTCTCGCCCGGGTTCAGCTTCGGCTGCTTGCCCACCACGCCCTCGCCGCGGACCTCCTCCACCCGCCCGTTGGCGTCGGTGATGATCCAGTGCCGGCTGCGGAGCTGCGCCGGCTGCGTGCCTTCGTTGGTGATCTCCACCGAGTACATGAACGCGAACTGCGACGACTCCGGGTTGGACCGCTCCGGCCAGAAGGCCGGGCGCACGGTGATGCGGATGCCGTCGGAGGAGGTCTGGCTCATGGACGGCGCGACCATAAACTAACTGGCCGCAGGCCGCCGCAGGATGACGAGCGACCGCCCCGCTACCTCCACCTTCCCGCCCGCGGGCGTGGTGGGCCGCAGCTCGGGCGAGTGGGGCGCGGTGTCCTCCACCAGCTGCCAGTCCTGGCCCCACTCGATGTCCGGGAGGGTGAACTTCAGCGCCTCGTGGTGCGCGTTCATCAGGACCAGGAGCGTGTCCCCCACCACCCGGTTGCCCTGTTCGTCCGAGGTGGGGATGGCGTCCCCGCCGAGCAGAAAGCCGATGGACCGGGTGAACGGCAGCTCCCAGTCCTCGCGCTTCATCTCCTTGCCGTCCGGCCGGAACCACGCCAGGTCCTTCAGCTCCGAATCCCAGATGTGCGCGCCCTGGAAGAACTTGCGCCGCTGCAGCACCGGCTCGTCTCGCCGCAGGCGGATCATCCGCTTCGTGAACTCCAGCAGCGACCGCTGCGCCTCGTCGTGGTCCCACTTCATCCACGACAGCTCGTTGTCCTGGCAGTAGGCGTTGTTGTTGCCGTTCTGCGTGCGCGCGACTTCGTCTCCCATCAGGAGCATGGGGATGCCCTGCGACAGGAAGAGCGAGGCGAGGAAGTTCCGCTTCTGCTGCTCGCGGAGCTTCACGATCTTCGGGTCGTCCGTGGGCCCCTCCACGCCGTGGTTCCAGGAGTGGTCGTCGTTGGAGCCGTCGCGGTTGCCCTCGCCGTTCGCCTCGTTGTGCTTGTGGTCGTAGGAGACGAGGTCGTTGAGGGTGAACCCGTCGTGCGCGGTGATGAAGTTCACGCTGGCCTGCGGGCGCCTGCCGCCCAGCTGGTAGAGGTCCGACGAACCGGTGAGCCGCCAGCCCACGTCGGAGATCTGCCGCTCGTCACCCTTCCAGTAGCGGCGCAGCGTGTCCCGGTACTTGCCGTTCCATTCGTGCCAGCCCACCGGGAAGTTGGCCACCTGGTACCCCCCCATCCCGATGTCCCACGGCTCGGCGATGAGCTTCACCCGCGAGAGCACCGGGTCCTGGT
>CAZQVZ010000729.1:0-1535 GCA_964596895.1 uncultured Myxococcaceae bacterium
ACCGGGGACCTGCTCACCACCGTTGTACCGTTTCATGGCGCTGCTCCTTTCAACTGCGAGGTTGAGCGCAAGGTACCTTCGGGGGCCTTTCTGCGAATCCGGCCGAACCCCCACCCGACGGGGTTTGAGTGCGCAGGGGGCGTGGGGAAAAGTCCGTATGCCCCCGCCCTCACGCGTCGATGCGGATGACCCCGAGCTTCAGCGCCAGCCGCACCAATTCGGTGCGGTTGTGCAGGTCCAGCTTCTCCATCACCCGCTCGCGGTGCTTCATCGCCGTCTTCACGCTGATGCCCAGCACCTCGGCCACGTCCTTGTTGCTGCCGCCTTCGGCGACGAGCTTGAACACCTGCTTCTCGCGGTCGCTCAGCGTCTCGTAGGCGGCGTTGCCCGCCTGCGCGTGCGCCACCTGTGGCTCGAAGAGCGCGTCCCGGGCGATTTCGGGGTCCAGCACCAGCCCGCCCTTCGACACCGCGCGGATGGCGTCCACCAGCGCTGCGCCGGCGGCGCGCTTGAGCACGAAGCCGGAGGCGCCGCTCTTGAGGAACCGGCGCACGTACTCCCCGTCTTCGTACTGTGTGAGCACGAGGATCTTCACCCGCGGCGACTGCTTGCGGATCTCCAGGGTCGCCTCCAGCCCTCCGAGCCCGGGCATGTGGATGTCCATCACCACCACGTCCGGGTCCAGCCGCTTGCACAGGTCGATGGCGCTGCGCCCGTCCGCGGCCTCTCCCACCACCTCGAGATCCTCCGCCCGGGAGAGCAGGGCCCGCACGCCCTCGCGCAGGATCTGGTGGTCGTCCGCCAACATCACGCGGATGGCTGACATGGCTCTGCCTCCTTCGGAATGGGCACCGTCATCACCACCCGCGTGCCTTCGCCCGGCGCGCTGCTCACCTCCACCGCGCCGCCCAACAAGTCCACCCGCTCCCGCATCCCGAGCAGGCCCAGGCCCCTGCCCTTCTCATCCGGCGGCCCCACGCTCCCGGGGTCGAACCCCTCCCCGTCGTCTTCGACCTCCAGGGTGAGGGTGCCGCCCTGCCTCGCGCACTGCACCAGCACCGTGGACGCCCGCGCGTGCCGGGCGATGTTCGTCAGCGCCTCCTGCGCGCACCGGAAGACGGCGATCTCCACCTCCGCGGGCAGCCTCGGGCCCTCCAGCCCGTCGAACTCGCAGCGCACCTTCACCCCGCGCGCTGCCAGCGTCCGCTGCGCGCACCACTCGATGGCGGTGGTGAGCCCGAGGTCGTCGAGCACAGGCGGCCTCAAGTTGACGCACAGCCCGTGCACCGCCTCCAGGGTCCTGCGCGCCAGCGCCGCGCCGTCCGGAGACACCTCCTCCAGGCTCATCGCCAGGGCGGCCAGGGACTGGCTGGTCTCGTCGTGCAGTTCGCGGGCGATGCGGCGGCGCTCCTCCTCCTGCGCGGTGAGCGCCTTGCGCAGGGCATGGGCCCGCGCGCGCTCGCGCTCCTCCAACTCCACGTTCAGCCGCGCGAGGTCCTTCGTGCGCGCCTGCACCCGCGCCTCCAGCACCTCGT
>CAZQVZ010000730.1:0-1534 GCA_964596895.1 uncultured Myxococcaceae bacterium
ATCTCCGCGATGCAGCCCTGGTGCAGGAACATCCCGCCGATGAGCTGCACGTCGAAGTGCCGCTGGCCAATGGCCCGCTTCGCCGCCTCCCGGGTGAGCGCGAAGGCCTCCGGGAGCACGTCGTCCAGGGAGCGGCCGTTCTGGATCTCCTCGCGGAGCTTTTGGCTGCGGAGGGGGAAGTCCGCGTCCTTCAGGGACTGGACCTGCGCCTCGAGGTCGTTGATACGGGCGACCACGGCGCGCGCCTTCTTCAGCTCGCGCTCGTTCTTCGTCCCGATGAGTCTGCGGAGAGTCCACTCGATCATTGATGCGGGGCCCTGTACGACGGGGTGGTCGGCACACACTAAGCCGTAATGAGAATCGCGCAATGCCCCGACGACGGAGAAATACGCCCGCTGCGCCGCCGGATTCCGCGCCGGTTCATACCGTTCCCCGGCGCGTTCGTCCTCCCCCTGTGGGTGCGTTCGTCTGGACCTGCCGAGCGGGCTTCGAACCCTTCCTCCACGCAGAGCTCGCCGAGCAGGGGTCCGAGCCTTCCGTCATGGGCCCTGCGCTCGTCTCCTCGAAGAAGTGGCCGAAGGGGCACCCGCCCGCCTTCGCGCGCGCCGCGTTCGAGCTGCTCTGGGAGGGCGCACAGCTCCCCTCGCCATCGACGCTGGTGGCGCTGGTGGGCGGAGTCGCGCGGGGAAGGGCCGTGCACGTGCAGGGCTGGGCGGTGGACGCGCCGCGGGCGCTCTCGCAGTCGGCCGCCGCGGAAACCTTCGCAGAGGCCTTGAGCGCCGCGGTTCCGGACTCCCAGCGAGCGGCGAGCGCCCAGCGGGCGCGGGATGGGGGCGGGCTGCTCGCGCAGTGGGTGGCCGCGGACGAAGGGGTGTGGCTCTTCGGCGCGGTGAAGGCGCAGGACGCGTTGTCCCTGGCGCCCGGCGGGCGGATGCGGATGCGCAGGGAGAAGGACGCGCCGTCTCGCGCGGCCATGAAGCTGGAGGAGGCGCTGGAGACGTTGGGCCAGGCGCCGGGGCGAGGTGAGGTCTGCGCGGACCTGGGCGCCGCGCCGGGCGGCTGGACGCAGCGGTTGGTCGCCCGGGGCGCGCGGGTCGTCGCCGTGGATCCCGCCAACCTGAGCCCGGAGCTGTCGCGGCACCCGAAGGTCCGGCACGTAAAGGACAGCGCCTTCGCGTACGCGCCGGACGAGCCCGTGGATTGGCTCTTCTGCGACATGGCGTGGCGGCCGCTGGAGGTGGCGCAGCTGTTGGCCAAGTGGGGCCGGCGCGGGTGGGCCACGATCCTCGTGGCCAACCTCAAGCTGCCCATGAAGGACAAGCTGCCCATCCTGCGCCGTGCCCGCGCCACCCTGGAGGACGCCGGCTGGCGGAACGTACGGATGCGGCAGCTCTACCACGACCGCGACGAGGTCACCGTGATGGCGGTCCGCGGGGGCTGAGCCTCGCGAATGACGTCAGGGGAAGAGGGCGTCCCCGATGTCGATGGAGTTCTCGAACACGAGCTCCTTGTAGAGGAGGACCGGCTTGTCGTT
>CAZQVZ010000731.1:0-1532 GCA_964596895.1 uncultured Myxococcaceae bacterium
GGCCCGGGGTCATGTCCCGCTTGCCGTGCAGCTCGGGCACCCAGAAGGAGTGGATGACGTCCGCGGTGGCCAGGGAGAGCGCCACCTTCTCCCCCGCCGGGATGACCAGCTCGTTCGCGGTCACCACGCCGTGGCGCGGGTAGCGCACCTCCCACCAGAACTGGTGGGCCACGACCTCTATCTCCACGTCTGCGTCGGTGGGCGCGGCCAGCACCCGCCCGCCGGTGCGCACGCTCAGGGCGAGCAGCACCACCAGGATGGCGAGGACGACCACCGCGCCCACGGCGAGCGCGCGCTCTTCGGTGGGCGAAGGCGGGGAGGCCGGGGCCGGCTCTGCGCTCCTGCTGCGGCCACGGGCCACCCCGCGCCACAGGCCGTAGGCCCACAGGGCGAACACCACCAGCGTGGGAACGCCCACGCCAACGAAGAGCGCGAAGGTGAGCCAGGTCAGCTCCTGCGCGGCGGGCCCCTGCGGAGCGAGCGCGCGCTGGGGACCGGAGCAGGCGGTGGTGGTGAGCGCCGCGAGGAGGCCGAAGAAGGGGGCGGTGCGTTGCCCCACTTCCAGCGCCTCACCCTGGCCCTCTCCGGGGGGGCGAGGGGAGTCCCTGCGCGTCACGGGGCCTCTCCCTTCTGCGCGGCCCTGGGCGCGTCGGGCAGGGCCCAGAGGAAGCCCAACAGCAAATCCAGCTCCGCCTCCTTCAGCACCCCGCCGTAGGCGGGCATGTCCCCGAACCCCATCACGATGCGCACCGCGGTCTCCTCCCGAGACAGCCGCAAGGAGAGGTGGGTGAGGTCCGGGCCCCACCGGCCGCCTTCGTCCAGCACCCGGTGGCAATACATGCAGCCGCGGTGGTGGAAGACGCGCGCGCCTTCGACCACCGGGTCCTCCACCGGCACGCCCAACCGCTTCGCTGACAGCGGCTTCGCGTCCTCTGGCGGCGTCCACGGCGAGGACTGCCCGAGCAGGGTCAGCGAGAAGAGCGACACCGCCACCAGCGCCACCGTCACCGGCGCCCACGGCCGCCGCATCAGGGTGCGCTCGCCCCCGCCGAAGAGGACCGGCAGCGCGAACATCCCCGCCAGGACCAGCAGCGGCCCGTAGACCATCACGAAGGCCTCGAGGCTCCGGGGCTTGAGGAACAAGAGCGCGTACCACCACCGCAGGTACCAGTCCGGCGCCGGCTCCGCGTGCAGCCTCGTCGGGTCTGGCAGGGGGCCCGGACCTCTGGGGCCCAGGGTCAAGGCCAGCGCGAACACCACCGCCACCACCCCCACCGCCACCAGCGCCTCGCGCCAGGCGGCGTCCGGCACGTAGCGAATGCCGAAGCGCTCCTTCTGAGCTTTGTACCAGGCGCGGTAGGTGCGCTTGTCCACCGGCCGTCCGCTCACCGGCGGCTCGGAGATGCCGTGCAGCATCACCAGGTACAGGTGGTGCCCCACGAAGCCCAGGATGAGCAAGGGCAGCACCATCACGTGCAGGATGAAGAAGCGCGACAAGGTGGCGCCGCCCACCTCAGGCCCGGCGAGCAGGA
>CAZQVZ010000732.1:0-1519 GCA_964596895.1 uncultured Myxococcaceae bacterium
GGTTGCCTGCGTCCGGGGGGCAGCCCGCGTCCACGGGGCCTGCGTCCGGCTCACCCGCGTCGGGCTCGCCCGCGTCGGGCTCTTCGCCTGCGTCCCGGGTCTCGCCCGCGTCGGGTTCGGCGCCGGCGTCTGGCTTCAGGCCGGCGTCTGTGTCTGTGTCTGTGCCTGCGTCCGGCGGGAAGGGCTGGGGCTCTGGCTCCGAGCTGCAGGCCGCCATGGCCCCGAACACCACCGCGACCCCCAGCACCACCACCACCGCTGCACGCATTGAGAGGGCTCCTCGAAAGGTCGTGAACATGCCATGGCCGTCTACCTGGTGGGCTGCGCGAGTGAACGCCCGGAGGTCATTTGCCGCGCTGCGCCTCCAGTGTGCCGGGCACCGTCGCGGCGGGTGGGAGCAGACCCTGCCGGCACCTGCGACCCACCCCGAAAGGCGCTCCTCTCCCTTGCACCAGAGGTGGCGTCGCGCGCGGAGGTGTCGGCGGGACGTGGGCGTGCGCCTTGCAAACTGCGCCGCGCATGAGCCCTGCCCACACAACCCACTCCCACTTGTCGCTGGGACTCCTTCGTTCGCTTCTTGGAGCAGGCGTCATGGCCTTGACGCTCGCCGCGCCGGTGGCGGTGGCGCAGGCGCCCATCAACATTGACCGCCTGGTCTGGAACCCCGGGGCGCAGGACGCGATGTTCGCGGAGACCGGTGCGCTGCTGCCCAAAGGCGCGGCGCACGTGTTCATGGCGTCTCAGTATGAGCGGCGCCCGTCCATCTCCGGCGTGGCGCCTGAGTTCGGTGGGTTGGCGCTCAACGCCCGGGCGCTGGCGCACGTGGGGGCCGCCTGGGCGCCGCTGTCGTGGCTGCAGTTCGAGTTGCAGGCGCCGGTGCTGCTCAACCAGGTGGGGCAGGGCGATCTCGCATCGGCCGGGGTCTCGGGCCTGAGCGGAGGCGGCTGGGGCCAGCCCATCGGCGGGGTTCGCTTTGGCCTGCTTCGCCAGAACGAAGGGAGCAGCGTGGACGCGTCCCTGGGCTTCGGCGTCGCGCTGCCCTTCGGCGAAGAGGGGATGCTCCTGCGCGAGCCGGGCCGGCGCTACCGCACCTCCCTGAGCGTCGGCCGTGAGTACGGGGCCGTGAAGCTGGGGCTCTCCGGGTACCTCCATCTGCGCGAACAGTTCTTCATCGACGGGCTCTTCGGCACGCCGTTGGTCCGTCAGAACAACGAGCTGGGCGTGGCAGTGAGCGCGAGCGGCCAGCTCAGCCAGAAGTGGCGGGTTGGGCTGGATGTGATCACCGACGTGGAGCCCTGGTCGGTGGGGATCTCCGTGCAGGCGCTGGCGGCCGTGCGCTACGTGGCGGACGAACGGCTCGAGGTGTTCGCGGCGGGCGGCCCTGGGTTGGGGAGCCTCACCGGCACGCCGCAGTACCGCCTGATTGGCGGGGTGGCCTACCGCCTGGGCAGCGCGCCCAGACGGCCGGAGTCAAAGAAGGCC
Source organism: uncultured Myxococcaceae bacterium (assembly GCA_964596895.1). Classification (GTDB taxonomy): domain Bacteria; phylum Myxococcota; class Myxococcia; order Myxococcales; family Myxococcaceae; genus JAFAFL01. Next base: position 1,483 of record CAZQVZ010000732.1, read on the forward strand.
CCGGTGGAGGCGACCTTGAATCCGGAGGAGGCGAACC